>JBDSGF010000085.1:0-6233 GCA_039919135.1 Candidatus Limnocylindria bacterium | reverse complement strand
CGCGTCGTCATCGGTACCCGCACGGCGGCGTTCGCGCCGCTCGACGTCGGCCTGATCGTGCTCGACGAGGAGCACGATGGCGGCTACAAGTCGGACCGGACGCCTCGATACGACGCACGCTGGGTGGCGCGGCGTCGGGCCGCAATCGGCGGTGCGCGCGTCGTGCTCGGGACGGCCACGCCGGACCTCGTCAGCATGGCCCGCGTCCGCGGCGGCCACGCCGAGCGCGCGCGGCTGGTCGCGCGACGCGTCGGCGGGGTGCCCCAGATCGAGCTCGTCGACCTCCGTGCCGAGCTGGGCGCCGGCAACCGGTCAATCTTTTCCACCGCGCTGGCCGAGGCCCTGGGCGATCTGCGGCGCGGGAGCCAGCAGGCCGTCCTGCTCGTCAACCGCCGCGGCGCGGCGACCTTCATCCTGTGCCGCGACTGCGGCGAGAGCCTGCGCTGCCCGGATTGTGAGCTGCCGTTCGTCTATCACCTCGATGGCGGCACGCTGCGCTGTCACCACTGCGGTCGCAGCGCCGCACCATCCGAGCGCTGTCCCAGCTGTGGGAGCTCGCGCATCCGCTACTTCGGCGCCGGAACGCAGCGGGTGGAGGCGGAGCTGCGCGCACGTTTCCCCGGCCTGCGCGTCGCACGCCTGGACTCCGACGCCCTCGCCGCGCGGCGCGGCTTCGAGGCGGTGTACGACGACTTTCGGGAGGGGCGCGTCGACGTCCTGGTCGGCACCCAGCTGGCGGCGAAGGGGCTGGACCTGCCGGCGGTGACGCTGGCGGCGGTCATCGCTGCCGACGTGACCCTCAACCTGCCCGACTACCGCGCCGCGGAGCGGACGTTCCAACTGCTGGCCCAGGTTGCCGGGCGCGCCGGCCGCGGACCCATGCCGGGGCGGGTCGTCATCCAGAGCTACGCGCCGTCGCACTACGCGGTGAAGGCAGCGGCCATGCTCGACGTCGACGGCTTCGCCGACGAGGAGCTGCTGCGCCGGCGACTGCTGGGATATCCCCCCTTCAGCGTGCTGGCCCGCCTGCTCGTTGGCGACGCTGACCGGGGACGCGCCGAGGAGCGCGGCCGCCAGGCCGCGGCTGCGGTCGCGACGCCCGGAGTCGAGGTCCTCGGCCCGCTGCCGGCATACGTCGCGCGACGCGCCGGGCGCTATCGGTACCAGGTCGTCCTGCGCGCATCTGACGCCGATGCCCGAGGTCGAGCCCTCGAGCGCGTGCCGCCTGGAGTGGCGATCGACGTCGATCCCGAGTCGCTGCTCTGAATCGGTACAATGCCCAGCGCCATGGCAATCCGCCTCATTCTGAACGCAGAAGAGCCGATCCTGCGGGAGCGCGCCAAGAAGGTTTCGACCTTCGACGCCAGCCTGCATCGGCTCCTGGATGACATGCTGGAGACGATGCGCGACGCGCCCGGCGTGGGGCTGGCGGCCAACCAGATTGGCGTGCCGCTCCAGGTGGCGTTGATCGAGATCGAGGGCAGGATCACCGAGCTCGTGAACCCGCAGATCGTGAAGTCGTCCGGCGAGCAGCTCGACTGGGAGGGGTGTCTCTCCATCCCTGGCTACGTGGCGGAGGTCGCGCGGGACGCGAAGGTGACGGTCAAGGCGCGAGATCGCCACGGCAGGGAGTTCCGCGTCAAGGGCGAGGAGCTCTTCGCCCGCGCCCTCCAGCACGAGATTGATCATCTCAACGGCGTCATGTACATCGACCACCTCGAGTCCGGGGATGAGCTTGTTCGCGCCAGCGAGGCGGCGGACGAGGTGAGCGAAGGGGCAGCCGCCGGGATCTAGTGGGTCGCATCGGACGCATCTGCTTCCTCGGCACCGGGCCCTTCGGGGTTCCGCTCCTGGCGCGCGTCGCCGAGATGGCGGATGAGCTGCTCGTCGTCAGCCAGCCCGACCGCCCTGCCGGCCGACGCCTCCAGTTGCGCGCGACCCCGGTCGCGGCCTGGGCCCGCGAGCATGGGCAGCGCGTGCTGACCCCGAAGCGCGTGCGCGCCGAGGAGGCGCGCGCCGACATCGCGGACTTCACGCCCGACGGGCTGCTGCTGGCGGCCTACGGTCAGCTCGTCCCGCAATCGCTGCTCGACCTCGCGAGCCGGCCGCCGCTGAACGTCCATCCGTCGCTTCTGCCACGGCACCGCGGCGCCGCGCCGGTTGCCGGCACCATCCTGGCGGGCGACCCCATCGCAGGGCTGACGCTCATGGTCATGACCGCCGAGCTCGACGCCGGGCCGATCGTGGAGCGCTGGCCCGTCACGCTGACCGGTCGCGAGACGACACCCGAGCTCGAGTCGGTGCTGGCCGCCCTGGCGGTCGACGTGGTGCCACCGCGGCTCGTACGCTGGGCCGCGGGAGACACCCCCTGCGAGCCGCAGGACGAGGGCGGCGTCACCCTCGTTCATCCGTTCACCCGGGCCGATGGTTGGATCGACTGGACGCGCCCGGCCATCGAGATCGATCGCCAGGTGCGCGCGCTCCAGCCGTGGCCGGGGGCGTGGACGACCATCGACGGCCGGCGCCTTCACGTGCGGCGTGCGCAGGCGGTCGCCGGCGTGGACGACGTGCCGATTGGCGCCCTGCTCCCCGGCGGAGTGCCGTGCGTGGCCTGCGGGGTGGGGGCGCTGGCGCTCGAGATCGTGCAGCCCGAGGGACGGCCAACCATGCCCGCCGAGGCGTGGCGTCGCGGGCTGCCTCGCGAGCACGTCATCGTCGGAGGCGGCCGGCCCGGAGAGCGGATCCGCTAGCTATACTCGGGCAAGCCCTCCGGAGGTGGGTACGAACCAATGTTCTTCGATCCGCTCTACATCTTCGTCGTGCTGATTCCAACCCTGGCCATCACCGGCTGGGCGGCATGGCGCGTGAAGTCAACCTATGGCAAATGGTCCAAGGTCGATTCGGGCATGAATGTCGACGCGTTCGACTTCGCGCGCCGTCTGCTCGATCGTCAGGGCCTCAGCGAGGTCCGCATTGAGCCGACGCCGGGCAAGCTGACCGATCACTACGACCCGCGCGGCAAGATCCTGCGCGTGAGCACCCAGGTCGCGGACGCCTCGGCGCTCACGACCGCCGGCGTCACCACCAGCGCGCCGCGCCTGTCGGTGGCCGCAGCGGCCGTCATCGCGCACGAGGTCGGCCACGCGCTCCAGGACCATGCCGGCGAACCGGCCATGAAGCTGCGCATGGCGATCGTGCCGGCCGCGCAGTTCGGCTCCGGCATCGCGCCGTGGCTCATCATTGCCGGCGTCTTCCTCCAGATCCCCGGCCTCGCCATCGTGGGCCTCATCGGTTTCGGGGCAGCGGTGCTCTTCACCTTCGCGACGCTGCCGGTCGAGATCGGCGCCTCCGGGAAGGCACTCGCCTTCGTGAACGGCCTCGGCATGGTGGGGGAGAAGCAGTCCGGCGCGCGCGAAGTGCTCAAGGCCGCCGCATGGACCTATGTCGCCGGAGCGCTCACTGCGCTGCTGACCTTCCTGTACTACGCGTGGCTGATCTTCGGTCGCCGTGACTGACATTCCGCTCGCCGGACCGCGTCCGGCGATCAGCGAGATCGACCTCCCAACGCTCGCCGCGTGGCTCGACGCCCGCGGCGAGCCCGCGTACCGGGCCGCCCAGGTGCTTGCCGGCGCGCATCGGCCGAATGTCACCTGCTTTGCCGATCTGACCGACCTGCCGGCCCCGCTGCGCACGGCGCTGGCGGAGGGCTTCCGCTTCAGCACGATCGCCGACAGCCACGTCATCGGTGCCGATGGTGGCCAGACTGCCAAGGCGGTCCACGAGCTCCACGATGGGCAGCGCATCGAATCGGTGCTGATGCGCTACCCGGCACGGGGCGCCTCCGCCGAGCGCACGACGATCTGCATCAGCTCGCAGGCGGGCTGCGCGGTGAACTGCCCGTTCTGCGCCACCGGACAGGCGGGCTTCGGTCGCCAGTTGACGCCAGGCGAGATCGTCGACCAGGTCCTGCTCTGGCACCGGCCGCCGTGGCGGGCGCTCGGCGAGGCCAGGGCTGGCCACTACAACATCGTGTTCATGGGCATGGGCGAGCCGCTCAACAATGCCGACCGCGTGTTCGAGGCGGTTCGGTTGCTCAACGACCCGGCGCGGCTGGGCATTGGCGCGCGCCACATCACCATTTCCACCTCCGGCGTCGTTCCGGGCATGGACCGCATGGTGGACGAGCTGCCGCAGGTCAACCTGGCCGTCAGCCTGCATGCCGCCACCGATGCGCTGCGCGACGAGCTGGTGCCGATCAACCGGAAGTGGCCCATCCACGAGGTCCTTTCCGCCGGCCGGCGCTTCAGTGGGCGCACGGGGCGCCGGGTGAGCCTGGAGTACGTCATGATCGACGGCCTGAACGACGCCGATGAGCAGGCGCACGGCCTGGCCGAGCTGGCGCGCGGCTGGCGCTCGCACGTGAACCTGATCCCGCTCAACCCCACGCCCGGCTCGCGCTGGAGCGGGACGCCCGCTGCCCGAATCGCGCTTTTCGTCGAGATCCTTCGCACGGGTGGGATCACCGCCACCGTGCGTGACACGCGAGGCCGGGAGATCGAGGCCGCCTGCGGCCAGCTCCACGCTCAGCTCTCGGGGCGCTCGCTGCGCGAGGCGCGCGAAGCCGCATCGGTCGTACCGGCGTGAGGGGCCGACCGCAGATCAGTGCCAGCATCCTGAACGCCGACTTCAGCCAGCTCGGTTCGGAGGTAGAGCGCGCGGCGGACGGTGGCGTCGACTCGATCCATCTCGACGTGATGGACGGACACTTTGTCGACAACCTGACGATGGGGCCGGTGGTTGTCGAATCGGTGCGTTCGCGCACAAGCCTGCCGTTCCACAGCCACCTCATGATGAGCAACCCGCTCGCCTACGCGGAGCGCTTTGCCCACGCCGGCAGCGACCTCATCGTCTTCCACCTCGAAGCCGATGATGACCCCGCCGCCGTGATTGCCGAGATCGAGCGCGCCGGCAAGAGGCCGGGGATCGCGCTCAACCCGGAGACGGGGGCCGACGCGGCGCACCCGTGGCTCGAACACGTCGATCTGCTGCTGCTGATGACCGTCTACCCGGGCTGGGGCGGCCAGAGGCTCATCAATGGCGTGCTGTTCAAGATGCGGTCGCTGCGCGAAGAGATCGACCGGCGCGGGCTTTCGCTGGAGATTGGCGTAGACGGAGGCGTGAATCTCGACACCATCGAGCGCGCGCACGCCGCCGGCGGCGACGTCCTCGTGGTCGGCAGCGCCCTCTACAGCACCGATGGCGACCTGACGCCCACGGTCACCGCCCTGCGTGCCGCCGCCCGGGGACGTGCCGCCACTGAGACAGGCGCCGAAAGGACCTGACGCTGCTGCCTCGCCGATCCCTCATGCTCGCCGCCGTGGTCCTCCTTCTTGGCGTGGCCATCGTCGCCTGCGGGGAGGACGGGCCGCAGCTTCCCTTCGTCGCCACGCCGGCGCCGACCCCCGAGCAGCCGCGCGAGGTGGACGTCGTCGTGGTCAGACTCGGCACGGATGAGCCGGTGAGCGGCGCAGAGATCATTGTCGACGAGACGTCGACCATCGCCGATGAGTCCGGCAGCGCGAACATCACGGCCATGCGAGAGTCGTCGATCTCCATAACCGCCGATGGCCACGACCTGGCGGAGGCGACGGTGCCCGACGAGGGTGAGCTGCGTGTCGAGCTCCGACCGAACGTCGTCAACGGCATCGTCACCGGTTCTGACGGGGAGCCGATGGCGGGCGTGCGGGTGTTCATGGATCGCAGCGGGCTCATCACCGAGACAGACGTTGACGGTGCCTACGAGCTGGCCGGCCTGCCGGCGGACGGGACGCTCGTCTACAAGATGCCGGGCTACCGCCTCGCAGAGCTGACGGTCGGCGACGAGATGACCAGGGACGTGGCCATGGAGCCGTTTGTGGCGCGCGCCCTGTACGCCCCATCAGCGATCTTCGAGGCTCCCGGGCGCCTCGAAGAAATGCTCGACCTGATCGAGCGCACGGAGGCGAACGCCATGGTCATCGACGTAAAGGAGACCGATGGCCGGCTCTACTACGCCACCGACCTCGAGACGGCGGCCGAGGTGGGCGCCATCCGGGAGACACCCGTCTTCGACCTCTCCGAGCTCCTGCCCATGCTCAAGGAGCGCGGCATCTACACCATCGCTCGCATGGTGGTCATGAAGGACAACACCTCTGCGGCGGCGCGTCCGGAGCTGGCCGTGCGTAACAGCGCCA
>JBDSGF010000084.1:0-4622 GCA_039919135.1 Candidatus Limnocylindria bacterium | reverse complement strand
GCCCGGCCGCCAGCCACACGATCCGCCCGAGCCAGCCAGCGTTGGGGTGCCGGCGCTTGAACCCCCACCAAAGCAGCGCCAGCGCCACGACCACCAGTAGCGCCCAGCCGATTGAGAGCACGCTGGGGCCGATCTCTCCCAGCCGCCAGCCGAGCGCATGGAGCACGTTGCTCCCCCAGTCCTGGCTGGTCCACCGCATCCCCTGGCCGACGATGCTCCACGTATCGGTCTTCGGGATCGATCCGGTGTCGAGCGCGGTCTCGCCTGCCCGGATGTGCCAGTACACGTCGCCATCGATGAGCGGGATCGCCGGGCGCGGCAGTGCGACGAGCGCGAAGAAGACTGCCACCGCCACCGCACTGGCTGGGATGCCGCGCCTGCGCTCATCCGCGGGCTGCATCGGTCCCCTTCAGGGCCTGGCGGGCCAGCCAGATGCAGGCAACCAGAATGGTCAGGCCGGATGACCAGGGCACCGGAAGGGCCAGGGTCGCGGCCACCGGCACCGTCCAGTGCCAGCCGCGCCAGCCGCCGATGCCGACGACGACAGCGCCGATAGCCGTGCGCGCCCAGAGCGGTCCCGGAATAACCGCGACCTCGGTCGGGATTGGCCGATCCACGTTGCCGGTCAGGACGTTACGCCAGTCGAACCAGAGGCTAGGCGCGAGGACGAAGGAGACGAGCACGATGAGCAGCGTGGCACCCAGCGCGATCGCCAGGGAGCGCCATCGGCGCGCGCCGGCCAGCCAGAGCAACCCGACCCCGGGCGTCACCTTGGTCAACAGCGGGAATGCCCACGCAGCCGGCCAGCGCAAAGCCAGCACAATGGCCGCCGCGATCAGGAGGTGGATGTTGCCGGTGCCGACCTCGTCGATGAGCGGCGACCCGGGAATGACGAGTAGCAGGCCGGCGATCGCCGGACCCGCCATCCAGGTCAGCGCGCCCAGGTTGAGCGCGGCCCACAGCCCGCCGAAGACCGGCCACGGTAGCCATGTCAGGGGGGTCATCAGCTGCGCGAACGCCGGCGAGTACAGGTAGGCGTCGACGCCTCCCACCTCGCCACGCGCGTAGAGATCGTCTAGCTCGAGCGCCCAGTAGGCGCGGGCGTCGTGCTGGTAGTCGTTGAAGGTGAGCAGCCACCACACGAAGACGACCACCGCGAACCCGGCCAGCCGGGTGGCGTCGCGCGCCAGGCGACCGCGGCGCGTACGCGGGTGCATGAGCCGACGACCGATGTGGGTGAGTGCTTCGATCACTGGCCGCACCCCGTGGGCCGGTCGATCAACGACCACGGCCAGCGCTCGATTCGGAGATCCGGGACCGCGCCCGGCGGCTGGCTGGGCCCCAGGCTGGCCTCGCGGTAGATGAACTCGCGCCTGATCTGCGGTTCGTGCGCGGCGCGCGCGTAGGCGCCCCGCGCGAGCTTCTCTTGGCTGAGCGCAACGCGCTCTGCCTCGGAATCACAGGCGAACGCGGCGACCGCGGCGAGAACCTGGTATCCACGAGCCTCGTATGGCGCCTCCGTCACCGCGGCCCGGGCGAGGTCGGCGGCGCGCTCTGAATCCCCGTGGCGTGCCGCGTCGACGGCCAGCCATGCGGCGTTCGCTCCGTCGGGGAGGGCATCGAGCGCCAGGCCGATGTCCCACAGGTTCACCAAGTTCTCGATCGGTGCCGGCCGCGGCTCGGTGCTGATGATGGCGATGGCGCCAGAGGCGACCGCGTCCTGCGAGATTCCGGTCTCGTGGTAGCGCAGGATGCGCAGAAGCTGGGGCCGGAGCGCCACCGCCCGCGCCCACGAGTGCGTGGCATCGTCCATCCGTCCCGCGGCCGCCAAAGCCAGCCCCAGCCTCACGGCGTACTGCGGATCGCCATAGGTGCGTTCGGTGGCCTGGCGGAGGTGGCCGATATCCTCGCCGCTCAGCGCCGCCAGGCCGGCAAAGCCACGCGGGTCGCCAGGGCTCACCGTCGTCGCCCGCTCGTACGCGGCGCGGGCGCGATCCTCGTCGCCGGCATATGCCGCTGCCATCCCCAGCCCCAGCCAGTAGCCGCCGTCCTCCTGGTGCGCCCGCGTCGCGGCCTCGAAGTCGGTGGCCGCCTCCTCGTAGGCCCCGCCGACCATGGCGGTGCGACCCGCCTGCGCCGCCGCTCGTGCGGCGTCGACTGCCACGACGTTCGGGAGGGCGATGAGGGTGGCAAGCGCCAGCACGACGAGCGTCACCGAGCGGACGCCGGCACGGGGAGCTGCCGTTGAAGGCGCCGTCGGCGCCAGGAAGGCGGCAGCAACTAGGGCGGAGCCGACGATGGCGGGCAGGTAGCTGAAGTCGTCGAACGAGAGCGCGGCCAGGAAGCCGAAGACGGACGCGATCGCGACCCGGTCCTCCGCCGACCATGATCCGGCGCGCCGGGTTACGGTCGATGCCCAGGTCGCCCCGACCGCGAGGACGCCGATCGCCAGCACGACGCCGCCATCCACGAGCATCTGAAGGGGCACGCTGTGGAGGAGCCGCACGGCGAGGAGGTCGGCGGCATGCGGCTGGACATCGAGGCGGGCCCACGAGAAGGTTCCCGGTCCGGAGCCGACGATGGGTGATCGAACGATCATCCCAACGCCCTGCTCCCACAGCAGGAGGCGCCCACTCTCACCGGTGGCGTTCACGACCCTCGGCCCGACGACCACGAGCGCGGCTGCAGCCGCGACGGCGATGGCGATGCCGCCCGCGAGCCGTTGGCCGGGAGCCAGCCGGGGCACGAATTTGCGGACCGCGGGGGTCAGCAGGACTGCGACCAGGGCCGAAACGGCCAGGCCGAGCCAACCCGCGCGACCCATGCTCAGGGGCACGACCACCACCGCGCTCAAGGCGACCACCGCGGCGAAGACCAGCCGCAGCCGCGTCGGACCCTGCCAGGCGAGGAAGGGGATCGTGACGAGGACCAGCGCCGGCAGCGCGTTCACCGACTCCCACGGGAACGTCATCACGCCCTCGAACGGCGCGTCGCCGATGGCGGCGAACCACGTCAGCTTCTCCTGGATCAGGAGGTAGGCGTTGAAGGCGAGGGTGATGGCCATGCCGGTGGCGATCGCCACCAGGACCGGTCCACGCAGTTCGGTCCTCGCGACCCTGCGCATGAGGAGGAACCATGTCGCGTAGGCGGTGGCCAGCGCCAGTGTGCCCAGGCTCTCGGTTCGGTCGCGGCTGAAGAGGCAAACGACGGCATAGACGCCGAGCAGGCCGAGAACCGCCCAGTCGAGCCGATCGTGCGGCCCGCGCAGCCTCAGCAGCGCCCAGAGCGCCAGGGGGATCCCGTAGACGACCTGCGTGACGATCCGCAGCCCGGGCTCGAGGTGGATCACCTCGGCGCCGAAGAAGACGATGAAGAGGACGATCCAGAGCTGGAGCGCGACCCGCGGGAGCGCTCGGATCATGCCGGAGGCCAGCGGCGCATATACGGTATGTACGCTCGGATCGCAGGCATCAGACCGCGTCCTGCACGGCGATCCCGCCGAGGCTGGAGCGGAGGTCGGCATCGGCGCCTGCAGCCGCCAGGGTCTCCAAGCTCTGGGCGAAGGCCCGAACGTCCTCCGGGCGGCCCCGCGAGGACGCACTCCGCGCGACGAGCAGGAAGGGAGAATCGGTCTCGACGGCCTCCTCGTCGGCGCCGAAGAGCGTCTCCTCCAGCTTCTCGCCCGGGCGGAGACCGGTGAAGACGATCCCAATGTCCTTGCCACCGCCAGGCGCGGCCAGGCGAATGAGGTCGCGCGCGAGGTCGACGATCCTGATGGCCAGGCCCATGTTTAGGACGTGGACGTCGCCGGTCCGTCCGACCGCGCCGGTGTGCAGGATGAGGCGCACCGCCTCCGGGATGGTCATGAAGTAGCGGGTCATGTCCGGGTGGGTGACGGTGACCGGGCCGCCGTCGGCGATCTGCTGCCGGAACAGCTCGAGGACCGATCCCTGGGAGCCCATCACGTTGCCGAAGCGCACAATCACGAAGCGCCCGCGGGCCGATGCGCCGAGGTCGCGCACCAGCTCCTCGCCGATCCGCTTCGTGGCGCCCATGACGGACGACGGGTCGACCGCCTTGTCGGTGCTGATGAAGATGAGCGCCTCGACCTCGGCGCGCACGGCCGCTTCGGCCACCAGGCGTGTGCCGCGCACGTTCGTCCAGACCGTCGAAGCCACGTTGGCCTCCGACAGCGGCACGTGCTTCTGCGCCGCGGCATGGAAGACGACCTGCGGGCGCTCGCGCTCGAAGACGCGGGCGAGCGCGCCCTCGTCGGTCACGTCGCCGATGACGGCGCCGACCTCGACGGCCGGGAAGCGCCGCCGCAGCTCCTCGTCGACGTAGAAGAGGGGGGTCTCGGCGCGCTCGAACAGGACGAGCCGGCGGACGCCCAGCGAGGCCACCTGGCGGCACAGCTCGGAGCCGATGCTGCCACCGGCGCCGGTGACGAGCACGGTCTTGCCGCCGATCAGGGCGTGCATCGGCTCCTCGGGGAGGGCGGTCGGCTCGCGGCGGATGAGGTCCTCCACCCGTACCGGGCGCACCCGGTTGACCGAGACCGTATCGTCGAGCAGCTCATTGACGGCCGGCAGGATTCGCACGGGGACGCCGGCCGCCTCGCA
>JBDSGF010000083.1:0-8132 GCA_039919135.1 Candidatus Limnocylindria bacterium | reverse complement strand
CGCCCGTTCTGCCATGCAATGTGTCGCCAGCGGACCATTTACTCCAGACCGATGCGGCCCGGACATAGCAGTCGCCGGGTGACTGTCTGAACCGGACCCGTCTCGATCCGCCGTGCCGCATACTCGGACCATGTGTGGCCGATTCAGCCAGGGCGAGCCATCGCACCGGATCTCCGACTACTTCGGCGCCTACCCGGACGACGACCTGCCCGAAGGCCTGTACAACGTGCCGCCCACCGAGCTGACCCGCGTCGTTCTGGATCGTGACGGCGAGCGCCGGCTTGCAGCCGCGAAGTGGGGCCTCCGCCCTTTCTGGACCGATACTGACGGCGTCGCGCCGAAGTCGTGGATCAACGCCCGCGCAGAGACGGCGGCTACCTCGCCCGTCTTCGGCCCGGCGTTGCGGAAGCGTCGTTGCGTGATTCCAGCCGACGTCTTCTACGAGTGGGATCGGACCGCGACGCCGCGTCAGCCATACGCCATCGGCCCGGCGCGCGACGGCGAGATGCTGGCGCTGGCCGGCATCTGGAGCGAGACGCGTGGGGCAGCGCCCACCATGGCAATCCTCACCACCACGCCGAATGAGCTGGTGGCTCCCGTGCACAACCGGATGCCGGTCATCCTGTCGCTCGACCTGCTCGACGCGTGGCTGGATCCCGCCGCGGAGCTGAATGAGCTGGAGCCGATGCTGGCGCCCGCCCCTGAGGAAACGCTGCGCATGTGGCCGGTGAGCACCGCCGTCAACCACGTCACGACCGACGGGTCGGAGCTGCTCCGACCTGTCGAACTGCCGCGGACCCTGGGCCTCATGACGTGACGGCGCACCGAGTCAGCCTTGCGATCGTCTCGATCGGCCTGATGCTGCTTCTTGTATGGATTGTCACGATCGTCACGCGGCCGGCGAATCGGTTCGACGACTGGCTGCGAGCCGCCGCCGGAGGCGAGGAGGACCGTGGCTGGCAGTACCTCGGAGTCGACACCCACGACACGTCGTATCACGGTGACCGTCATGCCTACCTCGAGGAGGCACGCGCGGCCGATTGGTCGCAGTTCGAATGGGATGAGCCTGAGGTCCGCTGGACGGACGACGGCTTCGCCCACGTCGAAGCGGGCCTGCTCTCGACCGGCTCGAGCGTGCCGCGGTTCGTCATCGATCGACAGCTGATCCACGGTATCTGCGATCACAGCCGCCCCGTCGGCATTGGCGTGTTCGAGGACCGGCGCCTCTTCCACGCAGGCGGCCTGGGTGGCGGCGGCGTGACCGGGTCGGGGGCGGAGTGCAACGCTCTCTTCACCGGCGAGGTGCTGCCCGAGGACCGCTATCCAGAGGTGCTCCCTGGCCGCGAATCGCATACCACGACTGAAGCGTTCGGATTCACATGGGGCGTGCGTTACGTCCGGGATAGGCCGCGCGGAGCGTTCGCATTCACATCAGGCGTGAATTCGGACGCTTCGGAGGCACTCGACCGCGCTCATTGGTCACATGGCGTGCATTCGGACGGTTCGTTGGTCAGCACACGTCAGTCTTGTTGCCACCGATCGGATGCGCCCGGATCCGCCGCCGCAGGTTGACAAATGCACGCGTGGTTCGCGTTAGCGACGTGGAAGGGGCGAATCGGGATTTTCCCGAGCGCGGAGGCCGGCGTGGAGAGGGTGATCTGCCGGCTAACGCGAATGGGAGCAGCGGTTGGCGAGCTGCGGATCGGCTTCGTGACCAATGCCGTCCTGGTTCGCGCATGGAAGATGCGCCGCGCCAAGGAACATCAGCCGCAGGATCGGGCGCCGCGTCAGCCCGCGGGCGGCGGCGAGTGTCTAGCGTAAGCCGCGTGCCGCTAGCATGCGCCCGTGATCGCCGATGACCTGCGCGCAATTGTGGGCGACCGCCACTGCCTGACCGATGTGGCGCTGCGTGCCTCCTACGAGACCGATTGGACCCGCCGCTTCTCCGGCTCGGCGCTGGCCGTGGTGCGGCCCGGCTCCGCCGACGAAGTGGCCGCTGTCCTGCGTGCCTGCACTTCATCTGGCGTGGGCGTTGTGCCGCAGGGAGGGAACACCGGGCTGGTCGGGGGGTCGGTGCCGCGCGGCGGCGAGGTCGTGCTCAGCCTGCTCCGGCTCAACTCCGTCGGTGACGTGGACACCGATGCGGGGGAGGTGACGGTGGGCGCGGGCACAACCCTGGCGGCCGTCCAGGCAGCCGCCCGGACGGCAGGTTGGGAGGTCGGCGTCGACCTGGGCGCGCGCGACTCCGCGACCATCGGCGGCATGGTCGCCACCAACGCCGGTGGAGTGAACGTGCTGCGCCACGGACCGATGCGTCGGCAGCTCCTCGGGTTCGAAGCGGTGATGGCCGACAGCACCGTCCTGCGCCGCCTGCCGGGCATGCCAAAGGACAACACCGGCTACGACCTCGGCGGGTTGCTGGCCGGCAGCGAGGGCACCCTGGCCGTCATCACCCAGGTCCGCCTGCGGCTGGTGCCGCGCCTGGCGCATCGGGCCGTCGCTGTCGCCGGCTTCGCAGGTGCGACCTTGGCGGTGGCTGCCGCGGCGCGCCTGCGACGCGAGCTGGGATCGGTCCTGGCGCTGGAGCTCTTCACCGATGCCGGCATGGAACTCGTCATGCGCCACGCCTCGGTCGCCGTGCCGTTCAGCGTGCGGCGCCCGGTCTACCTGCTCGTGGAAGCCGGCTCAGACGAGGCCGATCCGACGGATGGCCTGGTGGCGGCGCTCGAAGCCTTCGAACTGGGCGACGCGGCTGCCGTGGCGACCGATCCCGGCGGCCGGCATCGGCTCTGGCAGCTCCGCGAGCGTCATACCGAGGCGGTGAACGCCGAGGGCGTGCCGCACAAGCTCGACATCTCGGTCCCGCTGGCGCGATATGCCGAGATGCTCGAACGCGCGCCGGTCGCTGTCGCAGCCGTTGCTCCGAACGCCCGGACAATTCTCTACGGGCACGTCGGCGACGGAAACGTGCACGTCAACGTGCTCGGGCCTGCCCCGGATGACGAGTCCGTCGACGACGCCGTGCTGGAGCTGGTGCTAGAGCTGGGTGGAAGCGTCAGCGCCGAGCACGGCGTCGGCGTGGCAAAGGTCGCGTGGCTGCGACGCGACCGTGGCGAGGATGCCGTGGATGCCATGCGCGCCATCAAGCGTGCGTGGGATCCGACCGGCATCCTCAACCCCGGAGTCCTCTTCGATCGCTGAGTTGGTTACGACGCCGGCGCGAGTCCCGCCACGGTCTCCCGAAGTCCCGCCGCGATCTCCGAGACCGCCGCGAAGTCCTCGTCGCCCACCGCGCCAAGGAGCTCCTCGAGCGCCAGATTGATGCTCGCCACGTCGGAAGCATCCAGGACGTGCAGGATTCGGTCACGGACGTAGTCGAGCGCGAAGTAGTCGCCGTTGACGTGCGCACCATCCTCGGCGGACGCGTCCAGCTCCATCTGCGCAAGCCACAGGTCGAAGCGGGCGAGGTCGATCTCCGCCGGCGGCCGGTAGCGAAGCTCGAGGTCGAGCGCCAGCCGGGCGACGTCGATGGCGGCCTGGACGGCAGCGGCGCCGTCCTGGTCGTCGACCGCGGAGCGAAGCGATGCAATCGCGTCCTCCACCACGGGCCCGACCAGCCGTGGCGCGTCGGCCTCCGGATAGGCCGCCCACGCGCCGGTCAGCTCGTCCACGGCGGCCGTGGCCGCGTCCCAATCCTCGGCCGTGGCGGCCGCCAGCGCGTCGTGCGCCGAAGTTGACATGGTCTCCAGCTCCGCCGGAACGCCGCTTGCGGCGGCATCGGTCGGGACGGCCAGCGCGAGGGCTTCGGTGTCGCCACCGCCACCGGTGAAGAACTCGCCGTAGCCCGGCGCGAAGGTCTTCTCCTCCGTGGCGCCGTCCATGTGGAGCTCGGTGATGAGGAGCCCGCCTGTGATCGGCCCCAGTGGCCCATCGAGCGACTCATCGATGGCCATCACCGTGACCTCCTCGAAGACGAAGCCCGGGATGTTCTCGGGCCGATACACGTCGCCGACCTGGGGGTCGGCCGGCATGATCATGGCGGCCGGGCCGTCGATGCCCGCGATCCAGGTGCCGTGCGTATCGACGATGGCGCCATCGGCAAAGTTGAAAACGTCCTCGCCGAAGTACCAGACCGACCCGTCATCGGCTTGCGCGTAGAAATCGTAGGCGACCTCGTGCAGCCGGCCGTCCAGGAACGCGACGTACTGTGAGACCAGCGTCGCCACCTGCTGGCCCTCCCACTCGATGATGCGCGGGGTCGGCAGCAGGGTGACTTCCGTGCGGAACGCCTGGTCCTCGACGGTGCCGAGCAGCAGCACCGACTCCTGGGCCGACACGGGGAACAGCGGGTTGGTGATGTCGGTCGGGTTCGAGAAGGTCGGCATGGCGAGGTCCACCCGATCGCCTTCGGGGGCGAGCTCCAGGTCGTCGGGAGCCGGAGGCTGCGCAATGCCGCCGGCCGGCGATTCGAGCGCCGATGGGGATGCGGGCGCCGATGGGCTCGGACCGCCCGGCGTCGCGTCGGTCTCGACCGGCGAGGCGGTGGGGGTGGGCAGGTCGCTGTTGGCGCAGGCGCTCATCGCGAGCGCCAGCACCAGGCAGGCCGTGGACGGAATCGGTCCAAGTCGGCGGCTCATCGGTCGGTCTCAGTCGTCGTCGGCTTCGGTGCCGATGACGGTGAAGCTCTCGTCGAGATTGACCTCGACCTGCGAGCCGTCGTCGCGGCGAATCTCGACGCCATACGCGGCGCCGTCATCCCCGACCTCAGTTTCCGTGACGGTCCCGCCGCCAACTGCCCTGAGGGCCTCCGCTTCAGCTCGCTCGCGGTCAGTGCCGGTGAGGGGCTGGTCGCTATCAGTGCCCTCTGCCTCTTCACCGGTTTCGGAATTGGTGTCCGCCAGACCGATACCGACGCCGGCACCGACCATCGACAGCGCAAGCGCGCTGCCGAGCAACCATCGTGTTCGCTTGTTCATGATTGAGCTCCGTTCGTTTGTGAGCGATTTGTGCATCCACCGTAGCCGGGGTTACCTGACGCCTCGCTGAACGCAACCGGCTATTCCTGGCTGTCGTCGGCGCGAGCCAGACGAACCTCCACCAGGGTGCCACCAAGCGGACTGTCGCCGATGACCACCGTTCCGCCATGCGCCGCGACCACCTCGGCCACGATCGCGAGCCCCAGCCCGCTGCCACCCGCGTCACGGGCACGCGCGGGGTCGAGGCGCACGAACCGCTCGAAGACGCGCTCCCGATCGGCGACAGGGATGCCCGGGCCGTCATCCTCGATGCTGAGGCGCACATCGTCGCCGTCCTCAACCACGGAAATCGCGACGCGCCGGCGTGCGTGGCGCGCTGCATTCTCGGCAAGATTCGCGACGACACGGCGCATGCCGTCGGGGTCTCCGCGCACGCGACTTCCAGACACGCCGGTGGCGTCGATCTCGAGGCTCGAGTCGCGGCGCAAGACGCGCGCCGCTTCCAGCGCGAGATCATCGAGGTCCATCGGGCGCCGTTTCAGGTCGAGGGTCCGCTCATCGGCGCGTGCCAGGAAGAGGAGGTCGTCAACCATACGCGCCATGCGGAGAGCCTCTGCCAACACCGTCTCCGCCAGCTCCGAGGGGACCGTTTGCTCGGGGTGCGCCAGCGCGACCTCGGCGTGCTGGCGAATCGACGCTATCGGCGAGCGGAGCTCGTGCGACGTGTCGGCCACCAGCTGACGCTGCTGACCATGCGCCCGCTCCAGGCGGGCGAGCATCGCGTTCATGGTGGCCGCCAGTCGCGCGAGCTCATCGGTTCCGCCGGGCTCGGGAACCCGTCGATGGAGCTCGGTGCCAGAGATCTCCTCCACCTCGCTCCGAATCGACTCGACCGGTGCGAGAGAACGTCCCACGAGCAGCCATGCGACCGCGCCCACTCCGACGAGCACGATCGGGAGCCCAACCGCCAACAGGACGGTGACGACGTCGGTCGACTCCTGGACCAGATCGAGTGCGCGAGCGACGATGACCGTCCGAGCGCCATCTGGTCCACGCACCGCGGCGGCGACGACGAGGAACGAATCATCGTCCGCCGGCAAACGGACTGTCGCCGACGTGCCCGGCGCCAGGCCCACAGCCAGGGCCGTGTCCGGTGCTTCCCTGCCTGCCGCCAGCACGCGGCCGTCGGCATCCAGGATCTGGATGAGGAGGTCATCGGAGGTCGGGAGCAGCAGGTCGCTCGGCGCTGCGCCGGCCCGGAGTTCGGCGACCACCTCCGCCGCACGCAACTCACTGTCAGCCATGACCGATTGGGTCAGCGCCCCGCGCATCACGGTAACCAGCACCACCGCGCCGACGAGCAGCGCGACCCCGACCAGCGCGACCGCCAGCGCGGTCGTCCGTCCGCGGATCGACCCTGCCAGCGCCCAGAGGCGCGCCGTCCAGCCGGTCATCGGCTCAACCCCCGTCGGCATCGAGCCGGTAGCCGGCGCCGCGAATGGTCTCGATCGCCTGGCGCCCGAATGGGCGATCGACCTTGTTGCGCAGGTGACCGACATAGACCTCGACGATGTTCGGATCGCCCTCGAAGTCGTAGTCCCAGACGTGGGCCAGGATCTCAGTCTTCGAGACCACCTCGCCGGCCCGCCGCATCAAGAACTCGAGCAGCTCCATCTCGCGTGCCGTGAGTTCGAGTTCGGTCCCGTCGCGCCAGACGCGGTGCGCTGCCGGATCGAGGCGGAGGCCACCGGCTTCGAGAACCGCCGGTCGCTCCGTGGCTCCCCGGCGCAGCAGGGCGCGGAGCCGAGCGACCAGGACGGCATGCGCGAACGGCTTTGTCAGGTAGTCGTCGGCGCCCGTGTCGAGGGCGCGGACCTCGTCCGACGCGCCGTCGCGCGCCGTGAGCATGAGGATCGGCGTCCAGTTGCGCGCTTCGCGCAGTCGCTCGCAGATCTCGTAGCCGCTGACCTCCGGCAGCATCAGGTCCAGCACGATCGCGTCGTATGGCTCCTCCTGGGCCAGCCACAGGCCATCCGTGCCGTTGAGGGCGATGTCGACGGCGAAGCCATCCGCCTCCAGCCCCTTGCGCAGGCCGGCGGCGAGCCGCTTCTCATCTTCCACCACGAGCACTCGCATGGGGGTCATCTTGCCGCACGCCGCTGAATGCAGCCTGAACTGCTGCTGAGCCTTCCGCGCGGAATTCATGTCACCGGTCGCCCGGAACGCCGGGTAGCATCGACTCATGACGAACGAGAACGGCATCCTGCAGACAAATGGCGCACGGATCAGCTTCGAGGTGGAGGGCAGTGGCGAGCCGGTCGTGCTCATCCACGCCGGCGTCGCGAACCTGCGCATGTGGGACGAGCAGGTGGAGGCTCTTCGCGACACCTATCGCGTCATCCGCTACGACACCCGCGGCTTCGGTGCGACAGAGACTGATGCGGTCGAGTTCTCCAACCGCGCCGACATCGCGGCACTGCTCGATCGCCTGGGCGAGAACTCGGCACACGTTCTGGGCCTGTCGCGCGGCGGGTCGATCGCCCTGGACTTCGCCCTGGAGTATCCCGACCGGGTGCGATCGCTCGTCGTGGCGGCCGGCGGGATCAGCGGCTACGAGTCGCCGGAGGAGGCGGACGCATCGGTCTTCGAGGAGCCAGAGAAGCTGTGGGAGGCCAAGGACTGGGAGGGGATCTCTGAGTGGGAAACCGCCTACTGGGCCGATGGGCCCGGCCAGCCGAAGGACCGCGTCGACCCGGCGCTGCGCGCCAGAGTCCATGACTGGATCCTGACAAATTACCAGGCCGAGAAGGAGGAGGGCAAGCCGCAGACGCTCGATCCGCCCGCCGTCGGGCGGCTGTCGGAGCTCAAGGCGCCGCTGCTCGTGATGATCGGCACCTTGGACGATCCGGGCACGCAGGAGTCGATGCGCCATCTGGCCGAGGTTGTCCCCGGGGCGCGGCTGGAGGTGTTCGAGGGAGCGGCGCACATGCTGAACCTCGAGCAGCCGGGCCGGTTCAACGCCCTGCTGCGCGAGTTCCTCACCGGCGCGAGCGCCTAGACCACCTTCCCCGGGTTGAGGATGCCCAGCGGGTCTAGCGCAGCCTTGATTGAGCGCATCACCGCGACCGCCTCGGCACCCCGCTGGAGCTCCAGGAA
>JBDSGF010000082.1:0-16157 GCA_039919135.1 Candidatus Limnocylindria bacterium | reverse complement strand
CCGGAACAGCGCCCCCGGTCGGTTTGAGCGGCCAGCCCTTGCGCGGGCGATTCGGGGGCGCGTGACCCGTGGGGCGGGGCTAACGGCCAACGAACGAGGGAAGATGGACCGGTTGAACGCGGCTCAGCGGTCGGATGACCCGCAGGGCGGGTAAGACGCAAACGGAGGTGGGCCTCGTTGGCCGATAGACCCGCGGGGCGGGTGAGATGCAACGGAGGTGCACCCCGTTCGCCGATAGCCCCGTGGTGCGGGTGACCGACCGTTCGCGCACAAACCGCCACCCCAGAACGGACCTCGCGACACATCCCTTCTAGAATGAAAGGCAATGACGACGGCAACCCGACCCGAGGTTCGCATCGCGGAGCGCGCCGGCTTCTGCTATGGCGTGCGGCTGGCGATCGACAAGGCCAAGCACGCGCGAACAGAGGGCAAGGAGGTCACCACCCTCGGCCAGCTGGTGCATAACCCCGGCATCAAGGCCGATCTGAGCGACCGCGGCATCCGCACCGCAGACCTGGCCGACCAGGTCGAGGGCGGCACGCTCGTGATCCGCGCCCACGGCGTCCCGAAGTCGGAGTTCGAGCAGGTCACCGGCAAGGAGGACCTCGAGGTCATCGACGCCACCTGCACCTGGGTGCTTCAGTCTCAGAAGGCTGCCCGCGAGCTGGCGGAAGCCGGCTACACCGTCTGCATCATCGGCCACGAAGACCATCCCGAGGTCAAGGGCGTCCGCTCATACGCCGGCGAGAAGCACGTGGTGGTGGACGACATGGACCGATCCACCTGGGAGCGCGTGCCGCGCACGAAGAAGATCGGCGTCCTGTCCCAGTCGACCATCCTGCCGATCAAGCTTGAAGAATTCGCCGCCTTCTGCCTGCGGCGTGCCCACGACCTGCGGGTCATCAACACCGTCTGCCCGGTCACGCTCACGCGGCAGGACGACTCGGTGGTGCTGGCGAAGGAGGTCGACGGAATGATCGTGGTCGGCGGCAAGAACAGCTCGAATACCAAGGAGCTGGCGGTGAAGTGCAGCGAGGTCCAGCCGGAGACGGTCCACGTCGCCGATGCCGATGAGCTGGCGGCCGAGCACGCCGATTGGCTTCAGGGCAAGGCCCGCATCGGCATCACCGGCGGCACCTCCACCCCTGAGGTTGACCTCGAGGAAGTCCGCGAGCGCGTCTACGCGTTGACCGCTGCGTAGACTGAGCGCGTGAGCGCCTGTCCGAGCTGCAGTCGGGACGTCCCAGAGGGCTTCGCCTTCTGCCCGCACTGCGGCGCCTCACTGGTCTCTGAATCCTCATCGCGGGAAGAGCGCAAGCTCGTCACCCTGCTCTTCGCCGACGTCACCGGTTCGACGCGGCTGGCCGAGCAGCTCGACGCCGAGATCGTGCGCGACCTCATGGTGGCGTACTTCGCCCTGGCTCGCGAGGAGATCGAGGCGCGTGGCGGCACCGTCGAGAAGTTCATCGGTGACGCCGTCATGGCCGTCTTTGGGGTTCCGGTTGCGCACGAGGACGATCCGGCGCGGGCGCTGCGAGCCGCGCTCGCCATTCGGAGCCGCCTCGCGGAGCTGAATGCCCGACATCGCGACGAGGGGCGGCCTGAGCTTCAGGTGCGCATCGGCGTTAACTCGGGCGACGTGGTGTCGACGACCAGCCCGCGCCCGGGAGAGGTCATGGTCACCGGCGACGCGGTGAACGTCGCGGCCCGGATGCAGCAGATGGCGGCACCTGGCCAGATCCTGGTGGGGCATCGCACTGCATCGGCGGCTGACCAGTTCGACTTCCGAAGCTTGGGACGGCGAGAGATGCGCGGCAAGGCGGTGGATGTCGATGTCAGCGAGCTCGTCGGCGAACGCTCCGGACCGGCCGAGGCGGGTTCGGCCATCCTTCGTGCGCCATTGATCGGCCGAGACGAGGAGCTCGCCCTGCTCACGTCGATCTACGACCGTGTTGCGGCCGACGGCCGTCCCCACCTCCTGACCCTGTACGGCCAGCCGGGGGTCGGCAAGAGCCGCCTGACGTTCGAATTCCTTGCCAGCCTTCGCGCCCGCGAGTCCCCGCCGCGCGTCGTCCGCGGACGCTGCCTGTCGTATGGCACGGGCGTGACCTTCTGGCCACTTGCCGAGATCCTGAAGTCTCAGGCCGGCATCATGGACAGCGACGCGCCGATGGCGGCGATGACGAAGCTCTCAGATCTCGGTGCCGGCCTCATCTCCAAGCGCCTCGCACCCGACCCGCAGCGAACGACCGCGCTGCTCGGGTTCACGGTCGGCATCGCGGTGCCGGGCCACGACTTCAGTCGGATGGATCCCGAGCAGCTCCGCGGCGAGCTGGTGGAAGCGTGGCGAACTTTCTTCTCCGCGCTGGCCGAAGCCGGTCCGGTGATCGCGGTCGTGGAGGATATCCACTGGGCCGACACCGCCCTCCTCGATATCCTTGACGACCTAGGCGCGCGCGTTCAGGGCGCTGTCCTGTTCCTGTGCCCCGCACGGCCCGATCTCACCGACCGCCGCCCCGGATGGGGTGGGGGCCGGCGCAGCTTCTCCGGGGTCTTCCTCGATCCGCTGGACCCCGACGATGCCAGCCGCCTCGTGGCCCAGCTGCTCACCATCGAGGAGCTGCCTACGGACCTTCATGCCCGGATCGTCGAGCGCGCGGGCGGCAACCCCTTCTTCGTGGAGGAGATCCTCCGCCACCTGATCGACCAGGGACGGATTCAGCGAATGGGCGATGGCTGGCGCGCGGAGGCCGGACTGACGACGGTCGCCATCCCCGACACGGTGCAGGCCGTCCTCGCGGCGCGCATCGACCTGCTCGCTCCCGACGAGAAGCGGGCGCTCCAAGCGGCCGCCGTGGTGGGGCGCGTCTTCTGGCCGGCGCCGATCGGTCGCTACCTCGAGTCGACGCCTGCGCGCACCGCCGAGCTTCTGCGTGGCCTCGAGTCACGAGATCTCGTGCTGTCGCGGCTCGGTTCGACGATGGCCGGTGAGCCGGAGCACATCTTCAAGCACGCCCTCGTCCGGGACGTCGCCTACGAGAGCATCCCGAAGCGTGATCGGGCCATGGCGCACCTCGAGGTGGCGCGCTGGATCGAGGAGACCATTGGGGAGCGCCGCCTCGAGGTCGTCGAGCTCCTCGCCCATCACTACACCGCAGCGCAGCGGGCCGCTCCCTGGGGGCGCGTCGAGCCCGACCGGCGCGAGGAGATTCGATCGCGGGCCGTTGACCTCCTTTTCGAGGCGGCCGAGGAGGCCGCGAGGCTCTTCGCATTCGACCGTGCGCGGGAACGGCTCGAGACCGGCCTCGAGCTGGCCATCGGTCCCCTCGAGCGAGCCCGAGGGCTCGAGGCGCAGGCCCGGCTGCTCCTGTGGCAGGACGATGGCGACGGCGCGTGGACCTCGGCGCGCGAGGCGGTCGACCTCCGCGTGACCATGGAAGGCGGATATGGCAATCGTCGCGCCATCAGCCGCCTGTGCGGACTGCTCTTGGCGATTCCCACCCGCTGGCCAGGAATGATGCGGGACCTTCCCAGGCGTGCCGACGCGGAGCCGTACCTGGACCTCGGATTCTCGATGCTTTCCGAGGGCGACAGCGAGGAGCGGCTCGGATTGCTCATGGCACGGGCGTTCTGGGGCTGGGGCTTCTCAGAAACCGATACGGATCCGACCAGGGAGGCAGCGTACATCGCGGCCAGCGACGAGGCGATCGCGCTGGCTCGCCGGCTCGGCCGACCCGACCTGATTTCCGCGGCCCTGGACGCCGCGGGGGCGGCGGTCGGCGAACGCGGCGGCTATGGAGCACAACAACGCTTCCAGGAGGAGCGGATGCGTCTCGTGCCCGAGCTGGACGATCCGGGGGAGGTGGCGGACATTTACGGCACCCTGGCATGGATGCTGGTCCACGTCGGGGACTACCGGCGCGCGGTCGACATGCCGCAGCGGACCTATGTCGGCCGCTCGGGCCTGACCGCCTTGCCAGTCGTCAGCAACCGCTCAAAGTCCGTCTTCCAGGCGGTCGGTCATTTCCGTCTCGCGAGCTGGGACCGCTTCTGGGAGATCTTCCACGAGCTCGACGCCTCCGTGGTCCCCGGACGGCCCATCCCATATCACTCCATGCGCATGTATGGGATCGCGGCATATCTCAGGGAGATCGCAGGCGACGCCGATGCCGCCGATGAGCTCATCGGCCGCGTTGACCACTCGCAGGCGTCCCGCGCATCCGTCGGTGTCTCAGGCGCACGGCTGTGGATCGTGCAGACCCTTGTCCGGCGACAGCGCTTTACCGATGCTCGCGCGCGCCTCGCCGAGGCTGATCCTGCCCGCGAATCCCAGAATCGCGATCTGAGCCTCGAGGCATGGGCCGATGTCATCGCCGCAGAGGGCACGTGGTCAGAGGCTGCGGGGGTCGTCACGGAGGCACGCGCATGGGCCGCGAAGACGAAGCTCCTCGCGTTGCCGGCCTTCGCCGACAGGCTCGACGGGCAGGCATCGCTTGCGGCCGGCGACTCGGACCGCGGGTTCGCCCTCCTCGAGCGGGCGCGCGAGACGCTGAGCGGTCTCGGCGCGGCCTGGGAGCGCGCGCGGACCGAGCTCACCTTGGCCGAGGCGCTGGTTGCGGCGGGACGTGCCGCCGATGCGGCGAAACTGGCGGATGCCGCGCTCACCACGTTCGCGCTGCTTCCGGCGCCCGTCGAGATCGAGCGGGCGCGCAGCCTTTCGAACGCAGAGGGCGGCTCGAGCTAGGGCCCGTCCGGGACGCTCAAGCCTGGACCTCGGCGAGCATCTTGCGCAGGCGGCGGCGCAGCACGCCGTACCCAAGATGGCGGCGCGCAATCTCGAAGTTGTGCCGTGCGTTGTCGCGGATGCGTCGCGGATTGGCGAGGAGCGCTTGGACCTCAGCGACGGTCGCATCGGTGATGGCTCCGTCGATCTCGAGCAGGCGCAGGCCGAGTGGCCGGATATCGGCCTCGAACACCGGATAGCGGTTGACGAGCACCGGCACGCCGTAGAAAAGCGCCTCGATGAGGGCGTTGCCGAAGCCCTCGTACAGGCTCGGATAAGTGATGAGGTCGGCGGCGAGGTAGGCGTCGTGCAGCGAGTGTGCGGGACGAATCGGCTTCCCCTCGTGGTCGGGCGCGAAGCGGTCCGCGGCATAGGCCAGGCGCACGCCGTGGCGCTCGGCCAGGCGCTCGAGCTGGACCAGGTAGTCCAGCCCCTCGTCGCCGGCCGGGGAGGTGATGAGCAGCACGGCGTCTGGATCGGCCAGGCGTCCTACCAGCTCGATCGCCAGCTCGATGCCCTTGCGCGGCACGACGCGCGTCGGCTGCACGACCAGCAGCCCGCGCTCGTTCATCCCAAGTTCGTCACGGAGCCGGCGGCGGACCGCCGGATGGGGGCGTGGGCGTGGCTGACTGAAGTCGAAGACGTTCGGAATGACCGTGGAGTGCAGGCCGCGTCGCTCGAGGAGCTGTGCCGCGGCCGGGCTGTTGATGCTGACGTGGCGCACCCATGGCAGATCGGGCGGAAAGGCTGCCTCCAGTACGTCCGGTACCACGCAGTTCGCGAATCGCTCCCGCTCCCACCAGTAGTCGTGATGGTGGCCGATGGTCGGAAGCTCCAGCGCTTCGACAAGGCGGCTGAGCGCCACGCCGAGCGGCAGGTGCATGGGGATCGCCCACGCGTTCTCGACGATCAACGCGTCGAGCGAGTTGACCCGGACCCAGTCGTGCAGGACGGGGAGCAACAGCTCGGCCAGCCGGTCGATCTCATCACGGACCGCCGCAGGATCGCTGTCCGGATCGAAGGCGGCTTCAGTGACCCGCTCGGCCGGCGGCCAGGTGAAGTGCATGGGCGGCACCAGGCGGGCCTGGTAGCGAAGGGCGTCGATCTCGCCGGCGCACAGGCGCAGGTCGTGGCCCATCGCATCGAGCACCGCCTCCCACTTCGCCGTCTCGAACGTGACGCCGTCGACGCCCGCCAGCCGCGTGGCGGCAATCCCAATCTTCACGGGGCTGATCGTATCGAATGGACTGCGTGCCCATGGACTCAGATCGGTACCCGAGCCCGCGATGTTGCGCCGCTGAACGGCGCTAACGGCGAATGGCGTCGCCGGATCTACCGGCGAAGCGTGTGCGCGACCCGCTCAGGCGGTGGAAGCGCCGCTGAGCGGCGCCGGTGGCGAACCATGGGGCCGGAGGGACGGGTCGTTCACGGGTACCGCCGCTGGGCGGCGGGTGGAACGGTCCGCCACGGGCCACGAGCCACCGGGCCGCCGGCCACGGGCCGCCGGGCCGCCGGCGGTTCGGTCACCCGCGGCTACACTCCCTCGCATGGCATCCCTCCCCGTGGTCGCCATCGTCGGCCGCCCGAACGTGGGCAAGAGCACGCTCTTCAATCGGCTCATCGGTGAGCGAGTGGCGATCATTTCCCATGTCTCCGGCACGACCCGCGACCGCGTCTACAGCACCGCCGAGTGGAACGGCCGCACCTTCACCGTGGTCGACACCGGCGGCCTGGAGCTGGAGCCGGGCACGCACATCGAGGAGCGGGTCCAGGAGCAGGCGCGAGTGGCGGTCGAGGAGGCCGACCTGATCCTGTTCGTGGTCGACGCCCACGTCGGCCTGGCGCCGCTGGACCACGAAGTCGCGGATCGGCTCAGACGGGCTGATGCGCCGGTCATCCTCGTCATCAACAAGGGCGACAACCCGGCGCGCGAAGCCGATGCGGTCGAGTTCTACGCCCTCGGCTTCGATCCTGCCATCACCATCAGCGCGCAGCACGGCCGCAATACCGGCGACCTTGCCGACCTCATCGTGAATGGCCTCCCGCCGCCGACGGAGGCGGAGGCGGCGGCATCGGTCCAGCCAGAAGACCTCACCGAAGAGGAGATGGCCGAGCTGGCGGAGACGGAGCTGGGGGCGCCGCGCGTGGCGATCGTCGGGCGACCGAACACCGGCAAGTCGACGTTCATCAACCGCGTGCTGGGGGCCGAGCGCATGATCGTGTCGGAGGTGCCCGGCACGACGCGCGATCCCATCGACACCGCGATCGAGCTCGACGGCCAGCAACTGGTGCTGGTGGACACGGCCGGCATCCGCCGTCGCGGTTCAATCGAGCGCGGGATCGAGCGCTACAGCGTGCTGCGGTCGATGAAGGCGATCGACTCCGCCGACGTTGCCGTGGTCATGACCGATGCGTCCGAGGGCTACACCGCGCAGGACGCCCACGTGGTGGGCTACGTGCTGGAGGCGCATAAGGGGATCGTGCTGGTCCTCAACAAGTGGGATTCGGTCGAGAAGGACGAGAACACCGCGGATCGGTGGCTGAAACGACTGCGCCGTGACGCGCCGTACCTCGTCTGGGCCGATATCGTCTTTGCCTCGGCCCTGACCGGCCAGCGGGTCGAGCGCATCCTGCACGAGGCGCTGCGCGTGGCCGAGGAGCGCTATCGGCGCGTGCCGACCGGCGAGCTGAACCGCCTGATCATGGATGCCGTGCGCGCGCATCCGCCGTCGCACGTCCGGAATCGGCTACCGAAGATCTTCTACGCCACCCAGGTCGGCGTGGCGCCGCCGACCTTCGTGGTCTTCTGCAACGACCCAGCGATCGTGCACTTTTCCTACAAGCGCTACCTGGAGAACCGTATCCGCGAGCAGTACGGCTTCCTTGGCACACCGATCCGCCTCATCCTTCGACAGCGGGAGTCCGAGGAGGCCGCACGCAAGTCCGTCCGACCCCGCCGCCGCAGCGCCCGAAGCCGATAGACCATCGGCGGTGGCTGCGGGTCTCGCTGCTATTCTCCGTTGGTGACCCATGACGAGACCGCGACTGAGGATGCTGCCCCGCGCGCGGACCAGCGCCTGGCCGAGGTCGAGGCCCTCTCCGGCATCGGCAGCTGGGAGTGGGAGATCGCCACCGACACCCTGTACTGGTCGGACCAGTTGCGGGTCATGTACGGCATGGTTGGCGAGGACCGGCGTCTGGGCTACGACGACTTCATCGGTCGCGTCCATCCCGATGACCGCGACGAGGTCAAGGCTATCGTGCAGCAGGCATTCGAGGGGCGATCCACGTTCGAGATCGACCATCGGATCATGCTTGATGACGGCGCCGTCCGGCACATTCACAGCCGCGGCTACGTGCTCCTCGGCGCAGACGGCATGCCGGGGCGCATGCTGGGAACCGCGCAGGACGTCACCGATGCGCGCGCCGCGGCGGAGGTCCGCGCCGAGGAGAGAAGCCAGGTAGCGGCCGGGCAGGCTCGCGACGAGGTGCTGGCGCTGCTGGCGCATGACCTGCGATCGCCTCTGGCGGTGGTCGTCGGCTACGTCCAACTCCTGGGCCGCAACGCGCGCGACGGACAGCTCGAGATCGATCGCATCCAGGGCTATGTCGGGCGCATCGAGGAGTCAGCGCGGCAGATGACGTCGCTCCTCGACGATCTGCTCGCCGACGCGGAACCCCATGCCACCCGCGAGCCGCTCGAGACGGAGCCGACCGACCTCGTCGCCAGCATCCGGCGCATCGCGAGCCACCACGCGGCGGCGGGCGGCAGCTGCGAGATCGTGGCCGACCTGCCCGACGCAGAGGTCGTGAGAAACGTCAACGCCCCCAAGCTCGAGCGCGCGCTTCACAACCTGGTCTCGAACGCGGTCAAGTACAGCCCGGAGGGCGGGCGAGTCACGATCACCCTGGCCGCAGATGACGACGAGACGCGCATCGCCGTTTCCGACGAAGGCATGGGTATCCCGCAGGCCGACCTGCCTCGCATCTTCGACCGCTTCCATCGCGGCACGAACGTCGCGGGCCGCATCAGCGGCATCGGGCTTGGACTGGCTTCCGTCCTCAGCGGAGTGGAGGCCCACGGCGGGCGCATCGAGGTCAGAAGCGTGGAGGGGGAGGGCACCACCTTCACCATCCACCTTCCATCGGGCCGATGACGGACCAGATCGGGGTCATCGGTGCCGGCGCATGGGGCACCACCCTGGCCGTCCTCCTGGCCGATGCGCAGCGCCCGGTCAGCCTGTGGACCCATTCGCTCGAGGCCGCCCAGCGCCTGGCGCACGCGCGCACGAACGAGCGCTACCTGCCCGGCGTTGTCTTTCCGCCCAACCTGCGGGTGGTCACCGATGACGCCTACCTCGGCGAGCCGCATCGGTTCTTCGTGCTGGCCGTGCCGTCTTCGCACGTGCGCGCGACCCTGCGCGCCATCGGTGGGCGCTTGAGCGCCGATGCGCCGTTGCTGACCGTGGTGAAGGGGATCGAGGAGGGCACCCACCTGCGCATGAGCGAGGTGGTGGCGGAGGAGCTGCCGGGCCGCCGCGTGGCCGCCCTCTCCGGGCCGAACCTGGCGCGCGAGATTGCCGCTGGCAAGCCCGCCGGATCGGTGGTGGCCTCCGAGGACGCGGAACTGGCGGCCGAGCTCGCATCGGTGCTGTCATCTGATCACTTCCGGGTGTACACGAACCCCGACATCGTCGGCGTTGAGCTCGCTGGCGCTTTGAAGAACGTCGTTGCACTGGCGGCCGGCATGGTCGACGGGCTGGGTTTCGGCGACTCGGCCAAGGCCGGCATCATCACGCGTGGGCTTGCCGAGATCACCCGCCTGGGCGTCGCGGCGGGGGCGCACCCGCTCACTTTCGCGGGCCTGGCCGGCGTCGGGGACCTCATCGCCACCTGCATGTCGCCGCTCTCGCGCAACCGACACGCGGGCGAGCTCATCGCTTCGGGCGTGCCGTGGCCGGAGGCGGGGGAGCGGCTGACCGGGGTGGCGGAGGGAGTGGCCACGGTCACCGGGGCGCTCGGGCTCGCGGCGACTCACGGTGTCGAGATGCCCATCGCCGAGCAGGTCCGCGCCGTGGTCTTCGACCAGCGCCCTCCCATGCTCGCCGTGGCCGAGCTCATGTCGCGCACCCCCAAGGACGAGCTGGCAGACCTCGAAGGCGCCTGAGCCTGTACTCGCAGACCGATACATCGCTCTCTCCGCGCCCGAACCGCCCTCCGGGCTCGATCAGACCGATACACCGGCTCGCATCCCGCACGAACCGCGCCGCGCGGTGGCCCTCATGCTCACCGTGGACCGATACATCGCTCTCTCCGCGCCCGAACCGCCCTCCGGGCTCGATCAGACCGATACACCGGCTCCTCCGCGCCGCCGCGCGGCCCGCCTAACGTCGACACGGTCGGTAGAGCGAGGGCGGGTATACTGCCGACCATCGGTCGGGGCGTGGCGCAGTCTGGCAGCGCACTTGGCTGGGGGCCAAGGGGTCGGAGGTTCGAATCCTCTCGCCCCGACCATTCCCATCACTTCTTGCGCGCGCATGCGCTCCTCCTTGACGACCACGGGTCCCCAGGTGCCAGGTGTTATCGTTCTGCTGCGGATGGGCGGCGACGACCTCCGGATGTCTGGATCCCCCGCTCCATCCGGATCGCGCAAGAGGGACACGATGAACCCCGACAGCATGCTCACGATCGCCGAGGCGCTCGACCTCCTGCCGAAGGTCGAGTTGCACTGTCACGTCGAAGGGACGATGCGGCCGGAGACGTTCGTCGAACTCGCGGCGAGCAGTGGGCACGCTCTCGGCACGACCGATCCCCGTGAGCTCTACCGGTTCGACAGCCTTGATGGGTTCCTCAAGGTGATCTGGCTGGCCCAGTCCTGCCTCACCACGCGGGACGACTGGGCCCGCCTGGCTCACGAATCGGTCGTCGACGGCGCGGCCCATGGGCTCGTCTACCGGGAGAGCTTCTTCACACCGGCTCGTCATCTTGCCAGCGGCCAGGATCTCGGGGACATCGTCCTTGGGCTGGAAGATGGCCTGACTGCCGGCGAACGAGAGACCGGGGCGAAGGTGATGCTCATCTGCAACATGGACCGCGCCTATGGCGGGAAGGCTGGTCTCGAGCTCGTGCAGCGGCTGGTCGGCCTGCAGAGACGCGGGAAGGCGGAACGGGTCATCGGCGTCGGGATGGATTCCACCGAGCTGGGCATCGATCCGGCCGAATATGCGGACGCCTATCGACTGGCCCGGGCGTCCGGGTTGCGCCTCACCGCGCACCAGGGCGAGAACAGTGGACCGTCTGCGATCCGGTATGACGTCGAAGTCCTGGGCGTCGAAAGGATCGACCACGGGATCTCGATCCTTGGGGACCCAGCCGTCGCCCAACTCCTGGTCGACCGAGGCATCCCGCTGACGGTCTGTCCGCTCTCGAACGTCAGGATCGCGAACAGCGTCGAGCGTCTCGAAGACCATCCATGGCCGCGGATGGCGGCAGCGGGTCTGCGTCTGACCCTCAACTCCGACGACCCCGCGTTCATCCAGTCGGATCTCGGGGAGGAGTACGCCGAGCTGGCGCGAGCCTTCGACTACGGCTTTGACGCGATGGTGGCCATCGCGTTGGCGGGGGTGGACGCCGCCTGGCTGACGGTCACTGAGAAAGCGGCGCTCCGATCGCGCATCTCGACGGCGGCGCTCGAGCTCAGCAGTTCGATCGGATCGTCCAGCATCCGCGGGCCTGAGGGGATGGACTCCCGGTCGGGCTGACCCACCCGGACGGGCCACGAGCGGCTTCGCTTCAAGCGACAGCACGGACGGCCTCGGCGATGAGATCCGGGACTACGATCCGAGTGGTGGGACCGGGAGGTTCAAATCCTCTCGCCCCGACCACTTACGGATATTCCGAACCGCTTCGGCAGAACTGCGCCGAAGCCGTAGGCCCGCGCCTCGTCTGTCAGGTGGACCGTAACCTCGCGGAAGCCCCTGACCTTGACTCGCTCGAAGAGCGCCTGAGCGAGCATTCGCCGCCGCGAGCCGCCATCGGCGGCCACCCATGTGCGAACGAGCTCCCGGAGGTATCTGACAGCCTCGGCGGGAGGAACGCCGTCCACTACGCGCTCGTGCGGGTCGCTACGCAGGTCTCCCGCTCGTGGGCGACTCGACCGGCTCCGCTGCGATCCGCAGGGCCACGACCTCCACAGGTTCGGTACGGCCGCGGACCGCGACGGTGCGACGCTCGAGGTCGGAAGTGTCAGTCCCGGCCGCGGTGGCAGCCTCGACCGAGACGAGGAGCTCGCCGCTGGCTGCCTCGCTGGCGAGACGAGCCGTCGTGTTGACCGCGTCTCCGAGCGCGGTGAAGTCGCTGACGACGTCGTCGGTCGCCGTCGAGCCCACGAAGGCCACGCCGGTGTGCACGGCGGCACCGACGGGGATCGGGCCGGTCGGTGTCGCATTACCGCGCCCGGCTCGCGAGAGCAGGCTCCGCCCCGCGGCCACCGCCGCGGCCGCGTGCTGATCGCCGCTGATGCCACCGAAGAAGAGCCCGATGACCTCGTCACCCACGAACTTGTCGACGATGCCGTCGCTAGCGAGCACGGCCTCGGACGCGATGCGATAGAAGCGGTTCAGAAAGGCCCCGAAATCAGTCGGCGACAGGCGCTCGCCGATCGCGGTCGAGCCACGGATATCCGCGAACAGGAGGCTCACCGGGATCTCCGCGCCCTGCGCCCCCATCCTCTGCAGATCCTTGATGCAGAAGTTGCAGATGGTCGGGTTGCCAGCGAAGCGACCGAAGCCCACATGTCGCAGAACGGCCCCGCCAGGTCCCGCGAACGGAGCCGCGCAGATCTTGCAGTTGGGCCCACTGGGCACGCGGCGGAAGACACGCCGCATCACGGCGCTCGTCCGGCTATAGCCGGTCAGGAACTCGTGCATCTCTTCGTGGGGCGTCTGCTTGCCCATGGCCCGCAAACTCTAGCGACGCGAGGGCGGGCGGGCAACGGGCAAGCCGTCAGGCCATTGGAGAGGGAACTCTGGGTGCACCATCCAATCAGGTTCGGGGTCGGGTTCGGGGAAGCATTCGCGAAGCCGCGGGCGTGGGTCAGCGTCGCATCCCTTGCTGCTCCACCGCGACGAGTCTAGGCAGACCGCACGAGTCGAGGGGCCTCCGAGCCGCCGCCGGCGATCCTGACGATGAGTTGGAAAGTGTCGGCGCGACTCCTCTCGCCCCGACCAATCTTGGGCGAGTGGGGAGCGCATCGCTCAGGGGGACTCCAGACTCGGGACAACGAGCCACCCGGCAGCTCTCCCGACGTAGATCAGCTGCTCGGTCGAGAGACCCGATTTGGCACGCAGATCCGCGAGGTGGCGCTTCGCCGTGCTCGGCCGGATGCCCACCAACTCGGCCGCGTCTGGGATCGACCCGCCGGATGCGACGTAGGCGGCGAGGACGTCCAGCTGGCGCGCCGTTGCTGGCCGCGAGGGCCTTGGGCCGGCCACGTCAGAGGGCTCTCAAGGCTGACGTTGGGCAGCGCGACCGGGCCGCCGGCCGCGAGGGAAGCGACGCGCCGGGGTGCACGGGCACCGCTCCGATGCGCCGCCGTGTGGCCCACCGCAGGCGCGAAACGGGCCAAGGAGCGGCGGGAACGGCCCACAGCGGGGGCTCTTCCACGTTCCGATGGGCCAGTTGGGCCGGTGGGGCCGGTTCGGAAGTGGAAGGACGTCTAGCCTGCCACGACCTGCCCGCGCGGCACGTCGGCCCGTCATGCCATGGCGACGCTGCCGGTCCGGCCGGCGCCTCACGCGACCGCACGGAGGGCCTCGGCGATGAGATCCGGAACTATGATCCGAGTGGTGGGACCGGGAGGTTCAAATCCTCTCGCCCCGACCAATACCGGGTCTTCGCTCGGCCGCGCAGCCATGCCCTGCCCGTATGATCGCGCGATGACGAGCGTCCACCGTTCTCGGCGACTGTCCACGCTGTCGCAAGCACTCGGTATCGTTGCGATCGCCGGAGCTGTGCTCCACGTAGCGAAGGGCGCTGTGCTGATCGGGGGCGGTCCCGACCTGTCCCTGGTGCCCGCCTTTATGGTTCTGTTCGCCACCGGCATCTCCGGCTTCTACATTCGGCTGGGAGGACGAAGCCGGCAGCTGGGAATGGGTGGCCTCGCCTTCGCCGGCGTCGCCGCGCTCGCCGGCCTGGTGGCCCTCGGCTATCAGGCACAAAGAGTGGCACCTGAGGACCTGGATGCGCCGTTCGGCGTCACCATCGCGTATGTGCTCGGGACCTTTGGGATTCTTGCTGCCCTTCTGCTCTTTGGTCTTGCTACTCACCGCGCCGCCATGCTGCCGCGCGGCTGGCGCGCGGTTCCGCTCATTGCGGGCGTCATCTGGTTCCCGCTCGAGGGCCTGACTGCGGTGCTGCCCGATGGCTGGGGGCTCTTCGCTGACGGCCTGGCATGGCTCGCGGCTGGCTTCAGCCTCGTTCCGGCTGCGGCGGCTGCCGGGGCATTTGCGCTGTTGTCCGGGGCGGCATACGTGGCGTACTTCGTGTCGTTCGAGGTTCTTGGCGAGTGGCTCATCTCGGCCTGGAACCTGCTCATCCTGCCGCCCGCCGTGTATCTCGGCGCGGTCCTGTGGCGCCGCAAACCATGGGTGGCGCTGTCCGCCACCGCGGCAGGAATTGCCGCATCGGTCCTGTGGGCCTTTGGTTTCCACAACGCGGCGCTAGAGCCGTGGTGGATCGGCTTGGCGGCCGCGTGGTGGCTCGGCACTGGCTGGCTCCTGCGCGCCCAATGGTCGCGGCTCGGCTGGTTCACCGTGGCGCTTGGGGTTGCCGCCGCGGTGGACTATTTGCTCACTGCGCTCAAAGCGCCGATGCCGCTCTATGCGCTCGGCGGCTTCAAGATCCCGATGACGATGGTGTGGAGCCTGTGGCCGGCGTCAGCCTTCTCCGCCGACCGCTGGAGCCACGCAACGTGAGTCCTCTCGCCCCCGACCAGCTCGGAGCGAGATGAGAGGACGCCACTTCAGTGGCAGGCGACCGTGGGCTCCGCACCGAAGATGGCGGGCCCACGGGCGCGAACCAATGAGCTAGCCGATTGAGAACGCCACCTCGGTCAGGGTCTGGTTACCGCCCTGCTCGATGGCCAGGACCTCGACCTTATAGGCGCCATCGGTGACCAAAAATTCTGGCGGGATCCCGATGCTTGTGGCGTCGCCGGGGAGGAATGCCGAGAACACCTGGCCCGGATCATCCTCGGAAATCACGAGCACCTGGTAACGGACGATCTCGATGCCTACCGGCTCGACGACAGGCTCCCACTCGACCACCAGATCCTGGGCAGAGACGGTCGCGTCCTCCTCGGGCGACGTCACCACCGGGCCGGCCGGGAAGTCGTGGGTGAGCGTGACAGTGCTTCGCATCCGGGTGCCGTCCACGGCGCGACCCTCGAAGACGTAATCGCCATCGGGGAAGAGCTTCTTGAACTCGCTGAGCGGGAACGTGGTAAACGGCGGTTCGCTCGACTCAGAGAAGAGCTCGGTAAGCCCATAGCTCTTGAGAACTCCCTGGTTCTTCACATCGAGGATCGTTCGCCCGTCGGGGGTGCTGAGGGAGATCGACTGCCACGGTTCGTGGTCGAGGTCGATCTGGAGGCCAGCGTCGCCATCGGTCGCATTGACCTCGACCCGCAGCTGCGCTCGCTTGAACTCCACTGTGTCCCGGCCTGACGCTGCGGCCACGCTGAGTGGCACCGCGGCAATCACCAGGGCGGCGATGGCATACCAGGCTCCGCGCTTGTTCATGAGAGCTCTCCTCGCTTGTACGGGTGGGTTGGTTGGCTGATGCGCCGGGGCGGCGCGGCGCTTCCAACCTACGGGCGAGGACCTGACGGTCCCCTGAATTCAGCTGAATCCGTTCAGGGGCAGGCGGGCACTGATCGCGGTGGGCCCGCTGTCAGGGTTGGTCAGGTCACGCGCACACGCGTCGACGGCACTCGCGGAGCGGCGGCGACGTAGTGCGTCCGGCCTCGTCGATCGGTTCCAACATGAAGAGCGGGATCGTGCGCCTGTGCTACGACGGGCGCGAGGGCCGCCGAGCGGCTCCCGTGTCTACGTCAATAAGTGGTCGTTCCCACTTACGTTGTTGACAGATAGAGAGCCCTCGTGCTCGGTTTGGGGTTGTCGAAGCTCCACACCGAGGGAGGGCTCTCATGCTCCATCGTAGCGCCAAGCTGACACCGTTTGGACGACAGCTCCTGGTCGAGCGCGTCCTGATCGAGGGCTGGTCGGCGGCCACCACGGCCGAGATGCTGGGCGTCAGTCGCGCGACCGCCTACAAGTGGCTGCGCCGTTATCGCGCCGAGGGCCTAGCCGGGCTC
>JBDSGF010000081.1:0-4427 GCA_039919135.1 Candidatus Limnocylindria bacterium | reverse complement strand
GAGATGATCCTTGCCCTCATCGGCGCGGGCCGGCAGGTCGGCATCACCGCCTTCACGCACAAGGCGATCATCAACCTGCTCGACGAGGTCATCGAGCACGCCCGCCGCTCTGGCGTCGAGGTTCACGCCATCCGCAAGCTCGAGCAGAACGAGAAGCCGTCCGAAGACGGTCCGTATCGCACCGCCAGGGACAACGGCGTCGTGGCTGCGGCGCTGGTGCAACGCGAGGTGCAACTAGCTGCCGGAACGGCATGGATGTGGGCCCGCGAGGAGTTCGAGGGGCTCACCGACACACTGTTCGTGGATGAGGCCGGCCAGATGTCGTTGGCAAATGTCATCTCGGTGTCCGGCGCGGCGCGCAACGTGGTGCTCCTGGGCGATCCACAGCAGCTTTCCCAGGTCCGGAAGGGAGCGCACCCCGAGGGAGTCGACGTTTCGTCGCTCGAGTACGTCCTCGACGGATCGCGGGTAATCGACCCCCGCTGCGGTCTGTTCCTGAGCGAGACATGGCGGCTGCACCCCCGGGTGAACGCCTTTACCTCGGAGCTCTTCTACGAGTCACAACTCCAGTCCGAGCAGAGCGCCGCGCAACAGGCCTTGTCTGCGCCCGACGCGCTCAGCGGCACCGGCGTGCGATGGGTGCCGGTCGAGCACCACGGCAACGCCAACGATTCGGTCGAGGAGGCCGACGTCATCGTCGAGCTCTACCGAGATCTGCTGCGCGGGACATGGACGGACACCGAGGGACGTGTTGCGTCGATCGCGGCCGAAGACATCCTCGTCGTGGCGCCATACAACGCCCAGGTCGAGCTCCTGACCGGGCGGCTTGCACCGATCGCCGGCCCCGCCCTCCGCATCGGGACCGTCGACCGGATCCAGGGGCAGCAGGCGGCCGTCGTCATCTACTCAATGGCGACATCATCACAAGAGGAGATGCCCCGAACGATGGAATTCCTGTTCTCGCTCAACCGACTCAACGTTGCCACATCTCGCGGTCGGTGCATGGCGGTCATCGTCGCGTCGCCGAAGCTGCTCGAGGTGAGCGTGCACACGCCGTTTCAGATGCGACTGGCGAACGCGCTCTGCCGCTTCGTGGAGCTGGCGGAGGAGCAGACGCCGGCATGACGGGGTCGCCCCTCAGCGGTTGGCGCCCGCCATCGAATCGGTCAGCTGCGGGTCCTCGGGGTCGTAGAGGATGCAGATGAAGCTGCGATCGCCTTCGCTCCAGGACTCCTCGGAGGGCCTGATCATCGATCCGTAAAGCTCGGAGGTCTCGTACGGGGCACCCACGAAGTCTTCGAAGGGTGCCTGGCAGACCGAGCTGAAGATTGCATCCACCTCGGAGTTGCCGGGGTACGTTGCAGCCTCGTGGTTCGCTACCGCGAAGGCCTGGTACTCGTGCGCCTCGTTGCATGGCACGCCGTGGACGTCGCTGATCTCGGTGTCCTCACCGCTGTTGAAGCAGTCGCCGGCACGAAGATCGTCTAACGACAGCGTTCCTGCCGTGTCCAGGGAGCCGCCATCATCGCGGCGGGCATTGGCCAGGTAGCCAACGACCAGGACCACGGCCAGGGCCGGGATCCACCAGAACCGAATCCAACGACGCCATGCGGCCGGCTCGCCGACCGGGGCGGCGGCGGCCTGCCCGGCCCAACCGGCCTGGTCGGATTCGGTCGATTCGGCACCACGAATGAGGCCGCATTGATGGCATGCGGCATTTCCTTCCTCGTTGTCGGCGAAGCAGCGCTTGCATACCCACCTCTCGTTCACAGCGCCACCTTCCCGGACCGATTCCGGCGCGCGGCAACATGACGTTCATACGCGTGAACGAAGGCGACCTGCTCCTGTGTCTCAACGGCGGTCGGGTGGCGCACATCGCGCACTCGCTCAATGGCGCCGGCGGCGGACCGGCCTGCCGCGACGAGCGCGCAGGCGGCAACGGTGCCGGTGCGCCCGACGCCTCCCATGCACGCCACGGCGACATCTCCGGTGAGTCGCGCGGCCGTCAGCACCTCGAGCGTCTCGTCCATCTCCTGCGCCGAGCGAGGAGCCCTGCCGTCCGGCAGCGGACGGCGAGTCACCGTCACTCCCCGCTCGGCCCCGTGCCTCACGATCTCCGGATCGCCCCATCTGTGCAGCTCTTCGTCCTCGACGAGCAGCAGCAGGTGGCAGATGCCGCCGTGGTGCAGGGTGTCGAGATCGCGACCGAGCTCGCGTCGGTACACGCGGCCGGGGTATCGAAACGATCGACCCTGTTTGCCCGGCAGGAAGGTCATACCCAGCCGGCCGGGAGCGCCATCCTTCAGCTCGGTCGCCTCCAGCCAGTCGACGCGCAGTGGCGTGTCCACGGAGCCCGGTTCCACCTAGTTGAGCGCCCCGTTGTTCTGCGTGCAGAAGTGGCCCTGCGGGTCCAGCGGCTGGCCACAGAAGGGACACGCCGGGCGGCCGGCGGTCAGGAGCGCCGCGGCACGTTGCACGAATCCGCGCGCCTCGTCGGCGTTGATCCGCACGCGAAGCAGGTCTGGGCCTTCATCCGCGTCGTCCGGCAGTTCGACATATTCACCATCTTCGGTCGGCGTCTGGGCCTCGATCACCACGGCCTCGATGCCGGCATCCCAGGCCAGCGCCAAGGCTCCCACACGAAAGAGCTCCACCACAGGCTCTTCCAGCCCATGCTCGTCGGTGGTTGTCCGATCCGACGGGACTTCGACCGCGCCCAGCAGATCGTCAAGCCGTTGTGCAAGCGCCGCGACCTGGACCTTCTCGATGCCGACGCTCACGAGCGCGCCGCCCTTGCGAGCCTGGAGATAGAAGGCCCGATCGCCGGGCTCGCCAACGGTGCCGGCCACGAATCGATCGGGATCGTCGAAAATAAAGAGGCGTCGTGTCATGACCTTCATCCTACCCGCTGGCGCGGACGGTAGAGTGAATGGTGCAGATGAGCACCGCGGCCCAGTAGGAGCAGGCCCAGCCCGATGCGACAGCGCTTCCGTTCCATTCGTGCGCACCCCATGGCGCGGCGACCCGGCAACGACGAGCGCTTCGTGCTCTCTCCGCGGTCACGCCGCATCGGTGGCTGGGTCGCTGCGATTCTCCTGGTGCTTGGCATCGCGGTGGTGGTCGGCATGCTGGGCGGAGATGGTGACGGCACACCGATCGGCGGCACGACATCGGACTCGTCGGCCGCCGTCGACCGGACCGCGATCACCTTCGGAACCGCCATCGACCCCGCCACCGGCTTGGTGGCCGAGGCTGCCCAGGTCGATCGCTTCGCGGCCGGAGACACCTTTGCCTACTCGGTTGCGCTCGTGGGCGCCGTGCCCGCGGCCGTGTACGTCGAGGTGCGTCGCACCGGCGGCGCGGCCGATGAAACCATCCAGGAGCCGGTCAAAGCCCAGATCCTCCCCGATCCCGACACCATCGCGTTCAGCGTTCCGACCGATGACCTGCTGGCAGTATTCGGCTCCGGAACCTACCTGATGCTGATCTACGCGGCGCCAGCCGGAGAGCCGATCGCGGAGGGGCCGTTCGAGCTGGTGGGCGCTGAGCTCAGCCCGTCACCGAGCCCATAGGACGGAGAAAGGGATCGGAGACGTGCCCCATCTCCGATCCCTAAAGCAAGCCGGCGTGCCCATCCGACTCGTCAGTCCGCAGCGTACGGCCCCTGAACCCCACCTGTCAACACTCAATTGACCGCGAGCGCCTCACTTGACAGCTCATACGCACCACGATGATCTCCGGCCTCGGCCCGCAGATCGGCCCACTCGCGCAGCACCTCCCGTAGCCGGTTGGGAACGCGGCTCAGGCGAGCCGCAGCCGCGGCCTCACCGAAGCGAATCTCGGCCTCTTCCGTTCGGCCGGCGCGGCGCAGCGCGCGCGCTTCAGTGATCATCGCCACCAGGCCCACGTATTCGTTGCCGCCCTTCGAAGCGTGGACGCGGGCGGCTGCCGCGAGCTTCAGGGCATCCTCGATGTCGCCCGACGCGAGCGCGATCTGCGCCTGCGTATCGGTCACAGATGCCATCCAACGCTCGTCGCCGGTCTCCTCGATCTGGCGTCGTGCATCGGTGGCCAGCTCTCGAGCCCGATCGGTCTGGCCGGTGGCAAGGTAGGCCAGTGCCAGGTCGTTCTCAATCCGCGCCGACTCGAAGATCGCTCCGGCCGCACGGTACAGCGCCATGCCCTGGGTGCCGGCACGGATGGCAGCTTCGAAATCGCCCACCTCGCGATAGCCGATGGCAAGGTTGAAGAGGAACGCGGCCCGTCGACGGTCGTCCAGATCTGCGGCGAGCCCGCGCGCCTCCTCGAGGTAGGTCAGCGCCCGAGCCGCCTGCCCGGTGTGCGATTCGACCGCGGCGAGCGATGTGAGCAGACGCATCTCGAAGTCCGGCTCGACATTGAGGCCATTTCGGACCTGCTCGAGCAGG
>JBDSGF010000080.1:0-12434 GCA_039919135.1 Candidatus Limnocylindria bacterium | reverse complement strand
CATGGAGACACCGGGTGCCGATGAGGGTTGGGACGCGGTGAACATGCGCCGCGCCTGGATGCTGTGGGGAGGGGCTGCTGAGCTGCCCGTGTTGCCTCCGAAGGCGTTCCGTGCCACACGGCGTTCGACGCGGGTGGGGCATCGAGCGTCGGTGACCCGCGATTGAGGGCCTGACGGCCGCTTGTGGGGAAAGAGCGCGTCAGATTGACAAACGCACGCCCCATTCGCATTGGCGAGTTGAACGGGCCGATTGCGCCGCGTCCACGCTCGCTGGGTCCCGGGCGCTTCGGCCGTGCAATGTGTGCTGAGCGGCGAATTGTGCGAGAGCAGCGCATCGGTCTGGTGCAATGTGTACTGAGCGGCGAATTGTGCGGAGGAGAGGCCATTACCGGCCGTTCGAGTACCCGTTAGGGGCGCCATTGCCGTCGGCGCGGACGCGGCGGGCGCGAAGGGCGATATACGCCTGCATGACCTCGCGCACATCGGCCTCCGTCAGTGCGTCGTCGCCGCGCAGGGCGTACTCGACGCGGGTGGTGGGCAGGACGGCGCGTGAATTGAGGGAGGAGAAGTAGGCCGGACCATCGGCTTCGTCGTGGATCTCACGCAGGCCGCGCGCCAGCCTAGTGGCCGTTCCCAGCGAGGGCATGCGGTCACCCTTGATCAGCCGGCTGATGGTGGAATGGTCCACACCGGACTGGAGCGCCAACTGGCGCTGGCTCATCTTCTTCTCCTTCAACTGGCCACGCAGCCAGGCGTTGAAGGATTGCGGCGTCTGCAGCGTCATCTGCAACCTTCGTTCGCTGTACGCCATCGGTACGGGTGCGCCGGTGGTGCGTACGAGCAACCGCAGCATCCCTTTCCCGGCGGCGGGCCTCAATAGGAGGAAGGTACCGAAGGGCAGGATCGACGGCGCGGAGAGGTCGGGACAGGTGATCGCGAACTGTCAGGGCCTTGGCGTGAGATCGTGCAATACGTTGGCACCGACGTCGGAGCGATCAGCGAACACCCCGGACATGCCGTTGGGGCCACACATCGGCCAGAAATGGGCCCGGATATGCCGTTGGCGCACACATCGGCCAGGGAAGCCGTGGTGCGTGGCCGCGTCTTTGCACGGGTGGCACAAACCGGCCTTCGAATTGGCGGACTCGGCCGCTCTCAGCCCTCATCTTGGCCGTTGCATGCCTGGTGGGCACAAGCCGGCACATCGCTACCGGTGGCACGTGCGATCGCGCCCCCGCGAGGCCGGTCAGGTCTGCCGCGCCACCGGTCGGGCGCCGTGCGCTCGCCGCACCAGGGGGCTGAAGGCGTAGAGGAGGCCGCCCAGGATGATGACCGTCACGATCGTCAGGCCTCGGTCGACCAGGGCCACGGCCGCCGCCGGCTCCTGCGGCACGCCGTACAGGAACAGGACGCCGATGATCCCAGCCTCCACGAAGCCGAAGCCCGCAGGCGTGAGCGGGATGGCGGTCAGGAGCGCTGCCGCCAGGGCCACGAAGATGGATGAGCTGATGCCCAGGCCAACCTCGGGCAGGCCGAGGGCGCGGATCACGAAGTAGAGGCGCGCCCCCTCCAGCAGCCAGATGCCCGTCGTGATGACCAGGATGATGGGGACGCTGCGCACGCTGAGCGCACCCGTGCTGCCCTCGTGGAAGCGCTCCCAGAGCACACCGATGCGGGCCGGCAGCCATCGGCCAATTCGACCGCCGAAGACCCTGAGGCCGACCAGCATGAGGACGAAGCCGATGGCGACCACGAAGCCGATGATGAAGAGCGCGTCGATGTCCGGGCGCGAGCGCCCGCGGAACGACCAGAACCCGGCGGTCAGAGCAAGCGTGGCGATGATGATGATGTCGGCGACGCGCTCGATGAAGACGGTGCCAACCGTCCGCGAAATCGACGCGCCGAAGTTGCCGCGCAGCAGGTACGCCCGGTACAGGTCGCCCAGCTTGGCCGGCACCAGGCAGTTCACGAACCACGACAGGTACAGGATCTCGGTCGCGTCGCGGAATCGAACCTGCATCCCGCTTCGCCCCAGCACGTAGCGCCAGCGGTACCCGCGCAGCGGGAACGTGGCGTAGTAGGCGATGAAGGCGAGGAGCAGGAAGGCCGGATTGGCCTGGCCGATGTGCCGCACGACCTCGCCCCAGTCGAAGTCGGGGCTGAGCAGCACGCGCGACAGCAGGTAGAGGAGCAGCACCCCGAAGAGCACGGAGCCGATGGTGCGCACGTTGAGCAGCCGGCGCCGGAGGGAAACCTGCTCGTCCAGGTTCTCGGGCGCTTGTTCTGGGTCGGTCACTCCTGGTCCTTGGCCGGAAGCTCCGCGGCGGTCGGGCGCTGCACCGGCTCTCGCCGGACCTGCTCCGGCGTCTCGGCGCCAAGGATGGGTCCGGTGGCGGTGTTCTTGCCGCGCCAGCCGTCGAACGTGTTCTTCCATACCGCCCAACGGGTCGTGGCGTGGATGAAGACACTGGAGCGGCTGGCGTGCCACTCGTTCTGGGGCAGCAGTGCCTTCAGCTCATCGGCCGTCTCGAAGGTCGGCAGGGCGTTGAAGGCCATCGCCACCTCGAAGCTGGAGTGGCTGTCGGATGCGGCGATGCCGGGGATGCCGTATCGGTGCGCGAACTCGGCGGCCTCGACGTTGTGGCGCTGGAAGCTCACGCGGCAGTTGAAGACCTCGATCATGTCGATCTTGCCGGTGTCCGCCAGGTTGCGCAGCGGCCCCTCTCTGATATGCGACCCGCGGAACGGGTCGAACGGGTGCGGAATGCTGACCAGTCCACCTTGCCGATGGATCTCATCGGCCGTCTCATTGGCACTGAGGCCGCGGGGGATGGTCCGCGTCAGGAAGATGCCGACCACCTCGCCATCGGCCGTGCTCACCTCCTCGCCCAGGATGACGGTGAGCCTGTCGGTCAGGCCCAGCGCGGAGACCTTCTCGCGGACGGCGATGGCGCCCTCGATGTTGTTGTGGTTCGTGACGCAGACGTGGGTCAGGCCGCGCTCGACGGCCTTCTCGATGAACCGCTGCTCGGTCAGTATCGAGTCACGGCTGAAGCGGGTGTGGATGTGGAAGTCCACGAAGGCCTTGTTCGTCGGCGGCTTCCCGGTGGTCGAGCGCTCCTGTTTGAGCTGCGAGCGCAGCTCGGTCGCCGAGGCGGCGATCGTCACATCGGCCTCACGAGTGGCTCACCAGGTACTTTCGGAAGGTGCCGAAGTTCTCCAGCGCCATGCCGGTCCCCACGGCGACGGAGTTCAGCGCGTTCTCGGCGACGTGGCACGGGATGCCGGTCACCTGGGTCAGCAGCTTGTCGAGATTGCGCAGCAGCGACCCGCCGCCGGTCATGACCATGCCCTTGTCGATGATGTCGGAGCTCAGCTCGGGCGGTGTCTGCTCCAGCACGTTGCGGACCGCGGTGATGATGGCCTGGAGCGGCTGCTCGATGGCCTCCGTGATCTCGGTACTCGTGATGGGGATGGTGCGCGGCAGGCCGGCGATCATGTCGCGGCCCTTGACGTCCATCCGCAGCGGCTCTTCCATCGGCAAGGCTGAGCCGATCTGGATCTTCACGTCCTCGGCCGTGCGGTCGCCGATCATGAGGTTGTACTTACGCCGGATGTAGTTGGCGATGCTCTCGTCGAACCGATTGCCGCCGACTCGCAGGGAGTCGCTGACCACGATGCCGCCGAGCGCGATCACCGCGATCTCGCTGGTGCCGCCGCCGATGTCGATGATCATGTTTCCTGACGGGCCGCTGATGGGGACGTTGGCGCCGATGGCCGCCGCCAGCGGCTCCTCGATCAGGTACGCGTCCTTGGCGCCCGCCTTCAGCGCGGCGTCGCGGACGGCCCGCTTCTCGACCGAGGTCACGCCACTGGGGACGCTGATCATCACGTCGGGTTTGAAGATTCTCACCCTGGCCACCTTGTTGATGACGTAGCGCAGCATCGCCTCCGTGATGAGGTAGTCGGCGATCACGCCGTCGCGCATGGGTCTGATAGCCCGGACGTTGCCGGGGGTTCTGCCGATCATCTCGCGGGCCTCCTCGCCGACCGCGACGAGGCGGTTGTCGTCCTCGCTGATGGCCACGACGCTCGGCTCATTGAGGACAACGCCCTTGCCCTTGACGTAGACCAAAATGTTGGCGGTGCCGAGGTCGATGCCGATCTTCATGCGTGCGCTATCGGTCCAGTGCTGAATGCGGATGGGGTGGGCGGCAGTATACCGAGAAGGCACTCGGCCATCGGCTCTGTCGAGGGTTGTACCGTTCAGCGCAATGCTCGTCTGGCGCACATTGCGCGAGACGCGGATCACCGTCTGGAACAAAGTCCGCGCTGAGGACCAATGCGTGGCCGTTGCGCCGGTCCGAGTGGTTTCCCACGCTCAAGGATCGGTATTCGCGCGCTGCCCCTCCCCACAATGTGCGCGTGGAGGAACGTTGTTCAACTTGCGCGAGCCGGATCCGCGGTCGGTCGGTCGTGCCGCGGGTAGACCCGCTGGCCGGATGCGCGCACGACTCCACCCGAAACCGGGAGAGCGCTGAACCAGAGCAGACCCGATGGTTGCTGCTGTGGTCGGCGAAGCCACGTGATGGCCTTCCGCCCGCGAAGACTGAACCGATCAAAGAGGGTATCCACGCGACGAAGGCGCTCACGAATGGCTCGATCCTCGATGAACACGATGGCCGGCACGACGGCGCGCACGTGCCAGCCGAACTGGGCTGCCACATGCGTCGCAAGCCGCGCCTTGGCATCCAGCGTGCCGAGCAGCGCCTGCACGTCGACGAAGTCCGTCTTCAGCTCGACCACTAGGAGAATGCCCGTCGCCGGGTGGAATGCGAGAAGATCGATCCGGCCGCGCTCACCGTATCGGCTGTAGCTGACTTCGACGCGCACAATCCAGCTCCATCGATCGAGCCGGCGCTTGATCACCGCGCACAATGCGGCATGCGCACCGTCGAGGAGGCGGTCGAGCTCTGGACCATTCCACAGCACCCGCACATCCGCCCGTGCCCCCAAGGCTCCAAGAATCGCCTCGATCATGCCGAGGGGCAGGCGCCGAGCACCGCCGCGCTCGAGTGTCGTCACGGCTCGCAGGCTCACTCCCGCCCGAAGCGACAGGGCCACCTGGGTGAGTCGCTGCCGGACGCGCAGCGTCCGGGCGATCCGGCCGAGCCGTTCGACGTTCACATCGGTCATTGTCGCGATGGCGGCTTACCAGCCGGTTACCGATGGCTTACTGCGCGGGACACAATGCGTCCATGCCCGAAGGCGACACCATCTTCCACACGGCCGACGTGCTGCGCGCGGCCCTCGTCGAGCGGCGTATCACCGCCGCTCAGGCGTCAGACAGCTTGCCCGGGCCACCGGGCGCTGGAACTCAGTCGGGGGCGGCATCCCCCGTCGGCCTGACGATCCAGAGTCCGGTCCGCATGTCGCTGGCGTAGATGATCCCGGTATCGGGATCGACGGCGACACCCCACACCTCGGCCGGTCCCGTCCCGAGCGAGTTGGCGTGGCGCCTGCTCGACTGTGGGACGAACTGGCCGACGAGGTGAGGGTTGGTCGGATCGCTCATGTCGAGCGCCAAGATGCCGGCGCTGTACCACGCCGAGTACGCCCGGTTGCCGCGCACCTCGGTGTTGTGGATCGACCACGACCCTGTCGGGAACGAGTCGGTCCCGTTCACCGCCGGTCCGGTGTACTCACCGACCTGCTCCCAGTTCTCGCCCGCCCCCTCGGCGAAGACGCGGAGATAGCCCCACGCCGGCACGTTCGGAGTCAGCGTGAGCGTCACCGGTTCGGTCGAGCCCCGGATGGCGGCCGCGAGGCGGTCGATATCGGAGATCTGCACGGCCGGCACCCCGCCCGCGTCAGCGAGCGACGCGTCGAGATCGGGCCCAAAGCCCCAGGCATCGTCAATGCTGAGGAGATTGGAGACGAAGGCGACCGCACCCGCGTCCGCGGCGAGCAGGAGCTGCGCGCCGACCGGGCACGGCGGCTCGTTGTAGTACGGGTCCACCGAATCGGCGAGGGCGATCTTGCCGGTCGCGCCGGCATAGTCGGCGGCGTCGCAACCGTCACCCGCGTCGAATACGGTGCCGGTCACCTGCCCAAGGTCGGCCAGGAGGGTCGGCGCCCATGGCTCCTGGATGGCGGCGAACTCGGTCGAACCGGTCAACGGGCTCGTCACCGTGGCCGTGGAGTGACCGGGGTCGAAATCCTCGTCGTTCTGGAGGATGTAGCGCGTCCCACCGGCTAGGTACGGGGTCATGGAGTGGGCGTCACCATCGGCCTGCGCGTTGAAGACGGTGTGGCCGACGGTCTGGGGGTTGCCGAGATCGCTAATGTCCACCTTCACCACGCCCGCGTCCCAGTAGGAGACGTAGGCGGAGGTGCCGTCGTCCGCAGCCCGCACGCTGTGGGCGAACATGACCGGGAAGAGCCCGTTCCCCTGGAAGACGCTCGTGATCTCGTGACTCCCCTCGTGCATCGTCAGGCCCTGCTCGAAGAGGCGCCATTCCATCACGATCTCCGGAGCCTCGGGATCACTGATGTCCGCGACCTGGAACTCTCCGCGCGGGTCGGGCTCTTCCGCGATCGGATCGAAGTTGAACTCCGCGAAGGGGATGGCGAGCAAGGCGATCGTCTTCCCGTCAGCGCGGGCCGCGAGGTCGAGCTCGTGCACGCCGCCGACGGTCGGCAGGAAGGCAAGCTCCGATGGACGGGCGGGATCGGTGACGTCGTAGAGTGCGAGGCCATTCACGCCGCCACGGCCGCACTGTTGGACGCCGATCCCGAGGACGTCCCGGTCATCGATACGCACCACGACCATGTCCTCGAGGGATGATCCCTTGCGAGCCCCGACGTAACCGACCCACCGAGGCTTCGTCGGATCGCTGACATTCACGACCTTGACGCCCTGCCCGGTGCACTGGGCACTCCAGGTGCCAACATAGGCATGCTTGCCGGCATCGGGGTGGTCATAGAGGTAGACATCGCCGTTCGGTACCCCACCACCCAGGTTGGCGTGGCCGAGAAGCTCGAAGTTGTTGAGGACGAGCTGGCTGGGCGGGCCCGATTCGACGACCGGGTCGAGATAGTCTCGAGCGCCCCCCTTCTCTCCATGCAACTCCGGATCGGAAGCTGCCACCGGCGCAATGCCGATCGCCAGGCACGCAACAAGGATCGTCGCCGTTCGGATGGTTCGCATGGGGTTCCCCTCTCTTGTGCGGGAGATCCGGGGTAGCGCGGACGCAGAGCCGTCGCATTATCTGCCTCCCTACCCCACGCGTCTACCCATAGCCTCACAATCCCGCACATGCCCGAAGGCGACACGATCTTCCGCACCGCCGAGGTGTTGCGCGCCGTACTCGTTGGCCGCCGCATCACCGGTGCCCGCGCCCAGGCGCAACCGGGGCTGCGCCGCGTCCCGGACCTGTCCCGACTGGTGGGAGCATCCGTGGGAAGCGTCGAGTCGCGCGGCAAGCAGCTGCTCATCGGCTTCGACAACGGGCTCACTCTGCGCAGCCATCTGCGCATGAGCGGCTCCTGGCACCGATATCGGCCGGGCGAGCGCTGGCGCAGACCGATGCGGGAGGCAAGCGCCGTCCTCGAGACTCCGGATTCCGTGGTCGTTGCCTTCAACACCCCGGTCCTGGAGCTCCTGACCGATGCCGACCTGCGCCGATCGCGCGCGCTCCTGGAGCTCGGCCCTGATCTGCTGGCGCGCGAGTTCGACGGCCCGGAGGCGCTTCGTCGGCTTCGCGAGCGCGGCGACGAGCAGCTGGGCAACGCGCTGTTGGATCAGCGGGCCGTGGCGGGGATCGGCAACGTGTACAAGAGCGAGGTCACCTTCATCGAGCGGTTGGATCCGTGGTCTCCGGTCGCAGTCTTCGAGGACGGAGAGCTGGAGGCGGTACTCAGCACCGCACGGCGGCTCCTGCAGGCCAACACCCGTGGCGGAGGCCGAGTGACGACCGGGACTGGCGCGCGCGGCCAGGATCTGTGGGTCTACGGCCGGGCCGAACGGCCCTGCCGACGGTGCGGGAACCTCATCCAGAGCGCGCGACAGGGGGAGCTGGCGCGGCTCACGTACTGGTGCGCGCGCTGCCAGCCCACGCCCACGTCGTGAGTTGCGCAATTTGCGTCCATGCGCACATTGGCGGGCAGATGACGCCATGGAGCACCGCATCTGAGCGTGGGTAACGGCCCGAGACGCCCGTTCTGCCATGCAATGTGCCGCCAGCGGACCATTTACTCCAGACCGATGCGGCCGTTTGGAACAAATGTGCGTTGGAATGACCCGTGCGCGAGCACGGAGACCGTGGCAGGAGGATCGGAAGGATCAGGCCTCGATGCGGTTGATCTGCGCGCCGAGGGCGACGAGCTTGGCCTCGATCTGCTCGTAGCCGCGGTCCACGTGCTCGATGCCCGAGATGACCGACGTGCCCGTCGCCGCGAGGGCCGCGAGGATGAGCGTGGCGCCGGCGCGCAGATCGGCAATGCCGACCTCGGCGCCGTGGAGCGGCGTCGGGCCGGTGATGCGGGCGCGCCGCTCGTCGAGAACCTCGATCGCAGCCCCCATCTTCACCAGCTCGCGGGCATGGTCCAGCAGATCCTCGAAGATCGTCTCGTGGACGGTGGAGACGCCCGAGGCCTGGGTCAGGAGCACCGAGAGCGGTGCCTGGAAGTCAGTGGCGAAGCCGGGATAGGGATCGGTCTGGACATCCACGGCGCGCAGCGCGCCGTCGGAGGGCAGGACGCGAAGGGTGGAGGCGGCCGCATCGGCTTCATAGACGACCCCCATGCGGTCGCAGACCTCCAAAAAGGAGACGAGATGCTCCGGGTTGATGCCGGTGAGCGTGACCGCGCCGCGGGTGATGGCGGCGGCGATGGCGAAGGTCTCCGCCTCCAGGCGATCTCCCAGGACGCGATGATCGGCGCCGCGCAGGGAGGCAACTCCTTCGACCTCGATCCGGCGCTCGGCCGTGCGCTGGATGCGCGCGCCCATCGCACGAAGCATGGCGATCAGGTCATCGACCTCGGGCTCCCGCGCCGCGTTGTCGATCACCGTCGTGCCGTGGGCGAGCGTCGCGGCCAGCATGGCGTTCTCGGTGCCCATGACGGTGACCATGGGGAACTCGATGTGCGCGCCTCGAAGCCCGGTAGACGGTGCGGAGGCGAAGTAATAGCCGTTGCGATACACGATCGTGGCGCCCATCGCCTCCATGGCGGCCACGTGGAAGTTGACCGGTCGCCGGCCAATCCGGTCACCACCGGGATTCGGCAGGATGACGCGGCCGAACCGCGTCAGCATCGGCCCGAGCAGGATGAAGCTGGCCCGCATCTTCAGCGCGGCTTCGAGCGGCACGAACGGCCAGGCGACCTCGTGCGCCCGGAGCTCGAGCGCATCGCCGTTGACGCGGCGCACGTCGAAGCCGATATCGGTCATCACCTCGCGCAGGATCGCCACGTCGCTGATCTTCGGGACGTTGCGCAGGGTGCATGGGTCATCGGTCAGGACGGCGGCGGCCATCATCTTGAGCACGGCGTTCTTGGCGCCGGCGATGCGCACCTCGCCGGCAAGCGGACGGCCGCCGGTGATCACGAACTTCTGCATGGACCGATGCAGTCTAGCCGGGGTAGGCTTCCTTCCACTCGTGGCCGCCGGTATGGTGGCCGTCGCACAGGCCCAGCCGGCCACCCATGTGGCGCGACGGCAGGTACGGCTGCATGCCGTCCTCGAATGGCGTTGGCTGGCGATTGCAGAGCATCATCCGACCGTCGCGCGCCCAGGTGTACAGGTGGTCGGACGAGCAGAACCGATACGGCCGCGTGAAGTTCACGGTCTCGCCATGCGCCGGCGTGCTTGGGAGGCCGATGGGCCCAGTTTCGCGCACGATCTCGATCTTCACCGGGAGCTGCGGCATGCGCGCGCCGCATTGGTCGCAGGTCAGCATGGTCGCTCGTCAGGCCAGGTAGTGGGCGCCGTCGTCCTCGCGATGGTTCGCGACGAAGCCCGGGTCCAGGTTGGGGTCCTCGCCGGGCGGCGAGCCGGCGTGAGGCTTGAAGTCGACCGGACAGATGAACGGATAGTCGCGGCCGATCTTGCGCAGCTCCTGCATGCGCCGATGACCCGGGTCCAGCCGGCCCTCCGGCCCGCGCAGGTGCGCGCGCTCCGCCTCCTCCGGCGTCATCCGCTTCTCTTCCATGCGGCAGATGCTACCGCAGGTCCTCTGCCATGGTGGAGTGCCCCGGCTCGGGGGTCGCCCCTGAACGGGTTCGGTGGGTCGGTCGGTCGGTCGGCACGACTGAAGCGTTCGGATTCACATGGGGCGTGCGTTACGTCCGGGATAGGCCCCGCGGAGCGTTCGCATTCACATCAGGCGTGAATTGGGACGCTTCGGAGGTACTCGCCCGCGCTCATCGGTCACCGGGTCGTGAATTCGGACGCTTCGGAGGTACTCGCCCGCGCTCATCGGTCACCTGGCGTGAATTCGGACGGTTCGCTGGTCAGCACACGTCAGTCTTGTTGCCACCGATCGGATGCGCCCGGATCCGCCGCCGCAGGTTGACATATGCACGCGTGATTCGCATTAGCGACGGCGAAGGGGCGAATCGGGACCTTCCCGAGCGTCGAGGCCGGTGTGAAGAGGGCGATCTGCCGGCTAACGCGAATGGGAGCAGCGGTTGGCGAGCTGCAGCTCAGCTCCGGGACCAACGCCGTCCTGGTTCGCGCATGGCAAGGTGCGCAGCGCCAAGGAACCTCAGCCGCGGGAGGGAAAACGTCAGCCGCGGGAGCGGCGACGGGTGGCGATGCGCTCGCGCATGAGGGCGGTCTGGAGCGAGGCGCGAACGCGGGCGATGTCGACCGGGTCCTTGACCTCACCCAGCTCGGCCTCGGCGCGCTTGCGGGCCTCGACGGCCTTCGCCTCGTCGATCTCGTCGGAATGCTCGGCGAGGTCGGCCATGACGATGACCTTGTCCGGCCGCACCTCCACGAAGCCACCCGAAATGAGCAACGACTGCTCGGCGCCGTCCTTCTTGATCCGCAGCTCGCCCACGCCCAGCGAGCTGATTAGCGGCGTGTGGCGGGGCAGGATGCCGAGTTGCCCGTTGCGGCCCGGCACGATGACCATGTCGACCTCGTCGTCGTAGACCCGCCGCTCGGGACTGACGATCTCCAATCGCAGCGGCATCTAGCCCATCTTCTCCGCGTTCGCGACCACGTCTTCGATCTTGCCGGCCATGAAGAAGGCCTGCTCAGGGAGCTGGTCGTGCTTGCCGGCGAGAATCTCGCCGAAGCCGCGGACGGTCTCCTTGAGTTCCACGTAGGCGCCGGAGCGTCCTGTGAACTGCTCGGCCACGAAGAACGGCTGGCTCATGAAGCGCTGGAGGCGCCGCGCGCGAGAAACGGACACCTTGTCCTCCTCGCCCAGCTCGTCCATGCCCAGGATGGCGATGATGTCCTGGAGATCCTTGTAGCGCTGGAGCGTGCGCTGCACTTCGCGCGCGACCTCGAAATGCTCGTCACCGACAATGCGCCGATCGAGCACCGTCGAGGTGGAGGTCAGCGGATCCACCGCGGGATAGATGCCCAGCTCCACGATGGCGCGCTCGAGGCGAATGGTCGAGTCTAGGTGGGCGAAGGTGGTGGCCGGTGCCGGATCGGTGTAGTCGTCAGCCGGCACGAAGATGGCCTGAAGCGAGGTGATGGAGCCCTTCTTGGTCGAGGTGATGCGCTCCTGGAGATCGCCCATCTCGGTCGCCAGCGTCGGCTGGTACCCCACGGCGGAGGGCATACGGCCCAAGAGAGCCGATACCTCGGACCCGGCCTGGGTGAAGCGGAAGATGTTGTCGATGAACAGGAGGATGTCGCGTCCCTCCTCGTCGCGGAAGTACTCGGCCATGGCGAGCGCCGTGAGGCCCACGCGCAGGCGGGCGCCGGGCGGCTCGTTCATCTGGCCGAAGACCATGACCGTCTTGTCGATCACACCCGATTCGGTCATCTCACCCAGCAGGTCGTTGCCCTCGCGCGAGCGCTCGCCCACGCCGGCGAAGACCGAGTAGCCGCCGTGCTCCGCGGCGATATTGCGGATCAGCTCCTGGATGATGACCGTCTTGCCGGTGCCGGCGCCGCCGAAGACGCCGACCTTGCCGCCGCGGCGGAAGGGGGCGATCAGGTCGATGACCTTGATGCCGGTCTCGAAGACCTGCGCCTCGGTCTCCATCTGATCGAAGGCCGGCGGATCGCGGTGGATGGGCAGGCTCTTCTCCGCCTTTACCTTGCCCTTGCCGTCGATGGGATGGCCGAGCACGTCGAAAACGCGTCCCAGCGTGGCTGCGCCGACAGGCACGGTGATGGGCGCGCCTGTGTCGACGACGTCGAGGCCGCGCGCCAGCCCATCGGTGGTCGACATGGCCACGGCGCGCAC
>JBDSGF010000079.1:0-12289 GCA_039919135.1 Candidatus Limnocylindria bacterium | reverse complement strand
CGATCCGGACGGTCGCACGAACCGTTCGATCACCGATGTGGACGGCTCGCTCCTGGTGATCAGCCAGTTCACGCTCTACGCCGATGTCCGACGCGGACGTCGCCCCGGCTTCACCGATGCGGCCCAGCCCGAGCTTGCGATCCCGCTGATGGATCGGTTCGTTGATCGCCTGCGCGCGTCAGGCCTGCGCGCGGAGACGGGCCGGTTCGGAGCCGAGATGGCGGTCGAGCTCGTCAACGACGGCCCGTTCACGCTGGTCATCGACTCGTTTCTTGACCTGGCTCCATAGTTGTGGGAGCCGAACGCTGGGTTCTGCGGCGTTTGACCCTTGGGGCAGGGCTATCGGCCAATGAACGAGGCAGAACGGCCGAACCAGTCGACTTCCGCGGTCGGATGACCCGTGGGGGGTCGCTCGCGACGGAGGTCGCCCCTCGTTCGTCGTTAGCCCCGTGGGGCGGGTCGCAGGCCAACGGAGGTTGTTCTCACTTGCCGTTAGCCCCGTGGCGCGGGTCGCGATCACCGGCAATGGCGCCGGATATGGCAGCGCCCGCGTCGGCTGACGCGGGCGCTGCGGTCCTGCGAAGGGGGAAGGTCAGACCTTTTGGGCGGTGCGGCGGCAACGGCTGCAGGCCTTGACCTTGCTGACCTTGCCATCGGTGACGAGGGTCATCTGCTGAAGGTTGGGCAGCCATCGGCGCAGGGCGCGCTTGCGGTTCATCCCGACCGATTGGGGGTTCCAGCCGGTGATGGGGCGCTTGCCGCAGATGTCGCAGACGCGGGCCATGGGCGAATGGGTCTCCAGAATCACACGAAAAACCCGGCGCCAGGCGCCGGAGCGATCAGGATGGTAGCACGCTACGATCGGGCCATGCAATCGAGCCCGCCGATGGATCTCGACGAGCCGATCCGGCGGGTCATGCCGGCCCTGGCACGCGGCGCGGCCGGCCTGGCGAAGCTCGGCATCAGCACGCCGCGCGAGGCGCTCTGGTACCTGCCCTTTCGTTACGACGACTTCAGCGAGCTGCGCACCCTCGGCGATCTGCTGCCCGACGAGAAGCAGTCGGCGCGCGTTCGAGTGGACACCGTGCGCATTGAGCCGGGATTCGGGCGGCGGCCGCAACGTGTCATCGCGCAGCTGAGCGATGACACCGGCAACGCGGAGGCTATCTGGTTCGGGCGCCGCTTCGTCGAGCGACGCCTGAAGCCCAACGACGAGCTGATCGTCTCAGGCAAAGTGACACAACGGGGATGGCGGTCGCAGTTCACCAGCCCCGAGTTCAGCCCGGTCGGTCACGAATCGGTCCACACCGCGCGGGTCGTGCCGGTCTACCACCTTGCCGCGGGGGTTACCCAGAAACGGCTGCGCGAGCTCCTCGCTCGGGTGCTGGAGGCGGCGCTGCCGACAGTCGACGACCCATTGACCGATGAGGAGCGCGCCGGCCTGCCGCTGCTCGCCGACGCCCTTCGCACCGCGCACTTCCCGGAGGAGACGGCCGATGTCGACGAGGCGCTCGACCGGCTCGCCTTCGATGAGCTGCTCGCCCTCCAACTGGCGCTCGCCCAGGCCCGGCAGGCGCGCGAACAGCTCTACGCCCCTCCCATCCGCGTGACCGATGCGGAGCGTGCCGAGATCGTCGGCGCCCTGCCCTTCGAGCTGACGGGCGACCAGGCCTCCGTGGTGGCGTCGATCATCGACGACCTGGCCTCCGAGCGACCGATGCGGAGGTTGCTCCAGGGCGACGTCGGAAGTGGCAAGACGGCGGTGGCGGCCGTGGCGCTGGCCTGCGCCGTTCGCGCCGGATGGCAGGGCGCGCTCATGGCGCCGACCGAGATCCTGGCCCGCCAGCACCATTCGGGACTGGCGCCGCTGCTCGAGGGCCTGGGCGTACGCGCGGAATTCCTGTCCGGGTCATTGTCGGCCGCGCGCAAGGGCGAGGTCCACGACGCCATTGCGGCCGGTGCAGCCGAGGTCGTCATCGGTACGCATGCCGTCATCAGCCGGGCGGTCGAGTTCCCGCGGCTCGGCCTGATCATTGTCGACGAGCAGCACCGTTTCGGCGTCGGGCAGCGCGCCGCGCTCCAGGCGAAGGGCAGCGCTGGCGAGCCGCACACCCTGGCGCTCACCGCCACGCCCATTCCTCGCACGCTGGCCCTCACCGTCTACGGCGACCTGGAGATCAGCACGATCCGCGAGCTGCCTCCGGGCCGGCAGCCGATTCGCACCGAGATCCGCGACCGACGCGGATTGCCGAAAATCGAGGCCTTCCTGGCGGCCGAGGCAGCCGAGGGCCGGCAATCGTTCGTCGTCGTCCCGCTGGTGATGGAGTCGGACGCGCTCCAGGTCGCGAGCGCCGAGGCCGAGTCCGAACGGCTGCGGGCGGCACTTCCGCACTTGAGGATCGGCCTGGTGCACGGTCAACAAAAGGCGGCTGTGCGCGACGCGACCATGACCGCCTTCGCCGCCGGCGAGATGGATGTGCTGGTGGCGACCACGGTCATCGAGGTCGGCATAGACGTGCCGAACGCGACCGTCATGGTCATCGAGGACGCTGAGCGATTCGGCCTGGCGCAGCTTCACCAATTGCGTGGGCGGGTCGGCCGGGGGCTTCATCGGTCCTACTGCATTCTTCTCTCTGACGCCACGGACGAGCTCGCAATGCGCCGTCTCGAGGTCGTGCGTGGATCGCAGGATGGCTTCGAAATCGCCGAGTCGGATCTCGAGATGCGCGGTGCTGGCAACGTGATCGGCACCCGCCAGTCGGGCCTTCCGCCGCTGCGGGTCGCCTCGCTCTTCGAGCCTCGACACCTCGCGCTCGCGCAGCGCGCGCGCGAGCTTGCCGATCACGTGGTCGAGGACGACCCAACCCTCGCCGGACGGCCGGCACTCGCCAGGCTCCAGGCCGACTTCGCCCCGATCGAGGAGGAGGGGGACGCCGCCTGATGCGGGTCATCGCCGGCATCGCCGGGGGGGTGCCGCTCGCCGCGCCGCGAGGTCATGGCACGCGCCCGATCACCGATCGCGTCAAGGAGACGCTCTTCGGCATCCTGGGGGACCTGGTGCCCGAAGCGCGCGTGGTCGACCTGTATGCCGGCAGCGGTGCGATCGGCATCGAGGCGTTGTCGCGCGGTGCGGCGTCGGCCGACTTCGTTGAGCTCGAGCGAGCGGCGCTCGCCATCATCCGCTCGAATCTCGAGCGCACGCACCTGGAGACCGATGCCCGCGTGCACGGCAGGGATGTCGAGCGCTACCTCGGCTCCGCTTCCGAGGGACCGTGGGACCTGGCCATCCTCGATCCGCCGTACGAGGTGCGTGCTATGGTGGCGCCGCTTCGCGCCCTGGTGCCGCACCTTGTGCCGGGCGCATCGGTGGTGATCAAGCACTTCTGGCGGACTGAGCTGCCGGAGATCGACGGGCTGACGATGACCCGGCAGCGGCGCTTCGGCGAGACGATGCTCACGTTCCTGGCGATGGAGGACGCATGACGCGGGTCGCGGTATTCCCCGGATCGTTCGACCCGATGACGAACGCCCACCTCGACGTGGCGCGCCGTGCGTCGGGGCTGTTCGATAGGCTCGTCATCGGTGTCCTCAACAATCCGAAGAAGGAGGCGCTGTTCGCCATCGACGAGCGGGTCGCGCTCATTGAGCGCTGCGTGGCCGACCTCGGCGACCACGTCACCGTTGCCGCGTTCGACGGATTGACCGTGGACTTCGCACGCGCCCACGATGCTGGCTTCATCGTCCGCGGCCTGCGCGCGGTCAGCGATTTCGAGGCCGAGCTCCAGATGGCGCTCACCAACCGCAAGCTGGCGCCGGCCATCGACACGACCTTCCTCATGACCGCGCTGGAGTACGGATACGTCAGCTCCTCGCTGGCCAAGGAGGTTGCCCGTTTCGGCGGTGATGTGACACCGATGCTTCCCAGTCCGGTGGCCGAGGCGCTGGCCGACCGTCTGGGCATGATCCCGCGCGTATAATCCGCAGCCAAGGAGGGCGCGGCCACGGACATCATCTTCCTCGTCGAGCGGCTCGAGTCGCTGGTGGCGAACGGCAAGAAGCTGCCCCTCACGAACAACGTCGTGCTCGACCAGGCGACGATTCTCGAGCTGGTGGACCAGTTGCGGGTTTCGGTGCCGGACGAGGTACGCCAGGCGCGCCGGATCACCGAGGAGTCGGGTCGCATCACCGAGCGCGCGCGCGAGGAGGGCGACTCCATCGTCGCCCGGGCGCAGGAGCAGGCGGCGCAGATGCTCGAGGAGCGCGAACTGGTACGAGCCGCGCAGCAGCGCGCTGCCGAGATCCTCGACCGCGCGCAGGATGAGGCACGGGAGGTTCGCCGCGGAGCAGATGAGTACGCGGCCGGCGTCCTGATCCGGCTCGAGGGTGAATGCATCAAGGCGCTCACGAGCATCAAGCGTGGCATCGACATGCTCGACGAGCGCCATCGGCCCGCCAGCGATGACGGCGCATCGGGCAGTGGCGCGATCGTGGTCGATTCGGAGGAGCAGGCCCGCACCGCCCCCCGGTCATGACCTCGTTCAACGTCGCGGGACTGCTCCACGAGCCACCGGGAGCCACGCGTGACGTCGGCCTGCGCGACCACTACGTCAGCCTTGGACCGGACGTTGAGCTGGCCGGCCCGCTCGACGCCGATCTCCGTTTTCAGCGCACGAACCGCGGCATCCTGGCGCGTGGCGAGCTTCGCGCCCCGCTGCGGCGCACCTGTGCCCGCTGCACCGACCCGTACGTGGAGGAGGTCCGGGTTTCCGTCTCGGAGGAGTTCCTGCCGAGCCTTGACCCCGAGACCGGCCTGCCGGTCCGCGCGGAGGAGGGAGAGAGCGAAACGGCGCAGCACATCACTGAGCACCACGAGATCGACCTGGACGGCATCTTCCATGACGAGCTCTCCCTGACCGAGCCAATGCATCCGCTCTGCCGTCCCGAGTGTGCCGGTCTGTGCGCCGAATGCGGCGGGCGGCTCGACTCGGCGGATCACAGCCACGGCAGCGACGAGATCGACCCGCGCCTGGCCGGACTGGCGATGCTGCTGCGGGACCCCAACGGCGACTCGGCCTAGGACGCGATCCGAGCCACGTAGCTCATTCGCCAGGGTCACGGCGCTCCGGCTATACTGCGGCGTCCCGTTCCCTATCGGTCAAGGAGTTTCCGCGTGGGCGTTCCCAAGCGAAAGGTTTCGAAGGCGCGCCAGGGTGAGCGTCGCGCGCATCTCGCCATCAGCGCCCCGCCCCTGGTCGAGTGCGACCACTGTCATGAGCTGAAGCGCGCCCATCACGTCTGTCCGACCTGCGGCTGGTACGCCGGTCGCGAGGCGATGACGATTGAGCCGGTCGCTCCGGTCGAAGGCCAGCGCTAACCCCGATGCGCATCGCGGTCGACGCGATGGGAGGCGACCACGCCCCTCGCGAGATCGTCCGCGGCGCCATCGATTACGCGTCAACCAGCACCGACGAGGTGATCCTCGTCGGTGATGTGCCGCGCCTCGAGCGCGAGATCGCCGCGTACGGCAAGGAGCGTCCGGGCGGACTGACCCTGGTCGATGCGCCAGAGGTCATCGAGATGGGAGAGCATCCTGCCACGGCGTTGCGGGCCAAGCGCCGCGCCTCGATCGTGGTGGCCACCGACCTGGTGCGTGACGGCGCGGCCGACGCAGTCGTGAGCGCCGGATCGACGGGCGCGACCATGGCGGCGGCGGTCTTCCGCCTGGGCCGCATCGAGGGCATCGATCGGCCGGCATTGCCCGCCCACATGGTGACCGCCACCGGGCCGGTGATGCTGCTCGACGTCGGCGCCAACGTCGACTCCGACGCGGAGAACCTGGTGCAGTTCGCCGCCATGGGCGCGATCTTCGCGGAGCACGTCCTCCACGTCTCCAACCCGCGCATCGGCTTGCTGAACATCGGCGAGGAGGTCGAGAAGGGGGACACCCTGGCCCGCGAGGCGCACGAGAAGCTGGCTGCGCTCGACATGCACTTCGTCGGCAACGTGGAGGCGCACGAAATGATCGCCCACCGCGCCGACGTCGTGGTCTGCGACGGGTTCGTTGGCAACGTCGTGATCAAGTTCTTCGAAGGCATCACCAGCTTCATCTTTCGCGCGCTGCGTGAGGACCTCCAGCAGGGACCGATGGCGTCGCTCGCGCTGCTGGCGCTGAAGCCGGGATTCGCCCGCACGAAGGCGCGCTTCGACTACGAGGGCTTCGGCGGTGCACCGCTCCTCGGCGTCAAGGGCGTGAGCATCGTGACTCATGGCCGCGCAACGGCACGCATGATCGAGAATGCCATCCGCATCGGCTCGGAGTCGGCGCACGCGCGGGTCCCGGAACTGATCGCCGAATGGACGCGCGAACATCCGGCCCTGGTGCATCGCGGCGTTCGGTCCAGGATCGCCGCCCGCCTTCACCGCGACCGGGCCCACGTCCCGTGACCGTGCCGCGGCATCGTTCGAAGGCGCGGGCCGCGCCCGGGCTCCTCGCGCGCCGGCTCGCCCTTCTCGCGCTGTTCGAGGGCGAATTCCGCCCGGGCAATGCACCGGCTGCGCTCGACCGTCTGGCCGAGGAGCGCGCCGTGACAAATGAGGTGCGCGACCACGCCGCCGCGATCGTCAACGGGGTCGCGCAGCACCAGGCCCTGCTGGACGCTCGTATCGCCGTCGAGGCGCCGCTCATTCCGGTTCCTGAGCTCGGTCGCGTCGAACGCACGATCCTCCGGAGCGCCCTGTATGAGGTGCTATACTCCGCCGCGACCCCGAGCGGGGAGACGATGCGTGATGCCGTATCCCTCGCCCGGATCTACGCCGGCGACGCAGCGCGACGCCTCGTCAACGGCGTGTTAGGAAGTGTTTCCAGATCATCGGGTGGAGGAGCCTGAACTCGTGACAGACGGCACCACGTTCGAACGTCTCAAGAAGATCATCGTCGAGCAGCTCGGCGTCGATGAGGAAGAGGTGACAACCACCGCTTCGTTCGTCGAAGACCTCAATGCCGACTCCCTCGACCTGGTTGAGCTCATCATGAGCCTGGAAGAGGAGTTCGGAATGGAGATCTCGGACGAGGATGCCGAGCGGATCCAGAAGGTCTCCGATGCCGTCGAGTTCATCGAGGAGCACCAGCAGTAAGACGGACGCCCATGGATGCTCCGCCCCTGGAAGAGTTGGGTGAGCGGCTCGGTATCGTCCCGCGTGATCCGGAGCTGATCCGCCAGGCGTTCGTCCACAGCTCCTACGCCAACGAGAACGCCGCGACAGTCGTCGGCCACAACGAGCGTCTCGAGTTCTACGGCGACGCCGTCATCGGTCTCACCGTCAGCCGTCTCCTGTACGAGCGTTATCCCGACGAGGACGAGGGCTCGCTGACCGCCCGTCGCGCTGCCGTCGTCAACCGCGATGCGCTCGCCGACCTGGCACTCGCCCTCGGTCTCGACCGGTACCTCATGCTCGGCCGCGGCGAGGCCGAGGCCGGCGGTGCGACACGGCCATCGGTGCTGGCGGGCTGTTTCGAGGCTCTTGCCGGCGCCATCTCATTGAGCGAAGGCGGCGAGCGTACCGAAGGGGTGCTGGCGAGTCTGTTCGAGCCGCGGCTCGACGCGCTGGCTGAGATCGCAGGCCCTCCGAAGTCGGCGAAGTCGCGGCTCCAGGAATGGACGCAGCGCCATCACGGGGTCAAGCCGGTCTACCATCTGGCCGCCACCAGCGGGCCGCCGCACGAGCAGGAGTTCCTCGTGACCGTGCTGCTCGAGGGACGGAGCCTGGCCCATGGATCGGGTTCGAGTCGCCAGCGCGCCGAGGAGCGAGCGGCCGATGGCGCCCTCGCCACGCTCGGTTCGAATACGCCGACGACGCCAGCCGCGCCGGGGGTTGCGTGAGTCGTCTCAAGGAGCTCCGCGTCCACGGCTTCAAGTCGTTCGCCGATCAGACTCGGTTCGTGTTCGAGCCAGGCGTCAACGCGGTGATCGGCCCGAACGGCTCGGGAAAGAGCAACATGGCCGATGCCGTGCGCTGGGTGCTGGGCGAGCAATCGAACCGGTCGCTTCGCACACGTCGCGCCGATGACGTCATCTTTGCCGGCTCCTAGCAGCGCAAGCCGCAGGGCATGGCCGAGGCAGTGCTCACCCTCGACAACGCCGATGGCTGGCTGCCGATCGACTTCGCCGAGGTCTCCATCGGCCGGCGCGCCTATCGCTCCGGTGAGAGCGAGTACCTCATCAACGGTGCCCGCGCTCGGCTGCGCGACGTCGTGGACCTGCTGGGCTCTGGACGGCTCGGCGCGAACGAGCTGGTGGTGGTCGGGCAGGGGACCGTGGATGCGGCCCTTTCCCTGCGTCCCGAGGAGCGGCGCCAGCTGTTCGAGGAGGCCGCGGGCGTCAAGGGGCTCCAGGTGCGCCGCAACGAAGCCTCCGGCCGCCTGGTGAAGGCACGCGACAACCTGACGCGCGTCAGCGACCTCATGGCCGAGCTGAAGCCACAGGTCCGGCGTCTCGGGCTCCAGGCGGAGCACCAGCAGCAGCACGACGCGCTGGGAGCGCGGGCACGCGGCCTCGTGGCAGCCTCGCATCGGCGTCGACAGCACGCGGCACGCGCCGCTCTGGGGGAGGCACGACGCGCCGCAGCAGCGGCGGAGGCCGCGCTCGCGGTGTCCCGGGATTCGCAGGACGCCGGCCGTCGTGCCATTGCCGCCGCCGAGGAGCGCTACTGGGAGGCGGACGAGGCGGCCCGGGAAGCGGGTCACGCGCGGGAGGCCACGCGCGAGGTAGTGATTCGCTCCGAAGGACGCCTCGAGGCCCTCGACGCCCGAATCCGCGAGACCTCCGCCGTCATCGAGCGCGAGACCTCCGAGCTGGCTGCTGCCGAAGAGGCGCTGGCGGGATCAGACGAGGAGGCCGCAGCCGATGTCGCGCCGGCGCTTGCCCAGGCCGCCGCCGCCGAAGAGGCGTGGCGTCGCGCGGTGGACGACCTGGCCGCCGCGGACGAGGAGCTGTTGGCGGCCGAAGAGGAGCTCTCGACCATGCGCTCGCGGCAGAGCGATCAGATCGCCGCGGCCGCTCGGGTCTCGGAGGAAGTCGCGCGGCTGCGCGTGCGCCGCGAGCAGGCGACCCATGAGGTGGAGCAGCTCCGGACCGCGCTCACCGATGCGCGCGCAGCTGCTGCGCTGGCCGCAACGCGGCGTGACGAAGCCATCCGGCGCGCCGCGCAAGCGGGCACCCGTCTCGAAGCCGCCGGGCACGAGCGTGATGACGCGCAGGTCTCCGGCGATGCCTCGCGCCAGCGCGTGCTCGAGCTGACCGAACGTCTCCAGGCCACCCGTGCGGAGTTCGCCGCGGTGGAGGAGCCGCACGACGCGGGGAGCCGCCTCGGTCGCCGGTTGGCGGCGGCTGGATGGTCCACGCTGCTCGATAGCATTGATGCGCCGGAGGCTACCTGGCCGGCGATCGAAGCCGTGGTGGGAGGCGAGCTCGAGGGCGCCCTGCTATGGAACGGCGCCGACCCGAGCGACGCACTTACCGACGCAAGAGGGGCGGCTCGACTGCTCTCCGTCGCGTCGGACGCGGGTGCCGCGGCCCGCGGCGCGGCGATGGCGGCGATAGGGGCCGAGCGCACCCTGGCCGAATGGATGGTGGCGCCGGATGCGCCGCTCGCGTTCCAGCGGGTGGTGGTGGCGCCGAACCTGGCCGCGCTCCTGGCAGGCTGGCGCGACCTTCCGTTGGGCTGGAGCGCGGTGACCGCGGATGGCGACCTGGCGGACGCGCGCGGGCTGGTGCTCCGTGGCCGCGCCGATCCGCCCGGCGGCGCTGCAGCGCGCGCCCATGTACGTCGCCGCGAGCTGTCGGAGGCAGTGCACGGCATGGAGGCCGATGCCGCCGAGGCACAGCGCGCGGCGCACGAGGCCGCCGAGCGGCTCCGAATGGCGCGCGACGCGCACCTCGCCTCACGCGATGAGCACGACGAGGCGGAGCGAGCCGATCGCCGGGCCCATGAGGAGAATGACGCCGCCAAAGCAGCCGCCACGCGGCTAGCGGACCGGCTCGCCCGCTCTGAGACGGAGATGGCCGATCTCGCTGCCGATCCCACCCAACCCGTGGACGCGCGAGACGATCCCTCCGGGGCCGGCCTGCGCGATCTCCAGGCAGCCGCGGATGGCGCGCGCTCGCGGCGGGATCGTCTCGCGCTCCAGCGTGACGAGGCCCGGGATGCATGGACGGCAACCCGCAGCGCGGCTGAGGAGATCGAGACCCGAACCGCCGGTCGCCGTCGGGAGCGCGGCGTGCTCGAGGCGCGCCTGACCCAGCTCGCCGCCTCCCTCCCCGATTCGCGGGCCACGCAGGAACGCCTGACCAGTGAGCGCGAGGCATCGGCCACCGAATCGGGGCATGCGCGCGATGCCGACGTCCAAGCCGCGACGCGCCAGGGCGCGGCCGAGACCGTTCGGCGCGCGCGGCGCGCCGAACTGCTCGAGCTGGAGCGCGAGGCCGGTGGCGCCGGCTCGAACCTGGGTGACCTTGAGCGCGCCGCCCAGGCGACCGCGATCGAGGCTTCCCGACGCGACGAGGCCCTCTCGGCCCTTGGTCGTGAGCGGGAGCTAGCCCTCGAGGGCCTCCCGGAAACAACGGCCACCGCACCGGTCGCCGAGATCGAGGCGCTTGACGACCAAGCGCTCGAGGTCGAGCTGCGCCGCGTTCGACGCACGCTGTCGCAGATCGGCTCGGTCAACCCTTTCGCCGTGGAGGAGCACCGCGAGGTGGCGTCACGGCTCGAGGAGATGACGAGTCAGGACGATGATCTGCGGGCCGCCATCGGTTCGACCGAAGAGCTCATCGCGACCCTCGACTCCGAGATCAACCAGCAGTTCGACGCCGCCTTCCGCGCCATCGGCGAGAAGTTCGACGAGTACTGCCAGCTCCTCTTTGCCGGCGGCTCGGCCTCGCTCCAGATGGCGGACGAGGCCGATGGCGAGGCGCCGGGCGGGATCGAGATCGTGGTGCGTCCGCCCGGGAAGCGACTCCAGCGCCTTGCCATGCTCTCCGGCGGCGAGCGCGCGCTGACCGGCGTTGCCCTGCTGTTCGCCATGCTGACCGTGAACCCGGTACCGTTCTGCATCCTGGACGAGGTCGACGCCGCGCTGGACTAGGCGAACATCGGCCGCTTCGCGCAGGCGCTGCGCAAGCTGGCGGAATCGATCGATTTCGTCGTCATCACCCACAACCGCGCAACCATCGAGGTTGCCGACACGATCTACGGAGTGACCATGACCGATGCGGCAGTCAGCCGCGTCCTCTCGCTACGGCTGGCCGACGTGCCGGCCGAAGTGAGCGCCTGAGTGTTCCGGCGCCGACGCGACGCGCCGTTGCCCGAGGCCGCCGGTGCGCCGCCGGACGAGGCGCCGGCGCCGACGACGATCGCCCGCCCGCGGCGCGAGCCGACCGGAATGGCGCTTCGGGCTCGGCCGTCGGGCCTCGGCGCGCGACTGCGCTTGATCCTCGGCGCAGGCACTCCCGCGACCGATGCCATGTGGGACGAGGTGGAGGAAGCGCTGATTCGCGCCGACGTGGGCGCAATTGCCACCGGGGAGATCGTGGACGCGGCCCGCGAGGGGTTCCGGCGCGGGAGCGGTCGCACAGGCCAGGACGCGCGCCGCGCGCTGGCCACCGAGATCCGTGACCGCCTTGTGCGCGTCGGATCAGGGCAGTTCGAGCTGGGCCCGGCTCCATCGGTGATCCTGTTCGTGGGCGTCAACGGCAGCGGCAAGACGACGACGATGGCGAAGCTCGCCGCCAGGCTCAAGGGCGAGGGGCGCACGCTCGTGCTCGCTGCCGCCGACACCTTCCGCGCCGCCGCCGTGGAGCAGTTGCGCATCTGGGGCGAGCTGGTCGGCGTGCCGGTGGTAGCGCAGCGCGCCGGGGCGGATCCCGGTGCGGTCGCCTTCGACGCGGTGGCGGCGGCTGAGTCGCGCGGTCTGGACGCCGTGCTGGTCGATACCGCCGGACGGCTCCAGAACAAACAGCAGCTCATGGACGAGCTGGCCAAGATTCGACGCGTCATCGAGCGGCGCTTGCCCGGACAACCGCGGCACGTGCTCCTGGTCCTCGACGCGACGACGGGCCAGAACGGCATCATGCAGGCCGAGGCGTTCAGCCGGGAGGCGGGCGTCACGGGCATCGTGCTGACCAAGCTGGACGGCAGCGCCAAGGGCGGTGTCGCGCTTGCGGCGGCGGACCGCCTCGGCTTACCCATCCTGTTCGCGGGTGTCGGTGAGGAGATCGACGCGCTCGCTCCGTTC
>JBDSGF010000078.1:0-5875 GCA_039919135.1 Candidatus Limnocylindria bacterium | reverse complement strand
GCGCGCGTTCGCGGCGGCCGGCACGACCACGGTCGTCGCCTACACCGCCGTCTGGGCCGATTCGACCGATGCGGCCTTCGCGGCCGCCGAGGAGCATGGCATCCGGGCCGTGATCGGCAAGGTGATGATGGACCGCCTCACCTACGACACCGATATCGACCCCGGCGAGATCCTGGAGACCAGCCTGCGCCAGTCCGATGAGCTCGCGTCGCGGTGGCACGGCCGCGATGACGGGCGCCTGTCCTATGCCTTCACGCCGCGCTTTGCGGTGAGCTGCAGCGCCGAGATGCTGCGCGAGTCCGCGTCGTTGGCCAAGCGCCACGGCGCGTACTGGCAGACGCACCTCTCGGAGGATGCCGGCGAGATCAGCGAGGTTCGGCGCCTGTTTCCCGACGCGCGCGATTACCTCGACGTCTACGACCGCGCCGGCGCGCTGGGCCCGCGCACGCTGCTGGCCCATGCCATCCACCTGTCGGACGGCGAGGTGGAACGCCTGGTTGAGAGTGGATCGCGCGTGGCGCATTGCCCGGCCTCGAACCTTTTCCTGTCGAGCGGCATGATGCCGCTGGGGGCCTACCGCGCGGCGGGGATGACGGTGGGCTTGGGGAGCGACGTGGCGGCCGGCCCCGAGGTCTCGGTGTTCAGCGTCATGCGCGCCGGCGCCGTGACCCAACGCGTGCTCGAGCTCAGCGGGCGGGCGGACCGCGCGGGCGCCTTGAGGCCGCTCGACTGGCTGCGCATGGCAACGCTGGGTGGCGCCGACGCGCTGGGCATGCAGGCTGAGATCGGGTCGCTGGAATTGGGGAAGCAGGCGGATCTCATCGCGGTGGACCCCCGTCTGACCACTCCCTTGCCGGGCGACGAGCCACAGGGGGACGCCGATGACCTGGCCAGCCGGCTCATCTTCCGGCCGCATCCGAATATGGTGCGTGGCGCCTGGGTGCGCGGCCGGCGGCTCGACCTCGGTTGACCCGTGGTGCGGGGCTAACGCCCATCGAGACAGGGAGGGAGCCGGGCTCAATCGCCGGGTGACCCGTGGTGCGGGCAGATGGCCAACGAACCCTCATTTCTTGGACGTTTCACCCGTGGTACGGGCGAATGCCCAAGAAGCTCACGCCATCTTGGGCGTTAGCCCCGTGGGGCGGGTCATGAGCCCAACGCTGCACGGCATCGGCTAGGCTACAGCGGTGGATCGGATCGTCCAACTGCTCATCAACGCCGCGGCGCTGTACGTCGCTGTGCTCCTGGTGCCGAACCTGGACTTCGCCTTCGAGCCCGAGGGCGCCTGGCTGAAGTTCATGCTGGTGGCCCTCATCTTCGGACTGGTGAACACCTTCCTGAAACCCATCCTGAGGATCCTCACCCTACCGATCACGATCATGACCCTGGGCCTGTTCCTGCTGATCCTCAATGCGTTGATGCTCCTGCTGACGGACGCCATCTCGGACCAGCTGAGCCTGGGCCTGACGGTCAGTGACTTCTTCGCGGCGCTGCTCGGCGCGATCGTCATCAGCATCGTGGGCTTCGTCCTCGCGGGGGTGGTCGGCACCGGACGGATGGCAGGGCGCGTCACCTGACGCGCGATCGGGCACCGATGCAGCGCGCACCCGGGATCATCGGCCTCCTCTTCGGCCTGTCGCTCGCTGCCTTGGTCACACTCGTCGGCCCGTTGCTGCTCTTCAACCCGTGGTTCACCTCGGTCCTTCAGCAGCGACACGACGTGGCCGCCACGCTCGACACGACCCAGGCGGAGGTCGACCGGGTCACCGGCGAGATCCTGTTCGACCTCTACACCGATGGCCCGTTCGACGCCGCGCTGACCGGCCAGGAGCCCCTGCTGGACGAACAGGAGCGGTCGCACATGCACGACGTGGCGGTGCTCGTCCGCATCCTGACCGCGGTGGTGCTGCTGGCGCTGATTCTGGCCGTCGTCACCGGTGCCTGGCTGCGCGCCGAGCCGCGGCGCCAGGGCCGGATCATGCTGCTCGGCGCCGGCGGTATCGGTGTTGTGGCGCTCGTGCTGGCCGGCATCTTCGCCGTGGCCTTCGAGCCTGCATTCCGTGCCTTTCACCAGGTCTTCTTTCCGGCGGGCACCTACCTGTTCGCGGAGGGCTCGGAGCTGATCGTCCTCTTCCCGCAGGGCTTCTGGTTCGACGCTGCGCTCGCGGCGGGGGCGGCGGTGATCGGGTCGGCCTTGTTCGTTGTCGTCATCGGTCTCCGACACTGGCGGGCACCTTCGGCCACGCCCGAGCAAGCCTGATCTAGACTCGCACCCATGGGCCCCGGATGGAAGATCGGCCGCCTGGCCGGCATCGACCTCGCGATTCACCCCAGTTGGCTGGTGATCGCCTTTCTCATCACCTACTCGCTGGCGGAGGCGCAGTTCCCGCGCCAGTACCCGGGCTGGACCACGACCCAGTACTGGGTGGTGGCCGGTGGCACGGCGCTCCTCTTCTTCGGATCGGTCCTGGCGCACGAGCTGTCGCACGCCATGGTGGCCACCCGCTTCGGGCTCAAGGTCGAGGGCATCACGCTCTTCATCTTCGGAGGCGCGACGAGCATCGATTCCGACTCGCGGACGCCGCGCGAGGAGGCGCTCATCGCCCTCGCCGGACCCGCCGCCAGCCTGGCCATCGGCTTCGGCTTCCTGGGGCTAGGCCTCTTCATCACGCAGCCGCAGCTCGGCGCGTTGGTTGGCTGGCTGGGGTTCATCAATATCGCCCTCGGAGTGTTCAACCTCATCCCCGGCTTCCCCATGGACGGTGGTCGTGTGCTGCGCGCGCTCCTGTGGCGGCTGCGCGGGGATCGGCTGGTCGCCACCCGCAATGCGGCGCTGGTGGGGCGCATCACGGCCTACTTGCTGATCGCCATCGGCGTGTTCATGGCCCTTCAGCCCGGTGGCCTCTTCAGCGGAATCTGGCTGGCGCTCATCGGTTGGTTCCTTTCGAACGCCGCGGAGGTGACGATGGCGCAGGCGGGCGTCGAGCGGAGCCTGCGGGGCGTGCGCGTCCGCGACGCCATGGACCTGGATCCGCCGGCCGTTTCGCCCAACGAATCGGTCGCCGACCTGGTGCAGGAGCGGATGTTGCGCGGGGAGGACCGCTCGTTTCTCGTGCGCCACCCCGACGGCGGGCTGGCCGGGGTGGTGACCCTGAAAGACGTCCGAGGCATTGCGCGCGAGGAGTGGCCGGGTGCCCGGGTCACCGACATCATGACCCGCTACGCCGACCTCGCCACGGTCGGCCCGGAAGAGCCACTGGCCGATGCCCTGCGCCTCATTCAGGAACGCGAGGTGGGGCAGCTTCCCGTGCTGGACGAGTCGGATCGGGTGCCCATCGGCATGGTGACTCGACGCGGCATCCTGCGCCTGATCGACGCGCGCATGAAGCTGGGCCTCTAGACCGATGCTGAGCGTGGAGGACGCCCTTCAGCGCCTGGTGGCCGGCCTCGGTTCGACCGAGGCTGAGACGGTCCTCCTCGCCGATGCGGTCGGACGCGCGCCGTTCAGCCGGCTGCTCCTGGCCGAGCACGACGTCCCGCCATTCGCGAACTCGGCGATGGATGGCTTCGCCATGCTGGCCGCCGATGGTATCGCCCCGCGGCGTCTGCTGGGCGAATCCCGCGCCGGCGGCCCTGAGGCGCCGCGGGTCGAGCGCGGAACGGCGGTTCGGATCATGACCGGAGCCCCTCTACCTCCGGGTGCCGATGCCGTCGTGCCCCTCGAGGAAGCGCGCGAGGAGGGCAACACGGTCCTGGTGGAGGCCGCTCCCGCATTGGGCGCCCACGTTCGCGCCGCCGGACATGACGTCTCCGCCGGCACTTCAGTCGTCCTCGCCGATGCGCCGCTCGCCGCGGCGAGCATCGGGCTGCTGGCCGCACTGGGACGCGATTCGATCGAGGTCCACCGACGGCCACGGGTAGCGATCCTTTCCACCGGTGACGAGTTGCGTCCGCCCGGCGCGGCGCTGGGAGCCGGACAGATCCACGACGCCAACGGTCCGGCCCTGGCGGCCGCGGTGACCGAGTCCGGGGGCGAGCCCATCCTCCTGGACGCCGCGCCCGACGACGCCGCGGTGATCGAGGAACGCGTCCGCGACGGCGCCCGCGGGGCCGACCTGCTGATCGCGTCGGGAGGGTGAGCGTTGGCCGGCACGACCTCGTGCGCACGGTGATCGAGCGTCTCGGCTCGCTCGAGTTCTGGCGGATCGCGGTTCAGCCCGGCAAGCCGCTGGCATTCGGGCACATCGGCGAACGTCCGGTGGTGGGTCTGCCGGGCAACCCGGTGAGCGCGCTCGTCACCTTCGAGCTCTTCGTGCGCCCGATGATCCGCCGCATGATCGGCCTGTCCGGTGCCGGGCGGGCGCGCCTCCGTGCGCGGATGGATGAGGCACTGGCCAAGGACGTCGCCCGGCGCGCGTACCTCCGCGTGCGCGTCGATGCCGAGGGGGATGGCTACCGCGCTGTGTCCGCCGGCGGCCAGGCATCGTCGCAGCTCCTGGCGCTGGCATCGGCCAATGCGCTGCTCGTCGTGCCGGAAGGACTGGCCGCAACCGAGCCGGGCGCGAACTACGAGGCGATCCTCCTGGGGACGGTGGCATGACGCGGCCGAGCCATCTCGACGAGCAAGGGGCTCCGCGCATGGTCGACGTCGGCGACAAGCCGGTGACCGCCCGGCGCGCCGTGGCGGCGGCCATCGTTCGCATGCGCCCCGAGGTGCTGGCGACGCTCCTGGACGCGGGCGGCCCCAAGGGCGACGCGCTGGTGACGGCGCGGCTGGCCGGCATCGGTGCTGCGAAGCGGACCTCGGAGCTCATCCCGCTCTGCCATCCGCTGCCGCTCGACGCGGTCGAGGTGGAGCTGACGCCGGACCGTGAGGCGGGCACCGTGGCCATCCGCACGGAGGTGCGCGTGACGGCCCGGACCGGCGTCGAGATGGAGGCGCTCACGGCCGCTTCGGTCGCTGCCCTCACCCTGTACGACATGGCCAAGGCGCTCCAGCGCGACATCGTGATCGAGCGGGTGGAGCTGGTCGAGAAGTCCGGCGGCGGTTCCGGGGACTACGCGCGCGACACGCCTTTCGTTGCCGCCGAGCACGAGGCGGTGGTCGTCGTCTGCTCCAATCGGTCCGCGGCGGGGGAGCGCGAGGACACCTCGGGGCCGGCGCTGGTGGCTTCATTGCGGGAAGCCGGCTTCGACGTGGCTTCGTCGCCGATTGTCGTCGCGGACGATGAAGAGGCCATCGCCGCCCTGCTGGCCCGCCTGGCCGATGCCGGCCATCGGCTCATCCTGACCACCGGTGGGACCGGGCTGACCCCTTCCGATGTCACGCCTGCCGCGACGCGGCGGGTAATCGAGCGTGAGGCTTCCGGCTTGGCGGAGCTCATGCGCGCCGCCGGGATTGCCTCGACGCCGATGGCGGCGCTCTCGCGGGGCGTCGTCGGGACGCGCGGTCAGGCGCTCATCGCAAACCTGCCCGGCTCGCCAAAGGGCGCGGCTGAGTCATTGGCCGCTCTGCTGCCCGTCCTGCGGCACGCTCTGGAGCAGCTCTCGGGCGGCGACCACTGAGCCCCGGCAATCCTGCCAATTGTGGGTCGGGACGCACGTTAAGGCGAACTCGACGAAGCGGGCATGACAAATTTGGGTCCTGAGTTCCGGTAGGCAGCCGTGTGCGGCGAATCGGACTCGATTCACGCTTGATCTGGCCTCGTTCGGGCGACTCAATGGCCGGTCGGCCCGCCTAGCGTGCGTCCCACGCACAAATGACACACCGTTCACGGACCGGGTGGCGCACGCCAGGCGCCGATGCCGATCGCCATCAACCAGACTTCGGATTCGAACGGTTCGCGATCTGCCACCGGATGAGTCAACGCCGCGG
>JBDSGF010000077.1:0-13032 GCA_039919135.1 Candidatus Limnocylindria bacterium | reverse complement strand
CAGCAGGAACGCCGGCGCGGCGAGCAGGGCAAGGCCCAGGAAACCGAGCACGGTGTACGACGCCCCGGCCACGATGACGCCCGACAGCAGGCTCGCCACGGAGGCTGAGCCCCAGATCAGGGCATCGGTGATTCCCTGCACGCGCGTCCGTTCTCCCAGGGCCAGGCCGTGCGTCAGCATCGCGGAGCCGGCCACGAAGCCCAGGTTCCAGCCGTAACCGAGCAGGAACAGCGCGAGGGTGAGGAGCAGCCCGCCGTCCGCGGGAGCCACGGCCGCCAGGAATGCCGCCAGCCCCAGCATCGCGAGACCGAGACCGATGACCGCGGGACTGCCGAAACGATCCGTCAGCCGCCCGGAGATGGGTGACAGCGCGAACATTCCGAAGGTATGCGCGGAGAGCACGAAGCCGACCGTAGCGAGGCCATGGCCGTGATCAAGCAGGTGCAACGGGGTCATGGTCATGATCAGCACCATCACCACCTGCCCGGCGACGAGCGTGATGAGCGCCACCAGCACGGATGGACGACGGAAGAGGGTCAGGGCGGACGGCGCATCGACCCCCGCCGGTCGCGCCTCGAGCGCCGATGGATGGGCCAGCGCGTACGGCTCGGGACGCAGCATGACGATCCCGGTGACGAGCGCCGCCGCGAGGAAGATCGCGGTGAGGACATAGGGGCCGCTGAGGGTCGGCAGCCCCACGGCCCCGGCGAGACTCCCGCCGGGGCCGATCAGGTTCGGACCCAGCACCGCGCCGACCGCCGACCCCCACACAACGATGCCGACCGCGGACGCGCGCCGCTCGGGGGCGACCAGGTCAGCGGAGACGTACCGCGACAGGTTGATGGCGGCGTTCGCGAACCCGGCAAGGAGGCTGCCCAACAGGAGGAGCGGGATCGATCCGACCACCACGGCCACCATGGCGATCAGCGCGCCGACAAGGCCGATCGCCAGCCCACCCAGCCACCCCGGCCGGCGACCGAAGCGGAGCATGAAGCCCGAGAGCAGGCCGGCGGCGGTGGCGGTGCCGACGGTCAGGGTGGCGGTCGGCAGCCCGCCCAGCGCCGGCCCACCCGCCATCTCGGCCGCCGCCAGCGTCCCCACCGTCACCGCCGCGAGGTAGCCCGTGCTTCCCAGCGCCGATGCGGCCACCAGGACCCACTGCATGCGCCGACGCATGCGCGGCACCTCCGCCGGGTTGATGCCGGCCGTGACGGCGGCAGCCGCCGCAATGGCCTGCGGCTGGCTCATCGGTCCTCCAAGAACTGGCGCAGGTAGAGGCCCGATCCTCGGTGGGCGGCAGCCGCCTCGCGGCCGATCCATCGGTGGTGCCATGGCTCGTAGCCGAAGCAGGTCTCGGCCTGCCCATCGGACGGGTAGCTCATGACGAAGCCGTAGTGACGAGGCAGGCGCGGAGGGGGCCGAGCAGGCCGCGGAGGAGCAGCAGCAATGCCACGCAAGCGAGGGGCGGACGTTTCAAGGGGCCAGCGTCTCGATGGTCGTCATGCTCTCGGTGCTCCCGTCGGGAGCGAGCGGAATGATCGCCACGTGATCGGCTCCGGCATCGAGGAGCTCGACCAGGCGCCTGCGCGCCTCGTCCGGCGGGCCGGTGGCGATGATCGCGTCCACCAGTCGGTCGCTGCCGGGCAGCTCCCAGTCAACCGGCTCGAAGCCCTGGAGCTCCCACGAGGCGTGGTAGGTCGGCGTGCGAAGGTAAGGCTTGAGGTAGGCCCGTGCTGCCTCGCGTTCGGAGGTGTCGGTGAGGGTGACAGGGAGCGTGACCGCCAGGAGAGGGCGCCTCGCCGAAGTCGCGGCGTCCAGGCGAGCGCGCATCCATGCCACCCGTTCGGCGGTGACGAGATACGGGAAGGCGCCGTCGGCATCGGTTGCAGCCAGGTCGGTCATGCGCTCGCGCAGGGCGGCCAGCAGGATCGGCGGCTCCTCGCCGTCCGCCATGGGTCCGCGGTAGATGGCGGATCGGTACGCGGCCAGGTACTCGCGCATGCGGGTCAGCGGACGCTCGAAGGCATGTCCGCGCAGCTTCGTGGCCAGGTGCGGATGACTGACGCCGAGCCCCAGGACGAATCGCCCGCCCGTCGCCTCCGCCAGGGTCATCGCCGCCATGCGGGTCGCCTGGGCATCGTGGCCCCAGATGCTGGCGATGCTGGTTCCCAGGTTGAGGCGGGTCGTCTCACCGGAGAGCATGCCGAGGAAGGTGAACGGCTCGCGGCCGACCGTCTCGGGCACCCACAGCGTTCCGTAGCCGAGCTCATCGACGCGGCGCGCGTAGGCGCGCGCCTCTGCGGCGCTGAGCGAGTCGAGATGACCCCAGACGCCGATGCGCCCGAGATTCCGGCTGGTCACCAGCCGATGCTACCCGCCCGCGTCGAACCGATAGCGGAGGAAGAGCTCGTCCTCGTGCCGGATGACACTGACCAGTCGGCCGCGCCGGGGCTCCTTGGCATACGGGGAACCCCCGGGCACGGCGGCGATCATCGCCAGCGCATCGGTCCCAAGCAGGTGGGCGCCAATGGTCCAGTACACCTCGTCGATCAGCCCCGCCTCCAGGAAGCTGGCGTTGATGTGCGGTCCGCCCTCCAGCAGGAAGGAACGGATCCCGCGCTGTGCCAATTGCGCGAGAACCCATCCCGGCGCCGGCCGTTGGTCCGGTGCGCGCAGCAGGTCAGTGCCCGCCGGAACGTCGGTCAGCGGGTTATCGCGACCCACGACCAGGATGCGCGGCTCGTCGCCGGCGAACCATTGGCCGTCGGTGGGCACGGATTCTGTCCCCGCGATCACCACGCCGGTTGTATTCGGCGGCCTGCCCTCCGCCACTCGGCGCGTTGAGAGGCCGTCGCCGACGCGGAGCCAGACCCCTGTGGCGCGCAGCGTTCCGGCACCACTGCCGACGGCATCGAAGGCCGCGCGGTAGAGCCGCATCAGGCGCCGATCGGCCCGGCTGCCCAGCCCTTCGGCACTCCCGCGAAGCTGTGCCCGGCCATCAATGGAGGTGACCATGTTTATGGCCACGCCCGGTCGGCCAGCCGGCGCGTCGGGCGGCGAGAAGCCGGCCATCGCTTCGTCCAGGGTCAGATCGAGCACCGGTTCGGGCCAGAGGCGATCGACGCGGTGTGGTCCGTCTTTCATCGGCCGATGCTACCCGGAGAGGCTCAGACCACGATCGGCTTGTGCTCCTCGGCGGCAGCCAGCGCATCGGCGTCGTACGCGATCTCGATCTTGGAGGAGGTGAGCCGGGTGACGGCGTCGGCGGGGACGACGCGGGTGGTCCCGTCGCGGTACGGCGTTACGGCGATGCCGTGGAAGATGCCCTCGATCTCGGTGCCAAGCATGGCCGCGACGCGTCCAAGCTCATCGCCGTTCGGGCCGACCACGAGCGTATCGGCCTCGACGTAGCTCCAGGCGACGGGGTCGTCGGGGCCCGGAAGGTCGAGCTCGGCTGCCTGCGGCTCACCGGGTGCGCCGGTGTCGCCGGCGGAGCTTCCCGGTGGCAGGGCGTCCAACTGCGGGTCAATCCCACCCTTCATGCCCGGGTCGTCGATGGCTCCCGGTTGCCGTTTGAAGTCGTTCATGTCGCATTTGTACCGCACGAGCGGTGCCAGCGTCAGCGCGAACGGCGACGAGGGGCGATCGTATACGGTATATACGATCGCCCGCTAGTCGAAGAGCCGCTCCAGGTGCCAGGTGCCGCGGATCTCGTCCAGGAAGATCGTGCACAGCAGGCCCGAGCGGGTGACGACCTTGTAGCAGGCACGCGCCACCGGCTCCCGCCACCAGCCATCGTCGACGCGCCATCGATTGCAGATGCCCAGCTCGCCGTGATCGGTGCCGTCCATGCGCAGGCGGGTTGGCACCCCGGCCGCATCGGTCTCGACCTGGACGAGCGGATGGTCCGCGTAGCGCCTGGTCATGGACCGATATCCACCAGCCGGGACCGATGCTCCGGCAGCGCCGCGTTTGGTCGTTCCGCCACGGCCCGCCACAGGCGCCCGTCCCCAAACCGATGCCGAATCCGCTCCAGCGACCAGCGCAGCTCCTCCCAGCGCCCGGCCCTTGCCTCGAACGCGGGCATCTGGTGCGTTGCCGGGTCGCTCAGCCGATCGAAGGCGAGGGTGAGCGCGGCCACCCGTGGCTCGCTTGGTTCCTCCTCGGGGAGTTGCCCGCCAGCGGAACTAACGGCCAACTTTAGGCCGCCGCCTCTGCTTGGCCGGAAATTGTCCGCCGGCGCAACAGGCAACCACGCAGCAGTCCCATTCGGGCCCAACTTGGCCGTTAGTTCCGGTCCACGGCAACTTCGGCTACGGGCGGCGGCCTCCACGCGCGAGAGCAGGAGGCGCGCGATCCAGTCCGGCTCGAGGGCCGGCTGCGGAAAGGGCTGCGCCACGCGCAGTGCGGGCGCGTCCTCCAGCGTGAGCGACAGAATGGCGCGGCCGGGTGCCAGGTGCCGTTCGCGAAGCCGATCACAGAGCTCCGCGGCCATGCGCCGCAGGGTCAGGCTCCCGGCGCCGATCCCGTCCAGCGGCGTCTCGAAGGTCACGCTCACCTCCGCCCGTTCCGGGCGGCGGCGCGCGACGATCGGGCGCGGATCGTGGCCGCGCGCCAACGCCTGGAGTCGCTCCCCGACCGGCCCGAACTGGCCACCGACCGCGGAACGCGGCAGATCCGCCAACTGGCTCATGCGGGTCAGCCCGAACAGGGTGAAGCGCTGACGGGTGGCAGCGTCGGCCGGCAGCAGGGTCAGCGGCAGATCGCGGAGCGCCTCGCGGGGAAGGACGTGGAAGGCGGCCGGCGCGTCGGGGCGCTCGAATCGCGCCAGCCGGGCGGCCAGCGTCGCCAGCCAGCGGTTGTCCCCGACCCCACAACGCGTGCGCAGCGGAGCGACGGCGCGGGTCAGCATCACCGCCCGTGCCGCGATCCGCCGTTCCAGGCCCCACATCGGCTCGAGCCCGGTCACGTCGACCAGGGCGACGCCGGTGTCCACGGCCTCCACCCGCGGGGAGAGGTCGTCGAGGGCATCGAGCATGCGCTCGAACGGCCGCGTGTCGGCATCGGCCGCGCGCAGTTCGGGCCAGACGAGGGCCAGCAGGCGGGTCATGGCGCCGACAAATCGGCGCATTCGCGTCTGAACCGCCGCCCAGGCTGCGTTTGACCGATATATCGGTCACAGTTGCGCACGAGCTGCGCCTTTGGGCGCACTCCAGGCGTGATCCAGACCGATATATCGGCGTAATGGCGCCTGGGAACGGCTTCGGGCGACATTCGACCGATATATCGGCGCATCAGGCGCTCGCCACTCGGAGCGTCGGACGCTCTTCGAGCGGCTGCGGCTGAGCCAACGCGGCCACCAGCGGATCGATGCGGCGGCCCTCGCCAAACCACAGGTCGAGCTCCGCCGAGCCGCCGGCCAGCGCCCAACGGTGCCGCTCGACGGTGGCATGGATCCGCTGTCCGACGAGGTCGCGACCGATGGCCAGCCAGGCGGACCGATGCAACGCCACCCGCACGCCGGCGACGACGCCCACCACCGCACGCCCGGCCGGCGCCAGCACCAGCACGGAGGTCGAACCGGAGCGGGCCAGGAGCGAGCCCAGCCGATCCAGTGCGCGACGGTCCGGCGCCGAACGCTCCCCCAGATCCAGGATGAGGGCGTCAATCAGGCCCGAGCGCCCGAGCCAGGCGGCCAGCTCGATCGCCTCGGCGGGATCGCGCGGACGGGCGACGAGGAGCCATTCGAGGCTGACCCCCAGGCGCGCGGCCACGGCCGGATCGAGGGTGCCGTCGAGGTCGAGCCACGCGGTCAGCCCGCCCGCCGCCTGCGCTGCGGCCAATGTGGTGAGCGCCAGCGTGGTGGCGCCACTTCCTGCCGGAGCGTCGAGAAGCGCCAGCGCGCCGCGCGGCCAGCCACCGGTGCCGAGCGCGGCATCGAGCGCCGGATGGCCGGTCGGGACCGATGGGCGCGAATGGTCCAGCGGCTCCGGATCGCTCCCCCGGCGCAGCCCCAGCCCCCGTGCACGGAGCGTCTCGAGGGCGCTCGCCAGGGATGGCGAAACGGCGGCATCGGTCTGCATTGGACCACCGATGATAGAACAGATGTTCTCTTTCGGGAAGTCCCAATCGGCTTTGCTATACTCGCCGCCGGCCACGGGAGACCCGTTTGGGGATGTAGCTCAGCTGGGAGAGCACCGCGTTCGCATCGCGGGGGTCAGGGGTTCGAGTCCCCTCATCTCCACCACTTCTGCCCACTTGACCTATTCGTAACTGGATCGGTTACGAATACAACTAGGGGCCGAGGCCTACCTGGCACGGCCCTCGCGCAGCATCTCGACCGACTTGCCGATGTGGCGCTGCCGCGTCTCATCGGTCTTGGCGCCATTGATCGACAGCACGTGCCAAGACCGGTTGCTGTACGACAGGCCGTCATAGGTCGCCCGCGCACTCGGCTCCGCGTCAAGTGCCGCCGCAAAGTCCGCCGGGACGGCCACCTCGCGCGGCTCGGTGTCGACCTCGATGTCGACCTCCACCTCGTCGCCGCCGGCCACCCCGGCGCCGGCCCGGTTCTCGGCGCTGACGCCGACGAAGGAAACGCCGCCGAAGACGGCCACGGTGTTGCGATAGGTGAAGCCGTTGATGGTCACCTTCACCGCGGGGCGCCGGCCCGACCCCAGGGCCTCGACGACCTCGTCGGGAATGCGGATGCCGGTGGCTGTCTTCCCGCTCTGCTCGATGGTGGCGTGAAATCTCATGCGGTAATTGTGCCCGAACGGGTATCGGGTCTTGCCCCCACAAGGCATGATGAGGGACTGCGATAGCAGGAGCTGAGGTCCGGGGAGCCCGCGGCCCGCTCGCATGGCAAGAAGAGAGGGAGATTCATGTCCAGATCCATCCTGTCCATCATTGGCGTCGTGGTTCTCGCCATGGTCGTCACCGCGTGCGGCGACACGCCGGCACCGACGACCTCCGACGCGCCCGGCGCCTCCGTGGACGCGAGTGAGCCACCGGCGACGAGCACCGAGGCGCCCGAAGAGACCGCGGCCCCCGAACCGGCTCCCACCGATGGGCGCCTGGCGCTCGTCCAGGAGCGCGGCCAGCTCATCTGTGGCGTCAACGGCAGCCTGCCGGGCTTCAGCTTCCTGGACGACAGCGGCGAGAACACCGGCTTCGATGCCGACTTCTGCCGAGCTCTCGCAACCGCCGTCCTGGGTGATCCCGAGGCGGTCGAGTTCCGGGCGCTCTCGGCCGATCAGCGCGGCCCGGCCCTCCAGACCGGAGAGGTCGACGTCCTGATCCGCAACACCACCTGGACCGTCAGCCGCGACACCGCGTGGGGCCTGTTCGGCCCGACGATCTTCTACGACGGCCAGGCGATGATGGTGAATTCGACCCTGGTGGACGCGACGACCCTGGAGGATCTCGCGGGCGCCACGATCTGCGTCCAGTCGGGCACCACCACCGAGCTCAACCTGACCGACCAGTTCAGTACGTTGGGCATCGACTTCACACCTCAAGTGTTTGCCGATATCGACCCGACCTACGCGGCGTACGAGGAAGGCCGATGTGATGCCGTCACCAGTGACCGCTCGCAGCTGGTTGCGCGCCGGACCGCGTTCGAGAGTCCAGACGAGCATGTGATCCTCGAGGCGGTCATGTCGAAGGAGCCGCTCGGCCCCGTCGCACCGCTGGGCGACGACGAGTGGTTCAACGTCGTCAAGTGGGTCGTTTTCGCCACCATCGAGGCCGAGGAGCTTGGCATCGATTCCACCAACGTGGAGGAGATGGCCGGGAGCGAAAACCCGGTGATCCAACGCCTGCTGGGCGTGACGCCCGAAGGCGCCGAGCCGTTCGACTCCGGCCTCGGGCTCGAAGCCGATTGGGCTGCGAATATGATCAGCGCCGTGGGCAACTACGCCGAGATCTACAATCGAAACCTCGGTCCGGAAACGTTGTTCAACCTCGAACGCGGGCTGAACAGCCTGTGGACTGAAGGCGGGCTCCTCTACGCTCCGCCGTACCGATAAGTCGGACCTGACACCCCGGAGCGGGAGCCATTCCGCTCCGGGGATTTCGTCTAGCGGCCCCGATGACGCCGGAGCCTCAATCCGTACGGGCCGCCACGGTTCCGCCGTGGCGTGATGTCCGCGTCCTCAATATCGTCGGCCAGGTCGTCGTCATCATCGTCGTCGGCCTGGTCATCGCGTTCATGGTGCGCAACTTCGAGAGCGCCATGAGCGAGCGCGGCCTGGGCTTCGGCTTCAACTTCCTGGGCCGCAGCGCGGGATTCGACATCTCCGAGAGCCCGATCTCATACAGCTCGACCGATACCTACGGCAAGGCCTTCCTGGTCGGCCTTCTCAACACGCTCTTCGTGAGCTTCGTCGGGATCATTCTCGCCACCATCCTGGGCGTCGCGGTCGGCGTGGCCAGGCTCTCGCCGAACTGGCTGGTACGAAGGATCGCGTCCGGCTACGTGGAGGTGATCCGTAACACCCCGCTGCTCGTCCAGCTCTTCATCATCTACTTCGCGGTCTTTCTTCAGCTCCCCTCGGTGGGCCAGTCGCTCACCCTGCCTGGATCCATCTTCCTCAACCAGCGCGGGCTCTTCCTGCCTGCGCCGCAGCTCAACGAGAGCTTCCCAGTGTGGCTGCCCTTCGTCGTCGCCGGCGTCGTCGCGCTCATTGCAGCCCGGATGGCGGCGACGCGGCTCGAGGAAGCCGGTCGCCCCTCGTACCGCCTGCGCAGCGCAGGGCTCGCGGCGCTGCTGCTCATTCCCGCGATCGGCTGGATCGCGGTGGGCGGATCGCCCGTCGGCGCGGACGCGCCGGTCCCGGAGCGCTTCAACTTCGTCGGTGGGCTAGCCCTGTCGCCCGAGTTCTCGGCGCTCCTGGCGGGGCTCGTCCTGTACACCGCCGCCTTCATCGGCGAGGTGGTGCGCGGCGGTATCCAGGCGGTGCGTCGGGGCCAAGTGGAGGCGGCGCGCGCGCTCGGCCTCAGTGAGGGGCAGGCGCTGCGCTTGGTCGTCTTTCCGCAGGCGTTGCGCATCATCGTTCCGCCGCTGACCAGCCAGTACCTGAACCTCGCCAAGAACTCGAGTCTGGCCATCGCCATCGGTTATCCGGACCTCTTCAAGATCGGCCAGACCATGGCAAACCAGACCGGTCAGCCGGTACCGGTGATCATCATGGTCATGAGCACCTACCTCGCGATCAGCCTGGTGACGTCGCTGCTCATGAACCTCTACAACCGGCGAATCCAGGTCCTGGAACGATGAGCGGCCAGGCCATGGGCGAGACGCTGCCGCCTCCGAGGAACGTGATCGGGCCGATGGCGTGGTTGCGCGACAACCTGTTCTCGGGCTGGGTCAACAGCGTGGTGACGCTGCTCATCGGCGCAGCTCTTGTCTGGCTGCTGGTCACCATCGGCGGGTGGGCGATTACGGAGGCGCGCTGGACGGTGGTGACGAACAATCTGCGCCTGTTCCTCATCGGCCAGTATCCGGCTGACCAGGCATGGCGGATCCTGCTCAACCTGGGGATCATCTCGCTGCTGGCCGGGCTCTCGGCCGGGGCGTGGGGCCGCGCGACTCGGGCCATGGCGATCACCCTGTCCGCCCTCCAGCTGATGCTCGCCGCGCTCGTCATCGCCTCGCCGCTCGGCATCGTCCCGGCCGGCGTCCTCGTCCTCAACGCGGCGCTGGTATGGGTCGCATTCCTGCTCGCGCTGCGCGGCTGGATTCCGCGACGGCCGTTGTTGATCGCCTGGCTGCTATCGCTTCCAGCCTCGTACATCCTCATCGGCGGCGTCGAGGGCACGCCCTTCCCATCGGTCAGCTCAAACGTGTGGGGTGGCCTCCTGTTGACCGTGCTCCTCGCGACCGTCGGGATCATCCTGTCCTTCCCGTTCGGCGTCCTGCTGGCGCTCGGGCGGCGCAGCCAACTGCCGGTGGTGCGCATCCTGAGCACCGGCTACATCGAGCTCATCCGTGGGGTGCCGCTGGTGACGATCCTGTTCATGGCCGACATCATCCTGCCGCTGTTCCTGCCCGGAGAGTGGCGGCTCGATCGGATTGCCCGGGCCATGGGCGGCATCACGCTCTTCTCTGCGGCCTACGTGGCCGAGAACGTTCGCGGCGGGCTCCAGGCCATTCCGAGCGGGCAGATCGAGGCTTCGCAGGCGCTGGGCCTGAGGGGTGTCCAGACGAATCTCTACATCGTCCTGCCGCAGGCGCTGCGAGCCGTCATCCCGGCGAACGTCGGCCTCTTCATCAGCCTGCTCAAGGACACGACCCTGGTGACCATCATCGGCCTGCTGGAGATCCTGGGTATCAGCCGCGCCATCCTGGCCCAGCCCGACTCGTTCGGCGCACAGATGGAGGCCTACGTCTTCATCGCCGCCATCTTCTTCGTCCTCTGCTACGCCATGTCGCAGGCCAGCTATCGGCTCGAGCGCGCGCTCGGCGTCGGGGAACGATAGATGCGCACCCAATCGGACTCAGATCGAGGTGGATCGGTGACCAATGACATCATCGTCGCGCGCGACGTGCATAAGTGGTTCGGCCAGCTGCACGTGCTGCGCGGGATCGATTTGACCATCAAGACCGGCGAGGTGGTGGTCATCTTCGGAGCATCGGGCTCCGGCAAGTCGACCTTCATCCGAACCATCAACCGCCTCGAGGAGCACCAGCGTGGCGAGATCACGGTCGACGGCATCCAGATGACGAACGACATCCGAAACATCGCCGCCATTCGCAGTGAGATCGGGATGGTCTTCCAGTCGTTCAACCTGTTCCCGCACCTCACGGCGCTCCAGAACATCACCCTGGCGCCGATGAAGGTGCGCAAGTGGTCCCGCGAGCGAGCCGACGCGGCCGGCATGCAGTTGCTCAACCGGGTCGGCATCCCGGAGCAGGCGCACAAGTTTCCGGCGCAGCTTTCCGGCGGGCAGCAGCAACGCGTGGCGATCGCCCGCGCCCTGGCCATGCAGCCCAAGATCATGCTCTTCGACGAGCCGACCTCGGCCCTGGACCCGGAAATGATCAGCGAGGTGCTCGACGTCATGCGCGAGCTGGCCGAATCGGGAATGACGATGCTGGTCGTCACGCACGAGATGGGATTCACGCGCGCCGTGGCCAACCGGATGGTCTTCTTCGATCAGGGCCTGATCGTGGAGGAGGGCCCGCCTCAACAGATCTTCGAGGCACCCCAGCAGGAGCGCACCAAGAAGTTCCTGTCGCAGATCCTGCACTGATCGTGGCCTCCGGGCCGCCGCTGGTACATACCGTGTATACGATCGAGCACCTCGACGGCCGGTAGGAGGACGCATCGGTCCATATCTGGGCAAATCTATGACTCAGGTTTGACACGGCCCATCCAGGGCCCGTAGCCTGCGCAGGCCGCTCCTTCGACTCGCGTATCGGTGACTGATCGTCCCTTGTCCGCCACCCGCAGCGACCTCGACCACATCCGCGTCCGATTCGCGACATTCCGCGACCGGACGATGGACGAGCGCGCGGCCGATGCGGAGCGGCTGCGCGGCGTCGCCGCGACCGAGCGCGTCCTCCTCGACACCTGCCATAGGGTCGAACTGGTGACCGTGGACGACGCACGGCCGGCCGGACGCGTGATGGCCGGACGCGACGCCGTCCATCGCGTCTTCGAGGTGGTCGCCGGCTTCGACTCCGCCGTGATGGCGGAGGAGCAACTCCTGGGGCAGGTCCGAGGGGCGTACGAAGCCGCATTGGCCGATGGCTCGACCGGACCTGTGCTCAACGAGCTGTTCCGGCGGGCGCTGCGCTTCGGCCGTCGCGTGCGCACGCACGCCCGACCCGGCACGGACCGATCCCTGGCCGACCGCGGCACGGCCTGGCTGCTCGAGCATCTCGGCCCAGGTCCGGCTCCCGTCCTCGTCGCCGGTACCGGCGAGATGGGTCGCTTGGCCGCCGACCGCCTCGCCGCCGCCGGGCACCGTATCACCATCGTCTCCCGCTCCGCCGAGCGCGGCACCCAGACGGTGGAGCAGCTGCCGGGCTCCGGGCATCGGCTGGCCGTGGGCGTCCTCGCCCCCGCGACGATGGCCGGCAGCCGCGCGGCGGTCTTCGCCGTCCGTTCGCGCGAGCCGATGCTCACCGCGGCGCACTTGGAAGCCGCCGCGCTGCCCTGGATCCTCGACCTGTCGACGCCCGCCGCCGTGTCGTCCGATGCCGCCGCGCTCCTCGAGGATCGGCTCCTGGCGCTGGACCGCCTGGGCGAGATCAAGGGCGCGACGCCCGTCCTGTCGCCGCGTGCCGAGCGGCGCCTGCGCGCCGAAATGGATGACGAGATCGAGCGCTTCGTCGCCTGGCTCGACGCGCGACGCTCCGGGGACGCGCTGGCCGTCCTCCACGGCGAGGCCGATGCTGTGCGTCGACGACATCTCGACCGGCTCCGCCGCCGAGGCGGGCTCGAGCCCGCGCAACTGGCCGCGGTGGAGGCCGCTTCGGCGGCCATGGTTGGCGAGCTCCTCCACGGGCCGTCCGTCGAGCTGCGGCGCGGCGGCGCCGATGCCGCGACCGTCCGCCGCCTCTTCGGCCTCGACGCATGATGGGCACGGCCACGCTCCGCATCGGCACCCGCGACAGCCGCCTGGCGCTGGCCCAGGCACGGATCGCCGTCGAGGCGCTGGCATCGACGTTCGGCCTCGGCGAGCTGGTGCCGATTTCGACTCAGGGCGACGCCATCAGCGCTCGCCAGCCACGCGCCGCTTGGGTCGAAACCGACGGCCAGTTCACCCGGGAGCTCGAGCACGCGCTGCTTGACGGTCGCGTCGACCTCGTCGTCCATTCCTACAAGGATATGCCGACGGCAGCGGTCGACGGGCTCGTCATCGGGGCCGTGCTCGAGCGCGGGGACGCCCGCGACTGCCTCGTCACGGCGGACGGCGGAACGCTGGGTGATCTGCGTTTCGGCGCGCGGATCGGCACCAGCTCGCCGCGGCGCGCCGCGCAGTTGGCCGCCGCTCGCTCCGACCTGATCACCACCCCGATCC
>JBDSGF010000076.1:0-6553 GCA_039919135.1 Candidatus Limnocylindria bacterium | reverse complement strand
TCGACCTCGCCACGCACAAGGTCATCGAAAATGATCTTCTCCGGCTGGACCCGGAAGCGAATGACCGATGCACGTCCCTCGGCCTCGAACGCGGTCCGCTCCGCATCGGTCAGCTTGAGGCAGCGTCCGCTGTAGCGCGGTGGCTCCTTTGCGGCCTCCTGTGCGTTTCGAACCGCCTCGAGTTCCTCCGGCGTGCACCAGCACCGATACGCCGCGCCGGATTCGAGCAGCCGATGCGCCTCGCGCGCGTAGAGCTCCATCCGTCCGCTCTGGCGATATGGAGCGAAAGAACCGATGTCCTCACCGCCGGCCACCTGCGGCCCCTCGTCCCAACTGATCCCCAGCCAGTGCAGGTTGTCGATGATGTCGCTCTCGAACTCGGCGGTGCTCCGAGCGGTGTCGGTGTCCTCGATGCGCAGCACGTACGTCCCGCCGGCGTGGCGGGCGGCGAGGTAGTTGTAGAGACTGGTGCGTGCCGTGCCGATATGCAGCGGCCCCGTCGGGCTGGGGGCCATGCGCGCCCGCATCGGTCGGTCCATCCGCGGATTCTAGCGGCCAATCGGGTCTAGGCACCGTGGGACGGCGGGCATATCATCGGCCTCTGCACCATACGGAGGACGAACGTGGTCCAACATCCTGAGCGAGAGCCCTACGATCCCCCACCCCAGTTCGAGCCCTATCCACAGGAAGGGTTCAACCACTGGGACGACATTACGCCGCCGATCTTCGATGACGACGCGACGCCGCTCGAACGCAAGCCTCGCCTGCTTGCCGCGAAGTTCGAGAGCAGCTCACGCGAGGCCGAGATCTTCCTCCACGACCCAGTCTCGACCCTGGTCGACGGGGTGTGCGGTGGCATCACGAGTGCGATCAAGGATCGGTCAGAGCTGCCGGACCGGCCGTACGTCGCGACCATGGTGATCAACCATCACCGGCGGCTCGACTGGCGCGTCATCCGCGCGACGGCATTGGTCGACGACGAGTCGATCGGGATCACGATCCACAAGGAGGACGGCTCCTAGGGGGCCGCCGACAAGGGGCCATGCCCTGCGCAGCTTGCGGCTTCGCGAACGCTGAGGCCGCACGTTTCTGCGGGTCGTGCGGCAGCCCGCTCGCCACTACCTGCCCGCACTGCCATGAGCCGGTGGGGGCCGGCCTTCGATTCTGCACGTCCTGCGGCGGGACATTGGCCGCCGCCACGAGCCCGGAGGGAGCCGGACAGCCCGACCCCGCCATCGCCGAACGCCGCCGCGTGTCGGTGTTGTTCGTTGACCTGGAGGCGTTCACGACCCTGGCCGAGGGCCTGGATCCCGAGGAGGTGCGCACGCTGCAATCGCGCTACTTCGAGGTCGCGCGATCGGTCGTCGCCTCGCACGGCGGGACGATCGAGAAGTTCATCGGAGACGCGATCATGGCCGTCTGGGGGGCGCCGGCCGCGCACGAGGACGACGCCGATCGGGCCGTTCGGGCGGCGCTGGCGATCGTCGACGGGGTTCGTCGCCTTGGTGGCGCCGCCTCGCAGCAGACGCTTTCGGCGCGAGGTGCGGTCACCACCGGGGAGGCTGCGGTCACACTCGGCGCCGTCGGCCAGGGCATGGTCGCCGGCGATCTCGTCAACACGGCCGCTCGCCTCCAGACCCAGGCACCTTCCGGCGGAGTCCTGGTGGACTCCGCGACCCGGGACCTCGCCGCCGGAGCGGCGGAGTTCGAGCCCATCGGGCCCCTCAGCTTCAAGGGACGCACGGCTCCTCTCGAGGCGTACCGCGCGACCCCGAGGACGCGACCGTGGCCCGGCCGTCAGCGGGGGTCGCACACCGGACCGTTCGTCGGCCGCGACCGCGAGCTGCGCGAGCTCAATGAGCTGTTCGAGGGCGTTGTTCGCGACCGCCGCAGCCGGCTCGTGTCGATCACGGGCATCGCCGGCATCGGCAAGAGCCGACTGGCATGGGAGCTCGCCGAGCGTCTCGAAGCGCTGCCGGACCTCGTCCTGTGGCATGCGGGCCGAGCGCCGGCCTACGGCGATGAGATCACCTTCGCGGCGCTGGCCGAGATGGTGCGGCGCCGAATCCGGGTCGCGGCCGATGCCCAGCCGGAGCTTGCTCGGCGTCAGCTCACCTCGGCGCTCACCGAGATCGTCCGCGACGACGAGGAGAGACGCTGGATGGAGCCCCGAGTCGCCGTCCTCCTGGAGCGGGGCGGCCTTGCCGCGTTCGACCGGGACGAGCTGTTCGCCGCGTGGCGCCGATTCTTCGAGCGCGTCTCTGACTCGGCCCCCACGGTTCTCGTCTTCGAGGACCTGCAATGGGGCGATGCCAGCCTTCTCGACTTCGTAGAGCACCTGGCGGCGTGGACGCGCGGCCATCCGATCCTGATCGTCACCCTGGCCCGACCGGAGCTGCTGGATCGACGTCCGACCTGGGCTGCCGGCCTGGGCAGTTTTACGGCCCTGCACCTCGAGCGGCTGCCGGACGCTGCCATGCGCGAGCTGCTCAACAGCCGCGCACCCGGTTTGACCGATGCGCCGATGCGGCAGATCCTCCAGCATGCCGGCGGCGTGCCGCTATACGCGGTCGAGGTGGCGCGCATCCTTGCCGACAACGGGGCCGGTACGGCCATCGCCGGCGCGGCCGATGAGCGGCGAGCCGCGCCACGGGCAAGCGACGCGCGCCGCGCGACCCTGATCGAGGTCCCCGACTCGCTTCACGGCCTGATCGCCGCCCGCATCGATGCGCTTCCCGGGCCCGAACGCCGGTTGCTCCTGGCGGCAGGCGTCCTCGGGCGACGATTCCGTCCTGAGGCGCTGACGGCGGTCGCCACGAGCGAGCCCGCCGCCATCGGCGAACGTATCGAGAATCTCGTGCGTCGCGAACTGCTCGCCCCAGATGACGATCCGGGCTCGCCCGGTCGCGGCGAGCTCGCCTTCGTCCAGGATCTGGTGCGCGAGGTCGCGTACCACACGCTTTCGCGCAGCGAGCGTCGCCGCCTACACCTGTCGGCAGCCAGGTACCTCGAGACGAAGCCTGACGACGATGTGGCCGAGTCGCTCGCCGGGCACCTGGTGGAGGCTCATGGAATTGCCCCCGACCACCCCGACGCGCATCGCCTGGCCAGGCGGGCGGTGGCCGCGCTGCGACGCGCGGCTCACAACGCCTTGCGGCTCCACGTGCCGGAGCGCGCGATCGGTCACCTCGAGCAGGCGCTGCGCCTCACGGACTCGCCGGAGCAGCGCGCCGTGGTGCTCGAGGAGGCGGCCGGTGCCGCCCGTTCGGCGGCACGGCTGGATCTGGCGGAGGCCCATCTGCGCGAGCTGGTGGCATTCCACAAATCCTCGAATCGGCGTCACGAGACGGCTCGCACGCGGGCCCAGTTGGCGAGCGTGCTGCTCATGGCGCAGCACAACGAGCCGGCCATCGCCGAACTGGAGTCGGCATTGCGCGCCACCCGCAACATCGCCGCCGATGACGCCGGGGTGGAGCTCGCCGCACAGTTGGCTCGCGCTCGAATGCTCGTGGGCGACGATCAGGCTGGCCTCGACTGGGCGCAGCGCGCACTGGCGGCTGCCGAGCTGCTGGGCCTCAAGGCGACCGCCACCGACATCCTCGTCACCCGCGGCACCGCCCGCTTCCGTCTCGGTGACGAGAAGGCGGGCATGGCCGACCTGAGGCGCGCCATCAGCCAGGCGGAGGCTGAGGGCTATCTGACCACCGAGCTGCGGGCGCGCAACAACCTCGCCTGGCTCCTGGTTGCCGACGATCCACGCGCCACCATGGAGACGGCCAGGCAGGCCGTCGAGCTGGCCGCGAAGATGGGCATCGGTGACATCGCTGTGCAGCTGGCCGAGGTGGCCACCGCGGTAGCGGTGGATACTGGCGACTGGGACTGGGCGCTGGCGACCGCCACGGAGCTCGAGGGCGGCGTCGTGCCCGACGCGAATCGCATCAACCTGGCGGTCACGGTCGCCATCATTCGAGCGCTGCGCGGAGATCCCGAACCGATGGCTGCGATCGAGGCCATGGAGCCGTTCCCAGCCGAGACCGATGGCCAGGTGCTCGCCGGTGTCCATTATGCGCGAGCCTGGTCGGCGTTCCTGGGTGGCGACCACCGCAACGCGCGCCAGCTCGCGGAACGGGCGGCATCCGGCTCGTTCGGGACCGAACGAATCCATCAGCGGACGCTCGCGATCCGTGCCAGCCTGTGGCTGGGCGACCACACCGAGGCGGCGGCGGCGTTCGAGGACCTCACGGCCGCGCCGATCTCCGGCCGGGCCAGCGAAGCCGAGATCCTGACCCTTTCGGCCGGGCTTGCGGCGCTCGCCGGCGACCCTGACGCGCGCGCCCGGTTCCGCCGCGCGACCGAGGCGTGGCGCCAGCTGGATCTGCCCGTCCCTCTGGCGCTGTGCGCGCTCGACGCCTACCGGCTCATGCCGGAGAGCGAGCCTTCCGACGAGGCGCTCGGCATCATCGACAGGCTCCGCGCCAATGGCCTCCTGCGCCTCATCACTCGAGGAGCTGCGCGACGACCGGCTCGATCACGTCCACCCACAGCCGATATTGCGCGCCGGAAGGGTGGAGCCCGTCGGAAGCCACCAGCGAGGGGTCGTCGCTCACCATCTGGCTGATCTCGAAGATCTCCGGCACGAAGCGCATGCCTCGGGCTTCGCATGCCCCGCGCAGGATGGCGTTGACGCGCACGATGGCGTCGCTCTGCTGGGCGGGATCACCGAAGCCGGCACCCTGCGGCGTGAGCGTGTAATCGGGCGTCGCCACGCACAAGATGCGCTCCGCCGGCAGCCTGGTGCGAAGCTCCTCCAAGATGATCGCCACGTTCCCGGCGTAGTGGAGATCCGATACGCCCTGCACCACGTCGTTGACCCCGATGAGCACGGTCACCAGCTCCGGTCGCAGACCGTCGAGCAGGGGCAGCTCCTCGTCGATGAGGTCGGCCGAGGTGTATCCGCTCACGGCCGGGTTGCCGACCAGGTCGAGCTTGCCAACGCGTTCGACAAGCTGGTTCGGCCAGCGCTCGGCCTCGGTGACCGACGTGCCGATGGTGTACGAATCACCCAGTGCCACGTAGCGCACGCCGCCCTCCTGCTCCGAGACCGATGGCGACTCACCCGTGCAACCGCCGAGACACAGAGCGCCATTGAGCAGACCAATGGCGGCAGCACGGAGTCGCATCGCGGTCACTACGCTACACGCATGTCACGTGCCGGTCGCACACTGATCGGGCCGCTGCTGGCGACGCTGGCAGTTGGCTGCGCCACGGCCGCCCCGCCTCCCTCCTCCACCGACGGGGAGTGGGAAGTGCTGGAGAGCGCGCCGTTCGCCCGCCTGGAGATGGCGGTAGCGGCGCACGACGGCCGAATCTGGCTGGCCGGCGGCCTCTCGCCGCTGGGCGAAGCCCTGACCGATGTGGAGATCTTCGACCCGGCAACCGGCCAATGGTCCGATGGTCCGTCGCTGCCATCATCGGTGCACCACGCCGCGCTGGTGTCGGACGGCGAGCGCCTGCTGCTCATGGGCGGCTACTTCGGCTCTGCCTTCAACCGACCGAGCGAGCTGGTCCTGACCCTCGCCGACGGCGATGACCAATGGGAAGAGGGCCCCGCCCTGCCGGATCCGCGCGGCGCCGGAGCCGCGGCGTGGGACGGCGAGAGAGTTCTCTACGCCGGAGGCGTGGGCATCGAGGGCGTGAGCGCTGACATCTTCGTGCTGACCGACGGATCGTGGGAGCGGATCGGCACCATGGCTGGGCCGCGCGAGCACCTGGCGGCCACGTCGGACGGCGCCGGAACGGTCTGGCTGCTGGGCGGTCGAGTCGGTGGGCTCGACACCAATCTCGCCACGGTGGAGGTCGTCTCGGGCACCGCGATCACGCAGTTGGAGCCCTTGCCCACGGCGCGCGGCGGCGTGGCCGCTTTCCACGACTCGGTGCTGGGCGCCTGCCTCACCGGCGGGGAGGCTCCCGGCGGCGCATTCAGGACGTCGGAGTGCATCACGGCCGACGGCGACATCACCACCCTGCCGGAGATGAGCGAGCCGCACCATGGGCACGGCGCGGTATCCATTGAAGGCGTCGCCTACGTCCTGCTCGGAGGCCCGCAGCCGGGCCTGAGTGCGGACGCCACCGTCGAGTCGCTGACGCTCGATCGCTGACGGGCGTTCAGACCAACCGGAGGACGGAGCGCACGTCGCCCGAGCTGCCGCCGCGTGGATCGACGATGGGCGGAGCCGCATAGTCGACCAGCGGCCCGGCCAGCGGATCGGTCACCAGGCCCAGCTGACGCAGGATGGCGATGCTGACGACGTCGCCGGCGCGTCGCGCGAGATTGCCGTCCTCGATCTTTGCCGCCACGCCCATCGGTGCGTCCCCGAAGGGAGCCTTCGTCGGCAGCGCGCCAGGGGGCAGGCCGATGGCCAGGACGCCCTCCGCGCCGCCCTTGCGTCAGCCCGGATCGCGTCCAGACGTTGTCTTGGCCGAGCGCGAGCGAGGACAGGATCTGTCCGCCCATGAAGGTCGGTGCGACGCCGTTCCCGGAATAGCCGAAGCC
>JBDSGF010000075.1:0-5329 GCA_039919135.1 Candidatus Limnocylindria bacterium | reverse complement strand
GATGATCGTCAAGAGGGCGGTCACGAAGAGCGCGTCGAACTCGAGGTTGAAGAAGTACCCCAGGATGGCGAACGTGCCCACAACCAGGACGACGTCATGGAGCAGGGCCACGATAGCCGCGGTCCCGAACAGGAAGCCGAAGCGCATCCACAGGTAGCCCAGGATGAAGAGCTCGCCGATGATGATCAGGATCGCGGAGGTGCGGATGAGATCGGCGCCGATGATGGGCCCCACGGTGCGAACGCTGCGCGGGTCGCCCGCCCCGAATTGGTCCTCGAGGTCGCCCTCCAGGCCGGCGAACTCGGTGCCCTCGGCGATCGGCGCCGGGGTCGGCTCCGCCGACGGGCTCGGCGCGGCGCTGGCAGAGGCCGATGCGGACGGCTCGGCGCTGGCGGAGACCGATGCAGACGGCGCGGCGCTGGCGGAAGGGGCCGCGCTGGCGGAGGCATCGGCGCTGGCGGAAGGGGCCGCGCTGGCGGAGGCATCGGCGCTGGCGGAGGCGCTCGCGCTCGGGACGGCCGAGGCTGATGAAGAAGGCTGGATCCCTCCCGGCGGAATGAGGTCGATCGGCTCGGTGCGGATCCGCAGGAATCCATCGGCCAGCTCGGTCACGACGACCTCGTCGTATCCGATGGCGGTGAGCGCATCGGTCATCTCCGCGGCGGTCGGCTCTTCCGCGTACCGGACCTCCCATTCGGTCCCGCCGGTAAAGTCGATGGATGGCTTGAGGCCGCCAAGGAAGATGAAGATCAGGCCCGGGATGGTGAGGAGCGCGCTGATGGCGAACCACAGGTTGCGCCTGGCGACGATGTCATACATGACCTAGCGCTCCACGTGGTAGAGCTCGAGCCGGCGACCCCAGCTCGTGCGAATGACGTAGCGGAGCATCGTCCGGGTAACGGTGACGGCGCTGAACATGCTGACCAGCACGCCGATGATGAGGACCAGCGCAAAGCCCTTGACGACGGTGGTGCCCTGCCAGTAGAGCCAGCCGGCCACCAGCAGGCTGGAGACGTTCGAGTCGAGGATGCTCGACCAGGCGCGGTTGAAGCCGGCCTCGATGGCCGGGCCGAGCGTCTTGCCGGCCCGGATCTCCTCCTTCATGCGCTCGAAGATGAGGATATTGGCATCGACCGCCATACCGATGGACAGAATGAAGGCGGCGACCCCGGCGAGGGTGAGGGTGACGCCGATGATTCGGAAGATCGCGTACATCACGAGCGTATAGAAGATGAGCGCCAGGGCGGCCAGCACGCCCGGCAGCCGGTAGTACGCGATCATGAAGAGAAGCACGAGGAGGAGCCCGACCCCACCGGCCACCAGTGCCTGGACCAGGAAGCCCGCACCCAGGGTCGGGTCCACCGTCTGGAAGCCCTGCTCGTTGAGCGATATGGGCAGGGCACCAAAGCGCAGCGTGTTGTACAGGTTCGTGCGCTCCGCCTCATTTTCCTCGGTCGGAGGACCCACGGTGATGAGCGTCTCGCCGCCGCAGATTGCTCCACGGATCGTCGGCGCCGTGATGACCGCGCCGTCCAGCGCGATGGGGCCCGGCCGCGTGACATTGGCGGTGGTGAACTCGCACCAGATGTCGCTGCCCCGGTCCGCGAGGGTGAATTGGACACCCACGAGGTTGCCGTCGGCCGCCGGCGCGACGCTGCCGTCATTGATCTCTCCGCCGTTGAAGAGCTCCCGCACGGCGCCGCTCTCGAGCAGCGGCTCGATGTCCTGGCCGTCGGTCAGTTGCTGGCCCTGCGGGTCGATGAACTGGAGCTGACCGGTGGAGCCGACGAGCTGCCGGACCTGGTTTTCGTCGCTCACGCCGGGAATTTCGACCACGATCCTGCGGGAACCGTCGCCGCCGGTCTCGGTGCGCACCTGGGGCTCGCTGACGCCGATGCCGGCGACGCGCCGCTCGATGATGCTGCGCGCGGTCTCGACCTGCTCCTCGGTGACCGCCTGGTCGTCCTGCGACTGCGCCTCGAGCGTGACGCGCAGGCCGCCCTCCAGGTCGAGGCCCAGCACGGTGCGGAACTGGACCCCGGCCACCTCGTCGGGCAGCCAGTCGAGGCCGAGCGTGATACGCGGCAGGTTGATGAAGATCGCCACCAGGGCGATCACCCCGATCACCCACGGGGCGATGCGACGCCAGGTCATGCTACGGCCGTCAGTCCCTCAGATCATTCGGGATGTCGTGCGGGCGCGAGGTGCCGCGGACACGAAACACGCCGCTTCACCAGCGGCGGGCGGCGCCAGTATAGCCGAGACAGGTGGGGCGCCCGCCACGGGCCGGCGTGCGCCCACCGCACGCATCGGCGAAGGAGACGGCTGTTTCTCGCCGGTCCGGGCGTTTGCCTGGCCGATAGTTGCCTCCAGGGCACGATCCAGCCACCAAGGAGGCCGATCAGGCCTCGGCTCGCCGAAGGTTGGCCGATGCGTGCGACCCGCGCACACATCGAGCCTTCGGACGGTCACGCCAGCATGCCCTCGCGGGCGAGGTGCGCCTTCAGGAGCTCGGCGAGGTCGGGGCTGATCCCCGGCGTGGCCGCCACCTCCTCAATCGACGCCTCCCTGATGCGCCGCACCGACCCGAATCGCTTGAGGAGCGCCTTCTTGCGTCCGGGACCGATGCCCGCGATCTCGTCGAGCTCGCTGCGCAACGCCTTCTTGCTGCGCACGTCGCGGTGGTAGGTGATGGCGAACCGATGCGCCTCATCGCGGATGCGCTGCACCAGGTAGAGCGCCTGCGAGCGGCGAGGCAGGACCACCGGTGCGGATCGGCCCGGCAGGTGGAGCTCCTCGAATCGCTTTGCCAGCCCGGACAGAGGCACGTCGCGGATGCCCAGCTCATCCATGACGCCCACGGCCGCCGAGAGCTGTCCCTTTCCGCCGTCGACGATGACGAGATCAGGCACGGCCCAGCCCACCTCGCGTGGCCGATCGCCGTCCTCCTCGGGGACCTCGTCGGCGCCGACAGCGTCGAGCGACAGGGCGCCGGTTTCGTGGCGCAGCTTCGCCACACGGCTGAAGCGGCGCCGGAGCACCTCGGCCATCATCCGGAAGTCGTCCGGCGTGTCACCAGAGCGGATCCGGAAGCGCCGGTACTCCTTCGGCTCGGGGCGGCCATCGATGAACACCACCATGCTCCCCACGGCGCTGGTGCCCTGGATGTTGCTCATGTCGTAGCACTCGATTCGCTCTGGCGTGCGGGTAAGGCCGAGCGCAGCGGCCAGCTCGGTGAGGGCCTCGTCGCGCCGGGAGGTATCGGCCATCCATTCGGCGCGCTCGCGTGCCAGCGCCTCGACCGCGTTGCTCGTTGCCAGGGCCACCAGGCGTCGCTTCTCGCCGCGCTCCGGCACTCTGATGGTGACGCGCACGCCCCGACGGTCGGCGAGATAGGCTGCCAGGTCATCAGACTCGGCCGGCATGAGCGGAGCCAGGAGGGCGCGGGGCACCGCATCGGTGCTGGCGTAGTACTGCTGAAGGAATGAGCCGAGGACGGTGGCGTCGGTCACGTCGCGGGCGCCCTCGACGATGAAATGCTCGCGGCCGATGAGCTTGCCGTTGCGCACCTGCATGACCTGCACGCAGGCGTCGTCGTCGTCGCGCGCCATGCCGATCACATCGTGCTCGGCTCGGCTGAAGGCGGCCATCTTCTGCTGCTCCATGGTCCGCTCGACGGCGCGCAGCTTATCGCGCGTCGTCGCCGCCTGCTCGAAGCGAAGGGCATCGCTGTGGCCCTCCATCTCGCGGCGCAGCTGCGTCGCGATCGGCTCCTGTTTGCCGTCCAGGAAGTCGACGATCTGGCCGATGGTCTCGCGGTATTCCGGCTTGGGGATAGCCTGGATGCAGGGACCCTGGCATCGGTTGATGAAGTAGAGCAGGCAGGGTCGCTCGAGCACCCGCTTTCCCTCGGGGATGTCCAGGTCGCACGTCCGGAACGGGAAGATCTTGCGCAGCAGCTTCAGCGTCTCGTCCACGCTGGAGGCGCTCGCATAGGGACCGAAGTAGCGGCTCCCGTCGCGCACCAACCGCCGCGTGCGGACGATCCGCGGGAAGTCCTCGCCCAGCGTGATCTTCACGAACGGGTAGCTCTTGTCGTCGCGCAGCCGGATGTTGAAGCGCGGCCGGTGCTCCTTGATGAGGTTGCTCTCGAGCAGGCAGGCCTCGGACACCGTGTCGGTGACGATGTACTCGACGCCCGCCACCTCCGTCACCATGCGGGCGATCCTCGCGTCCTCCGGCCCGCGCGCCGCAAAGTACGAGCGCACCCGGCTCCGCAGGGAGTCCGCCTTGCCGACGTACAGCACGCGCCCGTAGGCGTTCTGCATGAGGTACACGCCCGGCTTCGTCGGCAGCCGCCGCAGGGCGGCCCGCAGCTGATCCGGGAGTGCGCTATGGGGGCTCACGGATCGATTCTAGGCTCGCCGGCGGCAGGCGCCTGTCCCCGGGGGCGGTTCGCCTACCCGCCCCACGGGGCTAACGACCAAGCAGGGGCGGCTCCGTCGTCCTCCACCCGCCCCACGGGTCAATCGCCACGGAGCTCGCGCATTTTCCTCGTCCGATGGCTCTCAAACCCGCCCCATGGGTCTGAACGGCACGGAGCTTGGTCGTCCTGCCTCGCTCGTTGCACGATAGCCCCGCCCCACGGGTCAACGTCGAGCGGGGCGCGGAGGAAGGCCCTCCCGCGTTGCCCTTCTGCCTAACTCTCACCAGCGGGACGCTATCCGTGGAATCGCGGGTTCGACCGACGCAGATTCTCACGGGGTAAGAGATCGACTCCGAATGCGTCGTGGCTCCACGCTCGGGCGGCGGCGCGGGCCGGCGTGGAACCGATGACAACCCTGGATAGGACTCGCGTGGCGAGCATTGGGGCGGAAAGCGACCCCCAGTCGGGCCATGCAACAACCCCAGGGCAATCAGCGATGCGGATCGTCCAGACCTATATACGCCACTCCATCCCCCGCAACGTCAATGATCTCCAGGAGCCGATGCAGCCGCGGCGAGGTGCGACCGATCTCCTCGCGCGGCACCCAGCCGGCCTCGGCGATCTCGCCGAGCTGCGGCTCCAGCTCGCCGCCCGCCAAGCGTGCCGCGAACACGAAGCTGACGTCGCCGCTCCGGCGCGCATCCACCAGCACAAGCCGCTCGACGACAACGTCCAGGCCGGTCTCCTCGCGCGTCTCGCGGGCCGCCGCCGCATGTGGCGTTTCGCCGTGCTCGACACGGCCGCCCGGGAGCATCCAGCCCGGCCCCAGGTACGTGGTGCGGACCACCAGGATGCGACCGTCGTCATCGATGGCGAGGACGTGCGCGCCCTCGATGCGGCGGT
>JBDSGF010000074.1:0-10822 GCA_039919135.1 Candidatus Limnocylindria bacterium | reverse complement strand
CTGGAACGCATCGGGGGTCGCCGGGATGGCCACTCGCCTGCGTTTCGACACCTCGGGCGCTCGCCTCGACGCCCCATGAGCCTCGTGACGATCGCGGGCGTGTCGAAGAGCCACGCCGCGCAGCACCTCTTCAGCGACGTCGGCCTGATGATCAGCGCCGGGCGTCGCATCGCGGTCGTCGGCCCCAACGGGGCGGGCAAGACGACGCTGCTCGAGCTCATCACCGGCGACCAGGAGCCGGACGCCGGCACCATCACGCGAGCAAGGGACACCGTCATCGGCTACCTGCGCCAGGAGGTCGCCGAGAGCCGCGGGCGCAGCGTGCTGGCCGAGGTCCTCGCCGGCGCCGGTGAGGTGAGCGGCATCGAGCGGCGCATGCGTCACATCGAAACCGAGCTGGAGGACGCCGCGGATGAGGCAGAGCTGCACGAGCTGATGGACGAGTACGGCCGCCTCCAGCATCGGTTCGAGGCCATGGGCGGCTACGGCCTGGAAGCAGAGGCAAGGCGCATCCTGGCCGGACTTGGCTTCGCCGATGCCGACATGGACGGCGACATCGGCCGCCTCAGTGGTGGCTGGATGATGCGCACGGCGCTCGCCAGGCTCCTTCTCCAGAACCCGGACGTGCTGCTGCTCGATGAGCCGACCAACCACCTCGACCTGGCATCGGTCGAATGGCTCACCGGATTCCTTGCCGTGTACGCCGGTGCCATCGTGCTGGTCAGCCACGACCGCGACTTCATCAACGAGGTCGCGAACCGCGTCCTGGAGCTGCACGACGCCCGCGCCACCGAGTACGTGGGCGACTACGCCGACTTCGTCGAGCAGCGCGCCGAGCGCATGGCGCAATTGGAGTCCGCGGCGAAGAACCAGCAACGCAAGATCGCCCACACCCAGGCCTTCATCGATCGGTTCCGCTACAAGGCCTCCAAGGCGCGCCAGGTCCAGTCGCGCGTGAAGGCGCTGGAGCGGCTGGACCGCGTCGCCTCCCCCGGCGCGCGCGCGAAGTCCGTCAAGTTTCGCTTCCCCGAGCCGCAGCGCAGCGGCCGTACGGTGATCACCCTGACCGACATTGAAAAGCGCTATGGCGAAACGAGAGTCTACGGCGGCGACCTCGACCTCCAGCTCGAGCGCGGTCAGAGGGTGGCCCTCATCGGTCCGAACGGTGCCGGCAAATCGACCCTGCTCAAGATCCTGGCAGGCGTCCTGGCCTTCGAGGGCGGGACCCGCGAGCTGGGCAGCAACGTGCGCGTGGCGTACTTCGCGCAGCACCAGATCGAGGCGCTCAACGCGGACAACACCGTCTTCAACGAGCTCAACGACTCGGCACCGATGATGTCCACCACCGACATGCGCAAGCTGCTTGGCGCCTTCCTGTTCTCGGGGTCGGCGGTGGACAAGCAGGTCGGGATCCTCTCCGGTGGGGAGCAGACCCGGCTGGCGCTGGCCAAGCTGCTGGCCGATCCGGCCAACCTGCTCTGCCTGGACGAGCCGACCAACCACCTGGACATCCAGAGCCGCGACGTCCTGGAGGACGCACTCAACGCCTTCACCGGCACCATCGTCCTCATCACCCATGACCGATACCTGATCCGAAGCGTGGCGAACGTGATCATCGAGGTCAACGACGGCAACGCGACGGTGTACCCGGGCGACTTCGAGTACTACGCCGCCAAGCGCGGCGTCGACATCGAGACCCGCGGCGCGGTCGAGGGCGCGCGTGCCACGCCACGCGGCGTGGTGGCGGCAGCGCCGAAGCCTCGCGAGTCGGCCCAGGACGCGGCCTCTCGAAAGCGTCACGAGGCCGAGCGGCGCAATGCCCGCCACCGGCGCACCCGGACCCTGCGCAGCACCCTGGCCCGCGCCGAGACCGATGCGGCCGCCGCCGACCGGGAGCTGACCGAGGTCACCGATCGCCTGGCGGACCCCTCCATCTACACCGATGCATCGCTTGTCCGCGAGCTCGTCGAGCGCCACAACGCCCTGCGTGACCGGACCGATGCGCTGGCGGCCGAGCGCGATCACCTGGTGGCCGAGCTGGCCGCCGCCGAGGCAGAGGTAGAGCCGGTCGCCCCTCGATGACCGCGCGCAAGCCCGCGCCCCGCGCCGATCTCGCCGGCGCGGGGCTGATCGTCCTCGCCGCCGTGTGCTTCGCGACGCTCGGACCGTTGAGCCGCTTCGCCCAGGATGCGGGCGTCGACTCGCTGGCGCTGGTCGCCTGGCGCGCAGGGCTGGGTGCTACGGTCGTGGCTTTCTTCATCGGTGCGCGCCTGGCGCTCGGTGTGGCGCGCCCGGTCGCGCTGCGAGACGTGCCGCGCGGCGACCGCTGGTTCATGGTGGCCGCCGCGGTCGCGAACACCATTCTGAACTTCAGCGTGTTCGTGGCCTTCACGCGCATCAGCATCGCGCTTGCCCTGCTGGTCTTCTACCTGTACCCCGCGCTGGTTGCCGTGGTCTCGGTGGTCTGGTTCGGCGAGCGCCTGGATCGGCTGCGCTGGGCTTCGCTGGGCACTTCCCTCGCCGGACTGGTGCTGGTCCTGGCGGGCACCGATGGCGGCATCGGCCAGGTCGATGTGCTGGGCGTGGGACTCGCCTTCATCGGTGGCCTGGCGCAGGTCGTCTACGTGCTCGCCGCGCGCCATGGGTTTGCCCACGTTCCCGGGCCGCAGGCGGCCGCACTGACGATGGGCGGCGCGATGACGCTCTATGTGCTGATCGCCGTGGCGACCAGTAGCGTGTCGGCCCTGGCGGCGCCGGTCGCATCGGTCCAGGCGCTCTGGCCGGTGCTGGTGGCGGGAGTCATCGGAGCCGGGGTGCCGACCGTCGCGTACATCACCGGCATCCGGATCCTGGGGCCGTCACGCGCCGCGATCCTGGCCATGCTGGAGCCGGTCGTCGGCGTGCTCCTGGCCGCCTGGCTGCTGGCCGAGAAACCGACCGTCGTCCAGCTCATCGGTGGTGGACTCATCCTGGTCGCGGCCGTCCTCCTCCAGCTGGGTCCGCGCGGCCCGGTGGCCGACCATGAGGCCCTCGCGGGCTGAGAATCCCGGTGCGCGCTGGCACCACCCCGCGCACCGCACTGGCAGCCTCTGGCAGGCACTCTCCCCGACCGCACCACCGAAGGTACTACCGCTCGGTAGGACCATCGGTTACGGTCGAAACGAGCCTGATCCAAGCAGATGATCAGGCACACCAGGGAGGGCGACGATGCTGCCACGCTATATCCGGCGATCGACCGGACTACTCATCATCACGCTGTCGATGCTGTTGGCGCTCGTCGTCGCGGCGCCGGTGGCGGCCAAGAATCCACCGGGCAACAACGGGACAGTGAAGATCGACGGAGTCGAGTGGGACAGCCACCCCGACAACGAGCCACACGTTGGCTGCAAGTTCGAGGTCGACTTCTACGGCTTTGATATGGGACGCGAACTCATGGCCGAGGTCACCTTCGAGGCGCACCCGCCGACCGGCACGGGCCTGCTCCTGCACGAGGAGAAGATCTTCATCGGGCACGACGCCGCAGGCGGCGGAACCGATCTTGACGCTTGGCGCGAGTACGACCTCACGGATGAGCTCAAGTCATACCCGATTCATCCGCAGCAGGGCTATCACGTCAAGCTGACGGTCAACGCCGACGGTTCGCAGGGGGCGGACACGAAGCACAAGGTCTTCTGGGTGACTGCGTGCGATCCGCCGCTGAACCCACTGGGCCCGCCACCGCCTCCTCCTCCTCCTCCACCGCCTCCTCCACCGCCTCCTCCTCCTCCTCCACCGCCTCCTCCTCCTCCACCGCCGCCGCCTCCGCCGCCTCCGCCGGGTGGTGGCACTGGTGGGAACAACCCGAGTCGTGGGGGCACGCTGACAAACACCGGCGGACCGGCCGTCGTGGTCCTGCCCGACACGGCGATGAGCACCGCCTCGGCGTCGCTCGTGCTCCTGGCAGGAATGGTCCTCCTGGGTGGATCGACGACAACGGTGGTGGTGCGCGTGCGCCGCGACCGCTCGCGCCGCCGCTGATGGACCGATGGGCGGACCGCGGCCCGCCCATCCCCTTCCCCAAAGCCGTCGCCTCGGTGCCGACCGGGGCGGCGTTCTCGGGACTCGGGTCAGTCGACCGCGGTTGGGAACAGGCTGATCCGCGCGTCCCGCGCGACGACGCCGAAATCTTGCCGATCGAGTGTGAGGACGCGCCCGCCGCTCCGCTCCGCGCAGGCGATCACGGCTGCATCGGCAAGGCTCGCGGATCCGGGCCAGATCGCGCTCTCCACAGTCGAGCGAATAGGCGCCCGACTCAAGGTCCGTGAGGAACCCGTCGAGCACGCGCGCGCCCATCCGCCGCCCGAGCATGAATGCCGAGGCTTCGGTAAGGGCGGACTCAGATTGGCTCCTCCTTACGCCAACGGCGCGTTTATCGCCACTAACGTTACCGAACGTCCAGGCTGGCCGCTACCGGCCTCCGTCGGCCCAATCTGGCCCGCTGTCGGCCCCAAGCTGGCCGCTGAACCGCTCACGGACACGCTCAATGGCCCACGCTCGAGCATGACCATGAGTGATCGAGCACCCAAACCGCCGGCGAGGCCGGATTGTGATGTCCGTTAGGGCTAGCAGCGATATCAGCGGATTCAACCGGCCGGCCGCCCCGGCGACGGACAGCGGATTCAACCGGCCGGCCGCCCCATGAAGGAGGCGTGCACCGCCTGAGCCGCAGAGGCCGCCGATGCCAGGGGCACCTCCGCCCAGACGACGCGCAGCCCGCCTTCGTCGAACGAACCCTCGCCGTGGGCCGGCAGAGGAAGGACCTCGGGCGTCAGGGCCGCCGGGCCGACGAGGCTGATGCGAGCCATACGCTCCATGCGGTCCACCGCCAACATGAGGACGCCGTCATCATCACGGGAAGTTGGCCGCACCACCGTCTGCGGCGCGTCGTCGTCCAGGGCGCGAACCACGAGGTGCAGGCGTCCCCGGCGGGCGCGACGCACGGCAACCGGATGCACCACCTCGGCACCCATCTCGGCAAGTAGCTCCAGCTGGCGTGCGTCCACCGTCGGCAGGAATCGGGCGCCTGGCACCAGGTGCGGATCGGCCTCCAAAACACCCCCGACGTCCTTGAACAGCTCGCAACGCGCGGCTCGCAACGCGACGGCCAATGCCACGGCAGACAGGTCCGTCCCCCCACGGCCGAGCGTGGTGAGCTCGCCGTGCGTGCCGATGCCCTGGAAACCGGCCACCACCGGCACAAGCCCTTCGGCCAGCGCGGCACGCAACGGCCGCGAGAGCACGCGACGCACCTCCGCGCCGAGGTGCGCCGCCGCGGTGCGGATGCCGGCCTCCGCACCCGAGAAGGATCGCGCCGGGATGCCGCGCGCCTGAAGGCCCAGGGCGAAGAGGGCCGCGGAAAGCGCCTCGCCGGTGGCCAGGGCACGGTCGGTCTCGCGGGCCAGCCCCGAGTCTGCGTCCTGCGCCGGGTCGCGCAGCCAGGCCCCGCCATCGGGCAGGAGCACCCGGGCGGCGCCCAGGATCGTATCGGTCACTCCTTCGAAGGCGCTGACCACCACCACCGGGCGCAGGCCGGCGGTTCGCTGCCGCTCCACGACGGCGACGGCCGCGGCGATGTCCTCCGGTCGGCGCAGCACCGATCCGCCGAACTTGTCGACCACGACCATGGACTCACGACCGGACACGCCCGGCCTCAGCTCGTCGACGCCGAGGCGGCCGCGATGCCCTCGCCGCGTGGCAGGGGCCCGCCCTGGCGCACGATGGCGGGCAGCTCCTCGAGCGAGTGGATGCGGTGGACATCGGTCGGCATCGGCTCACCCGCGGGGGTGATGTTGATGCCCTCGTGGCGATTGAGCCAGACCGCATCCATGCCGGCGCCCCACGCGCCCAGCACGTCCGCACGATATGAGTCACCTACCATCAGCGCCTCGCGCGGCTCGACTCCGGCCTCCTCGAGCGCCATGCGGAAGAACGCGGGATTCGGCTTTGCGACGCCCACGGCGCCGGACGGCAGGACGAAGTCCAGGTATCCATCCAGCTCGAGCTCGACGAGGATTCCGCGCAGGTTCGATCCCCAATCGCTCACGATCCCGATCCGCACGTCACCCATCTCGCGCACGGCGGCCAGCATCGGCTCCACGTCCGGAAAGGGCTCCCATGACTCGGAGGCGAACTGGCTGGCCAGGATGCGGTCGAGCACCTCCCGCTGGGCATGCATGCCCAGCCGCCCGAGCATGACGCTGTGGTACTGGCGCCAGTAGTCCTCGATTCGCTCGTCATCGCTCCACGTGTCATTGCCGGGCCGGTGGTACTCGTCCCAGAACCAGCGGTCGGCCTCCTCCCAGGCGGTCCGCATCTCGTCGGGGGTGATGGTGTGGCCATCGGCGATGAGCACCTCCGAGAGCGCATCGGCCAGGGTGCGGCGCGGCGAGAGAAGCGTGAAACCTGCGTCCAGGCACAGCAATCGGTAGCTCATGGCGCCGCAACGGTAGCGCACCACCATGGACCGATGCGTCCGACGGCTCCACTGCTACCCTCGACCGCGTGACCGCATCGTCCGGCCTGCCCGAGACTCGCGAAGCGCTCCTCGGCTGGTACGCCGTCGAGCATCGCGACTTTCCGTGGCGTCGCACCCGCGACCCGTACGCCGTCCTGGTCAGCGAGGTGATGCTCCAGCAGACGCAGGCATCGCGAATTGCCGAGCGATTCCCGCGGTTCATGGCGCGCTTTCCGACCGTCGCTGAACTGGCCGCCGCGTCGCCGGCCGCCGTGCTGGCCGAATGGAGCGGGCTGGGCTACAACCGCCGTGCGCTCTCCCTGCAACGCGCGGCCGCAGCGGTCGCCCGCGAGGGCTGGCCGGCCGACGTGGCCGGACTGGAACGCCTGCCCGGGATCGGGCCGTACACCGCACGCGCGGTGGCGTCCCTGGCCTTCGGCAGTGCCGTCGGAGTGGTCGACACGAACGTCCGACGCTGGCTGTTGCGGCGGTTCGGCGGACCCGACGTGGCCTCGCGCCTTCAGTCGCTGGCCGATGCGTTGGCCGCCCCCGGACACGGCCCCGAGGTGAGCGCGTGGACCCACGCCACCATGGAGTTCGGGGCGGCCATCTGCCGCTCGCGTGCCCCGCGCTGCGAGCAGTGCCCCATCGCGGTCGGCTGTCCGTCGCGCGGACGCGCCGCCGCGGTGCCGATGCCTCGCCAGGCCCCGCTGCGAGGGTCGGATCGTGCCTACCGGGGCGCCCTCGTGCGCGTCCTTTCCGCCGTTCCCGAGCACGACATGTCCGAGACGGTCGCTCGCGAGCGCCTGGCGGCAGGCGCGAAGCGCATCGGTCCCGAGCTCGGCGATGGTGACTGGGAGCGCGTTCTGGCCGGCCTCGAGCGCGATGGGCTCATTCATCGGTCCGGCGGCAGCCTGCGCCTGGGCGCCGCTACAATCGGCTGATGGGCATGAAGCTATCCATCGGCGATCCGCTGCCGTCGGTCGGCCTGCGCGCCACGGACGGGTTCCTCCTCAACCTTCGCAGCTTCGTGACGAAGCAGCCGGTGGTCTTCCTGTTCTTCGGCGCACCGACGCTGAAGGGCGCGGGCCGCCGACGCGGCCTGAAGACGATCGAGGCGCTGGTGGCGGGCCACGACCGGCTGCACGAGGCCGGCATTGCCGTCGCTGCCATCAGCACCGATTCGGAGCAGCAGCAGACCGAGTTTGCCAAGGCTGAGGCACTCCCCTTCCTGCTCTTCAGCGATGAGCGGCAGTCCGCGGTCGGGCTCCTCGGCATCGAGACGGTCGCCGATGGCGCCAATGTGAACGTCACCAAGCCGGTGGCCATCGTCGCGGATCGCGACGGGTTCCTCCGTTCCGTGATCGATCCCGCCGAGCCTGAAACGCTCATCGACAAGGTCGTGGGCGCCCTCCCTGAGCCGATCCCGGCCGTGACCGAGGACGCCCCCGCCGGCTCCTAGGCCGTCCGATGCTCGCGGTGCGGCTACATGCGCCCGGCGAGGAGCTGGGCCTCGAAGAGGTCGCCCTCCCCGAGCCGACCGGCAGCGAGGTCCGCGTCCGGGTCGCCGCCTGCGGGGTGTGCCACACCGACCTTCACATCGTCGATGGCACCCAGACGCGTGTCGAGCTCCCGCTGACCCTGGGCCACGAGGTCGCGGGCTTTCTCGACGCCGCGGGCGACGAGGCGGGCCTGCTGCTCCGTCGAGCGAGCCTGGCAATCGGTGACCCCGTGATCGTGTTCGGTGGCTGGGGTTGTGGGGAATGCCGGGAGTGCATCGTCGGCGCCGAGCAACGCTGCGCCACCTCGCGTGCCCCCGGCTTCCAGGTCGATGGCGGCTACGCCGAGGCTTTGCTCGTGCCGCACCCGCGCCACCTGGTGCCGCTGCGGTCTCTGGATCCGGTGCGCGCCGCGCCCCTGGCCGATGCCGGCGTCACGCCGCACCGCGCGGTGCGTCGCGCCCAGCCCTGGCTGGTCCCCGGTGCGAGGGTGCTCCTCATCGGCTGCGGGGCTTTGGGCCAGTTCGCGCTCCAGTACCTGCGCCTGCTGCGCGTCGGACGAGACCTCCAGGTTGCCGTGCGCGAGCTGGATCCCACTCGACTGGAACGGGCGTCGACGCTGGGCGCGGATATCGGTCTGCTCGATGGAGATCCGGCCATGACGCTCAAGGCGATGGGCGCCTCGGCCGATGTGGTCTTCGACTTCGTCGGCAACGACGAGACCCTGGCCCACGCAAGCACCGTCGTGGCGCCGGATGGCCTGGTGCTCCTGGTCGGTGAGGCCGGTGGGCATCTTCCGTTCGGCTTCGACCGGTTGCCCGTCGAGTCGTGGCTCACGACCGTCGCCTGGGGCTCTCGCGAGGACTTGCGCGACGTCGTCCGATTGGCGCAGCGCGGCCGCCTGTCCTGGGAGGTGGAGACCATGCCGCTGCGCGAAGCGGCCGCGGCCCATGCTCGCCTTCGGGCCGGCGATATGGATGGGCGCCTCGTCCTCGTGCCGTAATGGCCGCCGACTGCTTAGCCCCGGAAGATGCGCCCCAGGAGGCTCTTGCGCTCCGGATGGCGGACGAAGAATGGCGCTGCGGTCGAGTCGTAGATCTCGCGCAGGGCCGCAGCGCGCAGGTCCGTGACGGCCAGGAGCCGGCGTGAGCCGAGATGCTCCGTCGCCACGGCGTGAAGACGGTTCCGCACGGCGTCGAAATCGCCCAGCACGGCGTCGGGGACCAGCTGCACGCCGGCCGTCCAGGCGGTGCCGGCGCGCAGGAGCCACGCACGCTCCACCTGCGGCAGGTCCTCGAGGGCGGCGCGCAGCTCGCGTCCGAAGGGGTCAGGCACCTGCTCCGGCACCTCCAGCGGGGGCAGCTCGCCCAGCGGCCGACGGGCGCGCAGCGCATCCGGTCGGTTGGGATCGATTCCGGCCGCCAGGAACGGCAGCACGCCGATCGCAATCTCGACCTGGGTCGGCGCGCCAGGATCGACCACGATCCGCTCCTGGGCCGCATCGGCACGCTCGAAGAGGTCGCGGGCGGCCACGCGCACGTGGTCGCTGCCCGGAGGGCCGAAGTCGCGGAGCGCGTCGGGCGAGGTGAAGGCGGCGATGAACCGCTCGCCGGCATCGTCGGTGCCGTGGCGGTAGGCGTCGGTCGAGAGCCGCTCGGCGTCAGGCACCTCTCCCGAGGAAGATCGGATCGGAACCAGCAGCTCGGCGTCGATCAGCTCATCCAGGCGGGGGGCCAGCTCGCCCGGTGCGTGCTCGCTCATGCGGCGGCCACGGGAGTGAGCTTGGCGAGCGCATCGTCGATGCGCGCCAGCGATCGCTCGCGGCCGAGCAGCTCCAGCGAGGCGAAGAGCGGTGGTGACACGGTGCGCCCGGTCACGGCGACCCGGATCGGCGAGAAGAAGTCGCCGGCCTTCATGCCGGCCGCCTCGGCGGCCTCGCGGCAGCGCTGCTCCAGCAGGTCGGCGCTGAAGTCGGCGTCGTCCAGCTCGGCCAGCACCGATCGAGCGCCGAGCAGTGACGTGCTGGCCTCTTCCGGCCCCCCCTTCTTCGGATGCAGAAGATCCGGCGCGTACCAACTGGCAACCACGTCGTCCGGCTCCCACACGAAGCCGATCAGCCCGGTCACGTCGCCCAGCTTGACCAGGCGCTCCTTGATCAGCGGCACCATGCGTAGCAGGTCGTTGTCGCGGATGGCATCGGGCACCCAGTCGCGCAGTCGCAGCGCCAGTTGCTCATCGGTCATGGCGCGCAGGTAGACCCCGTTCAAATGATCCAGGCGGTCCTTGTCGAAAATGGCGCCGCCGTGGTGAACCTTGCCGATCTCGAAGCGGGCGGCCAGCTCGTCCAGGCTGAAGATCTCCTCTTCGGTGCCCGGCGACCAGCCCAAGAAGGCGAGGAAGTTGACGAATGCCTCCGGCAGGTAGCCCTCTTCGCGATAAGCGGTGATGGCCGTCTGCGACTTGCGCTTGCTCATCTTGGTGCGATCGGGGTTGAGGATGAGCGGGATGTGCCCGAAACGCGGCTCCCGGTAGCCGAGCGCCCGGATCAGGGCGATGTGCTTCGGCGTGTTGGAGAGATGATCCTCGCCACGGATGACGTCAGTGACCTCCATCGCCTCGTCGTCGACGACCACCACGAGGTGGTAGAGCGGCATGCCGTCGTTGCGGACGATGACGAAGTCGCCCAGCAGCGCATTGTTGAACTCGACCTCGCCACGCACAAGGTCATCGAAAATGATCTTCTCCGGCTGGACCCGGAAGCGAATGACCGATGCACGTCCCTCGGCCTCGAACGCGGTCCGCTCCGCATCGGTCAGCTTGAGGCAGCGTC
>JBDSGF010000073.1:0-15622 GCA_039919135.1 Candidatus Limnocylindria bacterium | reverse complement strand
GTTCTATCCGCTCATCGTCGTGCCCATCGCCGCGGCGATCTTTGTGTTCTGGCGCCGTGCGCGCTGGCACATGGCGGTGCTGCGAGCCGGACGCCCGCTGGACCGATCCGACCGCGTGATTGACCGGATCAAGGGGCTCGGAATCTTCGTCTTCGGACAGAAGCGGCTCCTCCAGGACATCGGGCCGGGGCTGACCCACGCCTTCGTCTTCTGGGGCTTCATCGTCCTTCTGGCGACGACGGCGAATTACCTCTCCAACGGTCTGGTCGAAACCATCGTCGGATGGCCCATCGGCGGCTTCTTCTGGAGCGTGGTTACCTTCGTCGCCAATCTCTTCATCGGCCTTGTGCTGGCGTCGGTCGTCTATTTCGTGGTTCGACGGACGATCACGCGACCGCCAAGGCTGGCATTGACCCGTGACGCGTTCGTCATCCTGGGCCTCATCTTCAGCATCGTCCTGACCGAGTGGGTCGGCGATGCCTTCGCCTACGTCCTGGAGCCCGACAGCTCGTCACGAACCTGGGCGATCCTGGCCGGGCCGCTGAGCCTGGCGCTCGAAGACATCGGTCAACAAGCGGCCAGCATCGGCTATGGCATCACCGGCTGGGCGCACATTCTCCTGGTGCTGGGCTTCGGCGCGTACCTGCCATACAGCAAGCACCTGCACATCATCAGCAGCGAGCCGAACGTCTACTTCCGCAATCTCGAGCCGCGCGGGGCGCTGCGCAAGATGGACCTGGAGGCGGAGCCGGAAGAGGGCGACGAGCTGCCGGTCTTCGGCGCCAAGGGCCTGAGGGACCTGACCTGGCGCCACCTGGCGGACGGCCTTGCGTGCACCGAGTGCGGCCGATGCATGGAGTTCTGCCCGGCCTCGATGACCGGCAAGACGCTATCGCCGAAGCACCTCATGGAAGGGCTCAGGGACCAGATCGCGGCGGCGGAGACCGCGCTCGCCGCAGCGGCAAGCGCCCAGCGAGCATGGAAGGGCGGCGCCAATGGGGGAGCGGCCGCCTCGGGGGATGCGTTGGGGCTGGCGAAGGCGCGGGCGGAAGAGGCGCTCAGCCTGCCGCTGATGGACAACGTGATCCCGGAGGAGGCGGTCTGGCAGTGCACCACCTGCGGCTGGTGCGTGGAGGGCTGTCCGGTGCTCATTGAGCACGTCGACACCATCGTCGAGATCCGCCGCAACGCCGTCCTGGAGGAGAGCCGATTCCCGAAGGAGCTGAACGCCGCCTTCCGCAACATGGAAAACGCCGGAAACCCGTGGGGGCAGCCGAAGTCCTCACGCCTGGATTGGGCAAAGGGGCTGGACATTCCGGTTCTTGGACAGACCGATGCGCCCGCCCGGACCCCGGCGGGCGACCAACCATGGCGCACGATCCACACGACGGCACCGATGGGGGACCCGCTGGCCGGTCGCATCCTCTTCTGGGTCGGCTGCGCCGGCGCCTTCGAGGATCGCAACCGCAAGGTTGTCCGCGCCATGGCGCAGCTTCTGCGGCAGGCCGATGTGCCGTTCGCCGTCCTCGGATCGGGCGAGACCTGCACGGGCGATCCCGCGCGGCGTGCCGGCAACGAGTACCTGTACCAGATGCTGGCCGAGGAAAACGTGGCCACGCTGTCTGCCGCGCATGCGGAGCACGGGATCTCGACCATCGTCGCCACGTGCCCGCACTGCTTCAACACCATCCGCAACGAATACCCGCAGTTCGGCCTGACCGGCGTGCAGGTCATCCACCACACCCAGCTGCTCGACCGGCTGGTGGCCGACGGCCGCCTGGTGCCGACGGAGCACCACTCCGCGGTCGTCGCCTACCACGATGCCTGCTACCTGGGCCGCTACAACGAGGTGTACGACGAGGGTCGCCGGGTGGTGGAATCCGTGCCCGGGCAGAGCGTCGTCGAGATGGATCTCCATCATCGCAAGGGGATGTGCTGCGGCGCCGGCGGCGCGCGCATGTGGATGGAGGAGCGCGAAGGCACGCGTATCAACCACAAGCGCGTGGAACAGGCCCTGGAGAAGTCGCCGGACGAGATCGCGACCGCCTGTCCCTTCTGCCTGATCATGCTGCGCGACGGCACCACTGACCTTCAGCGGACCGATGTCGCCGTCCGCGATGTCGCCGAACTCCTGGCCGATGCGACCGGCGCCTGGCCTGACGGAGATCGCTGATGCGAACAGGGCGAGCATTTGGCAAGATGCGAGACGGTGACGTGCCAAATCCGCCCAACCACGCGGAATCCGCAGCCGTAGCACCCGGAACTTGCGGAAAGTTGACCACGACTGCCACGCTGACTACTCTCCACGGATATGGTGCTGCGAACGATCCAGCCGACCGGGCGGCGCCCGGTGCTGGACGACATCGACAAGGCGATCATCAAGTGCCTTCAGCAGGATGGTCGGCGGCCGTACGCCCAGATCGGGCGGCAGCTGAACGTGCCGGAGGCGACGGTTCGCCAACGCGCCGAGCGGCTCATCAGTCGAGGGATCGTGCAGGTCGTGGGGGTCACCGATCCACTGGCCATGGGGTTCCAGCAGCCGGCCCTCATCGGCCTCAAGGTGGAAGCCGGGAAGCTGGAGACGATCGCCGAGCAGATCGCATCCCTGGACGAGGTCACCTACGTCGTGATCACCGCCGGACGTTACGACCTCTTCTGCGAGGTGGTGTGCGAGGACAACGAACACTTGCTTCGCGTGCTGACCGACCGCTTCGCCGAGATCGACGGCATCCGCTCGACCGAGACGCTCGTCGAGCTTCGGTTCGTGAAGGAAAGCTACCAATGGGGGACTCGCTAGGAGGGCGACCGTGACGGTCACCGATCAGGGGGTCAATCGGGCGCGCGTCGCCGACATCGGCGCACGCGAGGAGCAGGCGTACAAGGACCGAACACCGAAGAGCGCGGAGCTGTTCGCCCGAGCGCGTGAATCCATGCCTCTCGGCGTTGCGAGCTCCTTCCAGGCGTACGACCCATATCCGCTTTTCATGACCGATGCGCGCGGCTCGCGCATCTCGGACGCCGATGGCAACGAGTACATCGACTTCGACATGGCCTTCGGCGTCCTGGCGGCGGGACACTCGCACCCGATCCTTGCCGAAGCGCTCCAGCATCGCGTGGCCAACGGCACCTGCTACACCTTCCCGGTCGAGGACGGCATCGCGCTGGCTGAGGAGATCAAGGCCCGCTTTGGCGCCGATCTCGTGCGCTTCAGCAACTCGGGCACGGAGGCGACCATGGACGCCATCCGGGTCGCCCGCGGCTACACCGGCCGCGAGAAGATCATCAAGTTCGAGGGCGGCTACCACGGCCACCACGACGACGTCCTGGTCAGCATCCAGCCGCCACGCGACTTGATGGGACCGAACGAGTCGCCGGCCACCGTCCCGGCCAGCGCCGGCATTCCGCGCTCGCGCATTGCGGAGACGGTCATCGCGCCCTTCAACGAGCCGGAGATCCTGGCCGCCATCCTCGAGGCACATCGCGGCGAGATCGCGACCATCATCGTCGAGCCGGTGCAGTTCAATATCGGCGTCGTGCCGCCCATGCCGGGCTTCCTCGAGCGGGTGCGTGAGCTGGCCGACGAGCACGGCATCGTCCTCATCTTCGACGAGGTGAAGACCGGCGTGGTGCTGGCATGGGGCGGCGCGCACGAGTACTTCGGAGTCCAGCCCGATCTCTTCTGCCTGGCCAAGAGCATCGGTGGCGGGATCCCAATCGGTGCCTTCGGTGGAAAGCGGTCGGTGATGGCTTCGATCGAGACGCTCGAAGGCACTCCGGCCTTCACCACCGGCGCCGCCGGAGGTGGTATCGAGCGGTCGACGATTCCTGGCGGCACCACGCGGGTCGCTCACCTTGGCACCTTCAACGGCAACCCGTTGTCGATGACCGCCGGCCTTGTGACGCTCACGCAGATCCTGACCAAGGACGTCTATCCGCGCCTGCACGCCATGGCCGATGCGCTCACCGCCGGCTGCCAGGCCGTGCTCGACGAGTTCGAGCTTCCCGGATACGCGATCAACGTCGGCCCCAAGGGCTGCGTCATGTTCACGCCGGAGCGGGTGACGAACTATCGCGACCTCATCGGTCTTGACGCCGAGCTGTGGGGCGCCAGCTTCTTCTATCTCGCCAACCGGGGCATCCTGCTGCCGCCCGGACCGGACGACCAGTGGACGTTATCAGTGCAGCACACCGAAGCCGAGATTGACCGATACATCGCGGTCTTCCGTGACTTCGCGGCCGAGCTGACGGCCTGAGGCGAAGACTCATGCTCGAACGGATGGCGCGGCCGCTGGCCGGCCTGTGGAACGGCGCGGCGTCGGTCATTGGCGGCTTCTACCGGCTGCTCGGGACGCCCGGACGGCTGCTCCAGGACTTCATGAACGGCTCGTGGCTGGGGCACTCGCTCCACGCGGCCATCGTGGATGTGGTCGTCGGAGGCGCCACCGCCGCGCTCCTGCTCGACGTCCTTCGCGTGTTCTTCAATATCGAGGGCCTCGAGACCGCCACCACGTGGGTGCTCGGCCTTGCCTGGATTGCCGGGCTTGGCGCCATCCTCAGCGGGTTGACGGACTTCAAGGACACGGGCACCGGCAACGAGCGCAACGTGACCGGGCTCCATGGGCTCATCAACATCATCGGCAACGGTGGGTTCTTCTTCTCATTGCAGCAACGGCTGAGCGGAAACCACGACGGCGCCTTCTGGCCCCTGGTTGTCGGCTATCTGATCATCAGCTTCGGCTCCTACATCGGCGGCCATGTCGTCTTCAAATACGGCTACATGGTCAACCACAATGCCTTCAGCCGAGGCAAGCGGGCGAAGGACTTCACGGCCGTCGTGCCTGTGGCGGAGGTGCCCGAGGGAGCGCCGACCAAGGTCACGTTCGGGTCGACGGCCGTGATGCTCGTCCGGCGCGGCGACGTGGTCCACGCCCTCAAGGACACCTGCTCTCACGCCGGCGGGCCACTCTCGGAGGGCGAGCTGCGCGAAGACACCATCACCTGCCCGTGGCACTCCTCGACCTTCCGACTCTCCGACGGATCGGTGGTGCACGGGCCGGCCGGGTCGCGCCAGGTGTCGTATCGGGCGCGCATCAATGGCGACCAGGTGGAGCTCCAGGGCCCCCACGACTGACCGGCCTGGCAACACGCGCGTCGCGGGTGCCCGCGTGGCATGGTTCCTGCTGTCCACGCAGGATCTCTGCCCAAACTGACGCGAGCCCGCGGAACCTATCGATTTCCTGAGGTCCGGCCGGCATCGGCGAAGGTGGCGTCACGGCGCCGGCGAAATCTCCGTGCGGATGCGGTGCTCTGCGTCCTGGTAATGATCATCATCTTGGAGGACATTTCATGCGGCATCGACGGATAGCCGCCGCGGTCGCGACCGGCATGCTGCTTAGCACGCTGTTCGCCGGCTCGGCTGCGGCCACCGACCCGGTATTCGACGACGGCGTGGCGACCACGCCTGAGCACCAGCACGGCGTCAACGAAGGCCATCTGCTGGGCACCGGCGCGTGGGGCAAGATCGAACTCGTGGGCGTCGAGCGACTGTACGACGCCACCGATCCGGCTCTCGGCCCTGGGCTCATCGCCGACGTCGGCGTGGACCCGGACGGCGAGTTCGCCTACCTCGCCAACTGGGGCTTTCCCGACTGCGCGGGTCCGGAGTCGGGCGGGAAGAGCAGTCCCGACGCCGGCATCTACGTCGTCGACATCGGCAATCTGAGCGACCCGGAGCTGGTAAACTTCATCCCGACGCACCAGGACACGCGGCCGGGGGAGGGTGTCCAAGTCGCTGACATCACGACCAAGTTCTTCAGCGGCGAGATCCTGGCCTTCAACCACGAGGGCTGTGGCAAGAACTACAAGGGCGGCTTCAGCCTCTGGGACGTGACCAATCCGCTGAAGCCCAAGCAGCTTGCTGTCGGCATCGGCGATCGCACCGTCGATGGCTCACGGCGCCAGATCCGCGATGCAAACGAGACGCATAGCGTCTTCATCTGGGACACCGGCGACCGGGCGTACCTGGTCGCGCAGGACGAGTGGGAGACGTCGGACGTCGACATCTTCGACATCACCAACCCGCGCCATCCCGTTCTCGTCGCCGAGTACGACCTCAATGAGATGGGCGTCTCGCAGCCGGAGTTCGGCCTGACCGACTCCTTCCTGCACGACGTGATCGTGAAGCAGATCGGCGGCCAATGGATCATGCTGCTCTCGTACTGGGACGGCGGTTACGTGCAGCTCAACGTCACCGACCCGGCGAATGCCGTGCTCCTCGCCGAGAGCGACTACGCCGAGTTCGACCCGCTCTTCCCGACGATCACTCCCCCTGAGGGCAACGGCCACCAGGCGGAGTTCACGATCGACAACCGCTTCGTGATCGGGACTGATGAGGACTTCGATCCGTATCGCTTCCTCATCAACACCGCTGACGGCGCCTCGTGGGCGAAGGCTGCAACCCAGACCACGGCCGCAGAGGCCGACGGGATCAGCGGCACGACCGTGTTCGTCGGCCGCGGCTGCACCGGTGATACGGCCGTCCCTGCCGCCCCGGCGACCGGTGGACCCTACGTCGCCGTGGTCGAGCGAGGGCTGTGCACCTTCGAGGAGAAGGTGACCAATATCGCGACAGCCGGCGGCTACTCGTCGGTGATCATCTTCAACCGCCAGGGCTCCGATGCCTGCAACTCGGTCCTCAGCCCGTTCCTGACGAACGACACGCTGCCGGTGGTGTTCACGACGCGGATAGCCGGATTCGGCTTCTTCGGCATCGAGGCCCAATTTGACCTCGACGACTGCCTCGCGGGAACGGGCGTCAATCCGTTCCAGACGCTCGCGGTCGGCACCGTCGGCGACGTGGTGACGGGAGTCGACCCGGCCTTCGACGGGTGGGGCTACGTCCACCTGTTCGATGCCACCACCATGGAGGACCTCGACCAGTTCATCATCCCCGAGGCTGCCAATCCCGCGTTCGCCGAGGGCTACGGGGACCTCTCGGTGCACGAGGTCGCGGTCGATCCCCTGGACGCATCGCTGGCGTACCTGTCCTACTACGCAGGCGGCCTGCGCGCAGTACAGATCCAGTGCAGCACCCCGGCCGACACGAGCACGTGTGAGCTCGTCGAGGTGGGTGGCTACCTGGATGCGCACGGCAACAACTTCTGGGGTGTGGAGACCTTCGTCCGTGACGGCGTTACCTACATCCTCGCCTCGGATCGCGACAGCGGCCTCTGGATCTTCAAGGATCCGTGAGCCACGGTTGACCGGTCGTAAGTGAGAAACGGGCGGGGAGTCGCGAAAGCGGCTCCCCGCCTCTGTGTTCGGCGAACCGTCGAGCAGACACGCGGCCAGCTCATCGGGCTATCCGCTAGACTCGATCTCCCCCGACCGAGGCCAGCCAAGCGCTCTTTGAGAGGATTCCTGCGTGTCCTACCTGCTGACCCCGGAGCACGATGAGCTGCGCGCAATGGTGCGTGAGCTGGCCGAGGAGCGGGTTGCCCCGCGTGCCGCGCAGATCGACGAGAAGGCCGAGTTTCCTCATGACCTCAAGCAGCTCCTCGCCCAGCAGGATCTCATGGGCACCTGCTTCGAGGAGCGCCACGGCGGCACCAACCTCGACACCATCGCGCAGTGCATTTTGGTCGAGGAGCTTGCCCGCGCCGACGCCACCACCAGCCTGCTGCCGATCGTGCAGAAGCTGGGAGCCCTGCCCATCATCCTTGCCGGCTCAGGCGAGCAGCAGGACCGATACCTCCCGCGCGTCGCCTCGGGCGAGTGGCTGATCGCCTTCGCACTGACGGAGGCGGCCGCCGGCAGCGACGTCGCCGCCAACCGCATGCGCGCCACCCGTGACGGCGACGACTACCTCCTCAACGGCTCCAAGCGCTTCATCACCCATGGCTCGGTCGCGAACGTCCTCACCGTCTTCGCGTTGACTGATCAGAAGGCCGGCGGGCGCAAGGGAATGAGCGCCTTCATCGTCGAGACCGATACGCCCGGCTTCGCCGCCCCGCGCGTGGAGCACAAGATGGGCATCCGCGGCTCGCCGACCGCGGAACTGACCTTCGACGACGTCCGCGTCCCGGCGGCCAACCTCATCGGCAAAGAGGGCGACGGCTTCAAGATTGCCATGGAGACGCTTGACCGCAGCCGGCTGAGCATCGCGGCGCAGGCGGTCGGGATCGCGCAGGGAGCGCTCGACGCATCGGTCTCATATGCGGCAGACCGGCAGCAGTTCGGGCAGCGCGTGGCGGACTTCCAGGGCATCCAATGGATGCTGGCCGACATGGCCAGCCAGACCGAGGCGGCCAGGCAGCTGACCTACGCCGCCGCGGCGCGCGTCGACGCACAGGCACCGGATCTGCCGTACTGGACCAGCAGCGCCAAGCTCGTGGCCGGCGACGTCGCCATGAAGGTCACGACCGATGCCGTCCAGGTGCTAGGCGGATACGGCTATATCACCGAGTACCCCGTGGAGCGCATGATGCGTGACGCGAAGATCACGCAGCTCTACGAGGGAACCCAGCAGATCCAACGCCTCATCATCGCGCGGCAGGTCCTCCAGCGGGCCGGCGTGACAAAGCGAGGCTGAGTCACACAGGAGCGAGAGCAAGCGCACCGTGAAGATCGTCGTCTGTATCAAGCAGGTCCCGGCCACCGGCGCCGACAAGCGCTACACCGATGACCTGACCCTCGACCGAACCGGCGTCGAGGCCATCATCAACCCGCTCGATGAGTACGCCATCGAGCAGGCGCTGCGCCTGGCCGATGACGGCTCCGCCGATGCGGTCACCTACCTTTCGATGGGCCCGGAGCAGGCCTCGGAGGCGCTGCGTCGCGCCCTGGCGATGGGCGGCGACGACGCGGTCCTGGTCACCGATGCGGCCCTTGCCGGGGCAGACGAATGGGCCACCGCGAGGGTTATTGCCGCGGCGCTCGACAAGCTGGCGCCCGACGTGGCGTTGATGGGAATGGCGTCGGACGACGCGCGGGGCTCCCTGGTGCCGGGTGCCGTTGCCGCCATGCGCGACCTGCCGCTGCTGTCGTACGGCTCCGAGCTGAAGCTGGCCGATGGCACTGCCAGCGTGCGCCGCCTCTCGGCCACCGGCTTCGACTGGCTCAGCGCGCCGCTGCCGGTGGTGGCGACCGTCACCGATCAGGTCGGCGAGCCGCGCTACGCCAGCCTGAAGGGGATCATGGCCGCCAAGCGCAAGCCGCTCGAGACGTGGTCACTGTCCGATCTCGGCCTGTCGGCCGACGACCTGCGCGGCGCGGCGCTGACGAAAGTCACCGATGCGCGCGCGCCCGAGGAGAAGGCACCGACGGAGCGGATCGAGAACCTCTCCGCCGCCGAATCCGCGACGAAGATCGCGGATTGGCTGGCTGCACGAAAGCTGATTTGAGACCGATGAGCAACGATATCCTCTTTCTCGCCGAGTTCAGCGCCGGAAAGCCGGCGCGCTCGGCCCTCGAGCTGGCCACCGGCGCCGCCGAACTTGCCTCGCAGTCCGGCGGATCGGCCGTGGCGCTTGCCTACGGCTCCGGCGCCGCCGATGGCGCCGCGTCACTGGGCGCCCACGGCGCGGCGCGAGCCATCGTCCTCGGCGACGAGGACCGGCCGGCCATCACCTACGCCGCCACCGTCGTGGCCGCCGCCCGCGATGGCGGACTGGCGCTCCTGGCGCCGGCGACCCCGAACGGTCGCGACCTGGCCGCCGCGCTGGTCGGCAAGCTGGAGCTGCCGGCATTCGGGCCCGTCCGTGCCGCACGGGTTGCCGATGGCGTGCTCGAGACCGAGCAGGCGACGCTCCAGGGCAGCGTGATCACCACCTCGCGGCCGGCGGACGGTGCGCCTGCGCCATCGGTCGTGCTGGTGCTGGCCAACACCTTCACCCCGGCCGAGGGCGGAGCGGGCAGCGCGGAGGTCAGCCAGGCACCGGCGGCGGAGGAATCGGCCTTCAGCACGGTCACCGTCGCGGAGAGCCACCCCGCCGACGCGAAGGTCGTCAACCTGGAGGAGGCCACGATCATCGTGGCCGGCGGGCGCGGCGTGGGCGGCGAGGAGGGCTTCGGCCCGTTGCGCGAGCTTGCATCGGTCCTGGGCGGTGCGGTCGGTGCATCGCGCGCCGCGGCCGATGCGGGGTGGATCCCGTACCAGCTCCAGATCGGACAGACCGGCAAGGTGGTGAAGACCGCGCTCTACATCGGCGCCGGCATCAGCGGTGCCATCCAGCACCGGGTCGGGATGCAGAGCGCCGAGCATGTGGTGGCGATCAACAAGGATCCCGATGCGCCCATCGGCGAATTCGCCGACCTGTTCGTGGTCGGTGACCTGTTCCAGATCATCCCGGCCCTGACCGCCGAGATCCGTCGGCGCTCCGGAGCGTAGGGTAGGATCGCGAAGATGCCTTCACTGTTCGGCGGCCGTCGCAGGAGCGTCTTCGGGCCCGGCAAGGAGCTCGGCCTGTACCGCAACGACCTGTTCGAGCGGACCCAACGCATCGACGCTCGGCTGCTCGAGGTGGCCGACCAGATCGATGCCCTTCGCCGACGCGCCCTGGAACCGGAGGACGCGGTTGATCGCCTGACCGTCCACGAGGATGCCCTCGAGGCGGAGTCGGAAGGAATCCAGGGCATGCTGGCGCCCGAGGAGCTGCACGGGCTGCACATGGAATACGAGGCCAACCTCGAGCGGACCCTCCGCGGGATCCTTGTCGTCGAGCGCGGCTGCGCCATCACCCGCCTGCCGCATCGGCCTCCGGACGACGAGGAACCATTCACGTATTACAAGCGCGGCCACGGGAACGTGACTCACGCGCGGATGCGGATGGCGGAGATCGTCGACGTGCTCCTGCACTGGGAGCCCGGCAAGCCGGCCGAGGCAACTGTCGCCGCCCGCCTGGAGCGCTCGCGCGAGGCCTAGCCTTGGGCCACATCTTGTGGTATGGTGCGCGACGGTACCATCACTGGTGTAGTCCGAAGCGCAGGAGCATTCGACACGCATGCGATGTCCACGCTGTGAGCAGACCGGCACGCGCGTCATCGACTCGCGCGATCTCGAGGGAGGCGGCACCATCCGCCGCCGGCGAGAGTGCGAGGCCTGCTCGTATCGGTTCACCACCTATGAGCGGCCGGAGGGCGCTCGGCTGGTCGTCATCAAGCGCGACGGCGGACGCCAGGACTTCGACCGCGAGAAGCTTCGCACCGGCCTCCTCAAGGCGCTCCAGAAGCGCCCGGTCACCCTCGACCGGGTCGAGGCCGCCGTCGAAGACATCGAGGGCCAGCTGCGGGCGCGAGGGGACGCCGACGTCCCCTCTACTGAGATTGGCCGCCTGGCAACCGATGCGCTGCGCGAGCTCGACCAGTTGGCATACATCCGCTTTGCATCGGTCTATCACGCCTACGACGACATCGAGACGCTCCAGCGCGAGGTGGATCGGCTCATCAAGCAGCGGCCGGAGACGTAGGATCAGCGGCGCATGATCCTGTCCGACCGCGACATCCGGGGCGAGATCGACGCTGGCCGGATCGTCATCGATCCCTATGTGCCCGAAGCCGTCCAGCCATCGAGCGTCGACCTCCACCTCGGCAACCGCTTCCGCGTATTCCGCAACAACCGGACGGCGGTGATCGATCCGCGCGCCGACCAGCCTGAGCTGACCGAGCTGGTCGAGATCAGCGGCGACGAGCCGTTCATCCTGCATCCGGGCGAGTTTGTGCTGGGCGCCACGTTCGAGCGCATCGGCTTGCCCGATGACCTCGTGGCGCGCCTGGAGGGCAAGTCGTCGCTTGGCCGCCTGGGGCTTTTGATCCACTCGACGGCCGGTTACGTCGATCCCGGCTGGGAGGGGACCCTGACCCTTGAGCTGTCCAACGTCGCCAACCTGCCGATCAAGCTGTACGACGGCATGAAGATCGGCCAGATCAGCTTCCAGCGACTCAGCTCGCCGGTCGAGGTCGGCTATGGCGACGCCCGCATCGGCTCTAAGTACCGCGGACAGACCGATCCGACCGCCAGCCGTTACCACGCGGACTTCGAACGCGGACGGGTCTCGCGCTCGTGAGCGAGCCGCTGCACCAGATCAGCGACTCCCGCTCCTACGCCGGCGGCGTCTCGGTCCGCGTCGTGCGCGCCGGCTGGTTCCGGCCCGATGCCGGTGGCTTCTTCGGGGTCGTGCCGAAGCCCTTATGGAGCCGATTCACCGAAACCGATGAGCGCGGGCGCCTCCTGTGTCGCCTCAACCTGCTGCTCGTCGAGGCCGGTGGCAAGCGCATCCTGGTCGAGACCGGCACCGGCGTCCGCATGACCGACAAGGACCGTGACATCAAGGGCGTCGAGGGTGGGGATCCGGCCGAGGCGCTGCGCGCGGTCGGGGAGGACCCCGCGTCGATCGACTTCGTGGTGGTGACTCACCTTCACTACGACCATGCCGGCGGGATGGTGGACGCCTCCGGTCGTCCGGTCTTCGTGAACGCGCGCTACGTCGTCCAGCGTGACGAGGCGGAGGCGGCCCACGGCGATGAGCTCCGATTGGCGGGCATCATGGAGGTCGAGCAGCTTGACGCAGTCCGCGCCGCCGGCCAGTTGGCCGAGGTCAACGGCGAGGTGGAGCTGGTCCACGGGGTGCGCGTCCTGCGCACCGGGGGGCATACGCGAGGTTCGCAGGCCGTTCTCATGGGCGTGGAACGGCCCGGCGGCCGCGCCGGCGACCCGACCGAACGCGCCATCTTCTGGGGCGACCTCATCCCAACGCGCTGGCAGATCCCGGTGCGCTGGACCAGCGCCTACGACGACTATCCGATCGAGGCCATCGAGAAGCGCAATGACCTCGTCGCGCGCGCCGCGGCCGAGGGCTGGTGGTGCTACTTCACGCACGATCCCGGAGACCTTCCGATCCGCATCGAGGCGACCGACCGAGGCGGGTACCGCGCCGCGGAGTGACGAGCTGATCGCCCGTTCGACCTTGGCGATTGGGACACGTATGATGTTCGTGCCACCTCCGACGCCACACCTTCGAATTCGTCGAAAGGACGCATCCACGGATGAATCTTTCCTTCCTCGCGCTGCGTCGCAGCGCGATCCTCACGGTCACCATGCTTCTCGCCTTCGCGCTCGCCGCCTGCTCGTCGGGCGACGGTGACGCGAGCGAGCCAGCCGCGGGGTCCAGCGACGCTGGCGGCGGCAGCGGAACCGCCACCGTCAGCGGCGGCGCCGTCGAGATCACCGCCGCGGACCTCGAGTTCAGCGCAGCCACCATTGAGGCGACGGCCGGGGAGGCGTTCACGATCACGTTTGTGAACAACGACACGCAGCCGCACAACATCAGCTTCTACACCGAGGAGGGTGGCGAGCGACTGGTCGAGGGCGCCGTCATCAACGCCGGCGAGACCGTCGAGGTCCAGGTGGATGCGCTCGACGCGGGCGAGTACTACTTCAGGTGTGACATCCATCCCGATATGAACGGGTCGGTCGTCGTAGGGTAGGTCGCCTGACGCGATCGCGACGAGTCCAGATTCACACAAGGCGTGCGTTATGCACGCCTCGTGGCCGTTGAGGGGTCCAGATTCGCACGTGGCGTGAATGCCGACGCTTCCGGAGCCCCTGGCCGCGCGTATCGGTTACCTCGTGTGAATTCAGACGCTTGGCGACGTTCAGCTTGACGCCAGCAGCTCGTCGAGGATCTGGACCATTCGGCTCGGGTCCAGGGGGCCGATCACCTCGCGCAGCACCGTCCCGGCCTCGCCGATGAAGTAGTGGCGCGGCAACCCATCGGTGCTCGCCCAGCGGTAGTAGGCCTCAAGGCCCGGATCCAGGAGGATCGGGTACTCGACCCCGTAGCGCTCGACGAAGGCGGCGACCGGCCCGCGCTCCTCGCCCCAGTCCACGCCCAGGATCAACAATTCATCGGCGTACGTCTCGGCCAGACGCTGCATGGCCGGCATCTCGGTGCGGCACGGCTCGCACGACGTGGCCCAGAAGTTGACCCACACCAGGCGTCCGTCGGCATCCGCGAGCGAATGCGTCGCCCCGTCGAGGCCGGGTGCGACCAATTCCGGGCCAGCCTTGCCGACCAGCGTGCCGACGGTGCCGTCGTTCGGCGACTGCAACAGCGGGATGGTGGCCAGCACGCCGAGCGTGATCCCGAGCAGCCCGATGGCACTCAGCCAGAGCAGGCTGAAGCGCCGGCGCCGCAACGCGGCGGGGATCATCGGCCCAGGACCGCCTCGAGGTCGGGGCGAGTGATGATCAGCTCCAGCCGATCCCGGCCGTCGAGAGCGAGCACCGGAATACGGTGCGCATAGCGCACGAGCAGCTCGTCATCGGTGTCGATCTCAACTGTGTCCCATCCGTCCGTGCCGAGCATGTCGTCCAGCAGGACGCTCGCCTCTTCGCAGAGGTGGCAGCCGTCACGAACGTAGAGCGTTGGGCGGGGCATGCCCGCGATCATACGGTAGGATGCCCGAGGCGCCTGCCCCCGTAGCTCAGTGGATAGAGCGCCGCCGTCCTAAGGCGGGCGTCGGGGGTTCGAATCCCTCCGGGGGCGCCACCGGTCAATCGCGGTGCTCGAGGAGAAGAATGCTGGGCCCCTCGTTGACCGATGCGCCACACCACGCGGCGCTTGGAGAGCATCCGGGTTAACGAGCTACCCCAGCCTCCGGGGCGCCCGAGCGCTCGTGCGAACCCTCGGCAAATTCCTCGAGCATCCTGGCGTTGAAGGCGGCAATGTCGTCGGGGTTACGGCTCGTGACGATACCCTGGTCGACCACGACCTCCTCATCCACCCAGTTGCCGCCGGCATTGCGGATGTCGGTCCGCAGCGATGGGTAGCTCGTCAGGCGGCGGCCGCGGATGACGTCGGCCTCCACGAGCAGCCACGGGGCGTGACAGATGGCGGCAATCGGCTTGCCGGCGTCGTGGAACGCGCGCACGAAGCGCACCGCACGTTCGTCCTGGCGCATCGTGTCGGGGTTCTTCACGCCGCCCGGCAGCATGAGGGCGCCGAACGCATCGGCCTTCGCCGTGTCCAGCGTCATGTCGACCTGCGCCGTGTCCGCATCGGTCTTGCCCTTGATCTGGCCGCTGTGGTTCGAGACGATCGTCACCTCGGCACCGGCCTCACGGAGGGCGCGAGTCGGCCCAGTCAGCTCGCTCGGCTCATAGCCATCGGTCACCAGCACGGCGACCTTCAGTCCATCGAGTTGCATCGGTGTCTCTCCTCTTGCGTTCACCTCGGATGACCGCAGGGCGCGTGCCAGCTTATGGCTCAGAGAGCGAAGGTGAAGAGGGTCGCCAACCGCGCGAACGCGTTGAGGAAGATCAGGACGCCGATGACGACGATCAGCAGGCCACTGATCAGCTGAACCACCCGGTGATGGCGTCGCAGTACCTCGATCAACGGCCGCAGGCGCGGGAAGGCAAGGGCCGCCACCAGGAACGGGATAGCCAGGCCGATGGAGTAGGCGGTCAGCAGCAGCGCCACCGCCGGAGCCGAGCCGCTTGAAGCACCCATGGTGAGGATGGCGCCCAGCACCGGACCGATGCACGGGGTCCACCCGATGGCCACCAGTCCCCCGAGGGCGAGTGCTCGGACCGACCGCGCTGTCGGCAGCGTCCTGGGATCGA
>JBDSGF010000072.1:0-7389 GCA_039919135.1 Candidatus Limnocylindria bacterium | reverse complement strand
TAGGCCGCCGCGCGTGCGTCGTGCGTGACCAGGATGATCGTCTGACCAAGACGATCCGCGGAGTCCCAGAGGAGGTCCAGGATCTCGGTGCCGGTGGTGTAGTCGAGATTTCCGGTGGGCTCATCGGCCAGGAGGATGGCGGGCTTGGTGGCCAGGGCCCTTGCCAGCGCAACCCGCTGCTGCTCGCCGGCCGAGAGCTGATCCGGGCGATGCTCGGCCTTGTCCTCCAGGCCCACGAGGGCGAGCAGCTCGGTGATCCGTTCGCGATGGCGCGAGGCCGGGTCACCGGCGATGAGGAATGGCAGGGCGACGTTCTCCGCCACGCTGAGGAGCGGGATGAGGTTGAAGAACTGGAAGACGAAGCCGGTCTTGGCGCGCCGGGTGAGGGTCCGATGCTCCTCGTCGAGCGCCGAGATGCTGATCCCGTCGATCACCACCTCGCCCGAGGTCGGCAGGTCGAGCCCGCCGAGCAGGTGAAGCATGGTTGACTTGCCGGAGCCGGAGGCCCCCATGATGGCCACGAACTCGCCCTGCTCAACGGCGAGCGAGACGCCGCGAAGGGCGTCGACCTCGGCCTCCCCGAGCGGATATCGCTTGACGAGGTCGCGAGCCTCGAGGATGACCGGCATTGGGTGGGAGTCTACCGGTGTCCATGCGGCCGCGTTGCGCCCGGCACCTGCGTTGCGTCGGCGCCGACGTGCGCGTGCGGGATTCGGACCGATAGATCGCTCAAACCAAGCCTGAGAGCCCGCTCGGGCGTCGCTCGTCCGACTTATCGGTGCGTCGCGAGCCTGAACGCGCCCGAGGGCGCCCCGCGTGCGGGATTCGGACCGATAGATCGGTCAAACATAGCCCACGAGGCCCTTCGGGCGTGGATCGACCGACATGTCGGTTCGGCGTGAGCCGGGCGGCTCAGCCGAACAGGAAGCCGAGAACGGCGCCGAGGAGCCCTTCGAGCAGACCCGACTGGACGGGTGCCGCTGCGGCGACCTGCATATTGGCGCGGGCCAGGACGGCGGGGGCCTTGTCGGGTGCGGGCATCGACGCAGCGCGCATCGCTGCGATCTCGTCAGCCCGCAGGTGGGCCGCCATGCTGGTGGTGGACGGCGTCGAGACGACGGTGGCCACGCCGTCGATCCCGGCAGTCGAGACCGGACGTTGCGGAGCGTCGACCAGGACGACCGTGGGCTCCGGCTCGGGCGCGGAGGTAGGCGCAGGCGCAACCTGGGCTGCCGGACGCGGTGCCGGGGCCGTGCCGCCGCCGGATGGTGGCCGCGGCGCGGGCGCCGGCTGGGTCGGAGGGCGAGGAGCGGGAGCGGGAGCCGGAGCGGGTGCGGGTGCGGGTGCGGGAGCCGGAGCGGCAGCCGGGGCCTGGAGGAAGAGCTCCGTGTACATCCGCGTGTTCTGCACGTAGCCCTGGAACATCTGGTTGTCGGCGGCCGCAGCCCCGACGCCGCCATGGGTGAAGGCGCGGTTCAGGACGTTGGCGCGGTGACCCGAGGAGGCCATGAAGGCCTCGTGAACGCGAACCGCGGAGGCGTTGTCATCGAGACCGGAGTTCCAGCCGATGTTCTCGCCGGCCCAAACGTAGCTCAGCCCGTTGCTGTCGTAGTACGGATACACCAGGCATCCGCAGCCCGCGATCGTGTGGCTGAAGTAGTCCTGGGCCAGCATGTCGGCACTGCGCCACCGGGCCAGGCCGACGAGCGTGCCGTGCTGCTGGAGCGGCGCCATGCCGTTGTTCGCCCGAGCACCGTTGAGCAACTGCCAGAGCGTCCCTTCGGCTGCTCCCTGGTTCCAGCCGGAGGCGACGGCGGGACTCCAGGTGAGGAGGGCGGCGGCGACAAGGGCGCTGATTCCGAACCCGAGCGTTCGGGCCACGATCCGGCGTGGGCGGCGTTCTGGGGCGGCGTTCAGCATCCGTTAGACTCCGTGGTGCGTATCGGTCAGTGGGCGGGTCGGTGCCCATAGGTACCCTACGGACAGCTTGTCTCCGGGTCAGTAGCCGAGTCGTCCGGGTCCGGGGGATGACCCAGCGCGGATGGAGTACCAGCGCGGCCCCGTACCATCTGGATACACCGGCGGCACACGGGTTGGAGATGGATCGGACATTGCGACAGCGAGGGGGTCCCGATTGAAACGCCATTCCGTGCTTGTCGTCGACGACGAGCCGAACGTCCGATCGCTATTCGTGGACGCCCTGGAGGAGTCGGGCCACATGGTCTCCGTCGCTGTGGATGGGGCAGCCGCCCTCGATCACCTTCGCAACGGGCGGCTGCCGTGCGTCGTGCTCACCGATGTCCGCATGCCGCGCATGGATGGCTTCGAGCTTTCGCGCGCGGTCGGCCGCGACCCACAGTTGGCCAGCATCCCGATCGTGGTCCTCACCGGCGACCGGATCCTGTCGTTCAGCTCGCCGGCACGGGACAAGCCGTTCTCCGTGATGGAGCTCGACGCGCTGGTCCAGGCATCCTGTAGCCTGCATCGTGCCAGCGGCGACGACGACGGGGCTGCCGACTAGAGGTCGGTCCTTCGCACCTCGCCCGTTTCATCGGCCGCCTCGTGCAGGTCCGCCGCCGTTTCACCAATCTCATCGGCGGCACGTCGTTGCTCCCCAGCGGCGGCGCGCAGGTCGTCCGTGGCGAGTTCGCCAGCATCGGCGACGGCGGCCTCCGCGGCATCCGCGGCATCCTCCGCCTCCTCCATGACCCGGTCGGCCGCCAGGGCGACGAGCTCTTCGGGCGTCGCCTCGGGCGCCTCGAGACGCACCTCCTCCAGCACCTCATCGGTCGCCATCGGCGTCTCCTCCAGTGTGCGCAGGTTGACGGCGTAGTTGAAGAAGACGTTCAGTACGGCGAGGATCGGTATCCCGAACAGGGCTCCCCACAGTCCGGCTACCTGCGAGCCCACCAGCAGGCCGACGAGGACAAGGATCGGATGCATGCCGAGCGCATCACGCATGAGGCGCGGGTGGAGGTAGTTGACCAGCACGGTCTGGACCACCAGCAGCGCGGGAGCAACCACGATGATCCACTGCGGCGCGAAGATCGCGGTGACGGCAATGGGCGGGATGAGCGCCAGCGGCGGGCCGAAGAACGGAATCAGCATCGCGATCGCTGACACGGCGCTGATCAGGAAGCCGTATGGCAGCCCCAACACGAGCACGACCGCCACGGTCAGCAGCGTCTGGATACCGGCCAGGATGACCTGGGCGCGGAGAAAGCCGCCGAAGGCACGCGACACGGTGCGCTCCAGGATCTCGACCTGGTCCGCGTAGCGGTTCGGAACGACGCGGTTGAACTTGGACAGGATGCCAGAGCTGTCCGCCAACATGTAGAGGCTCAGGATGATGACGATCACCAGCGAGCCAAGCAGCGCGACCGTGATCCCCGGCACCTCACCCAGCGCGGAACCCGCGATGCGCAGGGCGGTAGCCTCGACATCTTCGTACAGGCTCGGAAGGTCCGGATCGAAGCGGCCGAACGAGACAGCGGCCGCCCAGTCGCGCAACGTACTCTCGATCCGTGTCCGGGTCGCCGGGTACTCCTCCGTCATCTGCTCTACCGAGGCACCGATCGACGAAGCTGCGTAAAACAGGAGGAACGCGCTCAGGATCAGCGTCCCGGCATAGACGGCACCGATGGCCACGCCGCGCGGTACGCCGAGGCGCCCATGAAGCCAGGCCACCACTGGCGACAGGACAAAGGCCAGCAGCCAGGCCACGAACAGCACAAGCCCGATCTGTACGAAGCCGCCCAGGATCTGGACCAGCACGCCCATGAGCAGGAGCGCGACGTAGATGGTCGCGATGATGATGAAGATGGAGCGCCACCAGCGCTCCCTTCGGTCACGCGATGCCTGTTCGTCCGATCCGTTCACGTGCGGATCATGCCAGAGCGGACACGAGCCGCGCGCGCGAAGACCCTCGGACACCCGCTGTCGCGTGGGCTGACCCGCCCCACGGGGCTATCGACCATCAAGGGCCGGCTCCCTGGCCAAATGCACGCAGCGCGGGTCACATTGCGACGGCGCCCGGATAGATGGCTGGCTCGTTTGCCGATATACCCGTACCACGGGTCATGTCGCGACGGAGCCCCGCTCGCTGCCTGGCTCGTTTGCCGATAGCCCCGCACCGCGGGTCGTCAGGCGGGGCGGATCAATCGGTCAGAGGCCGTAGCTCTGGCGACGCCGGCTCCATGAGATCCGCGTGTCGCAGCTTCAGCCGCCGAAGCAGTTGGGCGTTCAACGCCACCACGATGGTCGAGATGCTCATGACCAACGCGCCGACACTCATCGGCAGGATGATGCCCCACGGGGCGAACAGGCCGGCCGCCACCGGGATGGCCAGCGCGTTGTAGCCGGTGGCCCACACCAGGTTCTGAATCATCTTGCGATGGGTCGCGCGGGAGAGCGCGATGGCGCCGGCCACGTCGCGCGGATCGTCGCGGACGAGCACGATCCCTGCCGACTCGACTGCGACATCGGTTCCGGCACCGATGGCGATGCCGACATCGGCCTGGGCCAGTGCCGGCGCGTCGTTCACGCCGTCGCCCACCATGGCGACCCGGATACCGCCTGCCTGGAAGCGCCTGACCGCGTTGGCCTTGTCGGCCGGAAGCACCTGGGCCGCGACCTCATCGATGCCGATGCGCTTCGCGACCGAATCGGCCACCGATTGGGCGTCGCCGGTGATCATGGCCACGCGCAGGCCCATCTGATGGAGCTGCGTGACGGCCTCGACCGATTCGGGCCGGATCTCGTCCTCGACCGCCACCGCCCCGAGCACACGGCCATCGGCGACGGCGTGCAGCACGGTGCGGCCCTCGGCGGCCCAGCCATCGGTCACCGATGTCAGCTCTGCCGGCGCCTGCACCGCCAGATCGGCGAGCAGGCGAGGGCCACCGACGTGGACCCCCCGGCCATCGACGGTAGCCCGTGCACCGCGTCCGGCCAGGCTTTCGAAGGCCGTGGCCTGCCGCCGGGTCACGCCACGGTCCTGGGCGCCGCGCAGGATGGCTCGCGCGAGGGGATGCTCCGAATCCGACTCCACCGCGGCCGCGAGCCCAAGAAGTTCGGCCTCCTCGACTCCCGGCACGGTGGCAACGGCCGCCAGCACGGGTTCGCCACGGGTCAGCGTGCCGGTCTTGTCGAAGATCACGACCTCCAGGTCCTTGGCGCGCTCGAGCGCAAGGCGATCCTTGACAAGCAGGCCATTCTTCGCGCCGAGCGTGGTGCTGATGGCGATCACCAGCGGGATTGCCAGTCCCAGCGCGTGGGGGCAGGCGATGACGAGCACGGTCGCGGTCCGGATCAGCGCCTCCTCGGGCTGGCCGATGGCGACCCACACCGCCAGCGTGATGACACCGGCGCCCAGTGCAACGAAGAACAGAAGGGCAGCGGCTCGATCGGCCAGGACCTGGGCGCGCGAGCTCGAAGCCTGCGCCTCCGCCACCAGCCTCATGATGCCGGAGAGAGCTGTGTGCTCCCCAACGGCCGTGACCCGAATCCGCAGGCTGCCGCCCGCTGCCACCGTTCCGGCGACGACTTTGTCGCCCGGCTCCTTGGTGACCGCGCGTGATTCTCCGCTGATCATCGACTCGTCGACATCAGCGGTGCCGTCCGCCACCTCGCCGTCGGCAGGAACGCGGGTGCCCGGGCGGACGAGCACCAGGTCGTCCAGGACGAGAGCGCTCAGTGGAACCGTCTCCGTGCCCGCATCGGTCACGCGCTCGGCGGTGTCCGGAAGGAGCTCGGCCAGCGCGCTGAGGGCACCGCGCGCCTGCATGATCGAGCGCATCTCGATCCAGTGGCCCAGGCTCATCACGGTGATGAGGGTCGCCAGCTCCCACCACACGTCAACCTCGAAGATGCCCAGCGTGGCGGCCCAGGACGCCACGAAGGCGACCACGATGGCGAGGCTGATGAGCGTCATCATCCCCGGCTGGCGGTCACCGAGCTCGGTGCGCGCGCCATCGAGGAAGACCTTGCCGCCGTACAGGAACACGATGGTGCCGAGGGCTGCCGGGATCCATTCGGAACCTGGGAACGCGGGCGCCGTGTAGCCCAGCCAGTGCTGGACCTCGGCGCTCCAGATGACGACCGGGATGGTCAGCGCCAGGACCACCCAGAACTGGCGCCTGAAGGCCTCGGGGTCGTGGCCGGCGTGCTTGTCGTGGGCCGCACGGCCACCATGCGCGCCGTCGTGCATCGGTGTTTCGTGGTCGGCTTGCGTCTGGTTGGCGCGCTGGTTCATCGGTCCGGTCGCTGGAAGCCGTCCCAGTATTGCGCGTGGCTCTCGCGTGCCAGGTCCGCCACCGCATCGTCGTCGATCGGCTCCAGCACGGGATCGACGGCCGCCAGGATGGTCGTACTGAGCGTGAAGGTGGGGTGGCCTACGGGGCTTGAACCCGTAACCTTCGGAGCCACAATCCGATGCTCTACCGATTGAGCTAAGGCCACCACGAACCGTCCGTGGACACGGAGCGGGGCCCGTATCGTCGCCGATGCGGGGCCCTTGGTCAATCGAACCTCCGCCTCATCGGTTTCGACCGCCGACGCCTCGCAGCACCAGGATCACCAGCGCCGCGCCAAGCGTGGCGACGATGATCGCGCCCAGCCATCCACTCGCCGGCGCCTGGTTCAGGACGTTCACCCACAGGAATCCGCCCAGGATGCCGCCCAGGATGCCGATCAGCATGGTGCCGATGCAGCCGTAGCGCTGGCGACCGGGCACGAATGCGCCGGCAACCGCGCCGGCAATGAGTCCGACGATGATCCACCCCAGGATGCCGAGGTCAGGCATTGAGCGCCTCCTTGTTGATGCACCGATGATGACGCGTTCCGCGCCCGAGGGTGCACGCCGTATGCCGCAGCGACGGCTCAACCATCGGCGTCAGGCGGCAGGAGCTCGATGAGGGTGGCGCCGGTGCAGTTGTAGAAAAGGGTCGAGGCGTGGGTGGCGCTGCGGTCGTCGATCCCGCGGCGCACCAGGGCGGTGTGCCCGTGCAGCCACAGTGGCGGGCTCAGCCGCGCGACGAGCCAGCGATACGCATGGAAGCCCTGGTGCGCGCGGTCATGATCGTCATTGACATCGCGCGCCGGTGCATGGCTTACCACCAGCAGCGGTCGGACGCCCAGCGTCCGGAGCCAGGCGACGACGACCTTGGCCCACATGCCAATGGCCGAGACCTGCATGCCGCGCGCGTTATAGATGGGCGAGCCCGAGAAGCCGATGATCCGCAGGCCGGCTTCGGTGATGAGGGTCGCGTCCCGCATCGGTTGCGGCAGGAGCGCTCGCTCGGTGTGAGCCCATGCCACGCCGACGTCGTGGTTGCCACGGATGTAGCGCAGCGGCGCATGAAAGGCATCGCTCACAAAGGAGAGGTACTC
>JBDSGF010000071.1:0-4164 GCA_039919135.1 Candidatus Limnocylindria bacterium | reverse complement strand
GTCGTCGCCCATGTTGCCGAAGACCATGGTCACCACGTTCACCGCGGTGCCCAAATCGTGCGGGATCCTATTGAACTCGCGGTAGTCGTGGGCACGCTTGCCGAACCAGGAGTCGAACACGGCGCGCACGGCAAGCTCCAGTTGCCGATACGGATCGGTCGGGAACGCCTCCCCGGTCTTCTTTTTTACGATCTCGGCGAATGTTTCGCCGATCTCGCGCAGCTGATCGGCGGTCAGATCAGTGTCGAGCTTCGCCTTAGCCTGCTCCTTGAGTTTGTCGAAGGGCTCGTCGAAGTCCTCCGCCTTGAGGCCCAGCACGATGCGCCCGAACATGGCGACGAATCGGCGCCAGGCGTCCCACGCAAAGCGCTCGTTGCCGGTGAGCTTGATCAGCCCCTGCACGGTGTCCGGATTGAGGCCAAGGTTGAGGACCGTGTCCATCATGCCCGGCATGCTGAAGGCGGCCCCTGAGCGAACGCTGACAAGCAGCGGGTTCGCGGCGTCGCCGAAGCCCTTGCCGGTCTGCTGCTCGAGCTCCTTCATGTGCTCGGTGACGTTGTCCCACAGCCCTGCCGGCATCTCCTCGTCGGCGGCGTAATAGGCGTTGCAGGCCTCGGTCGTGATGGTGAAGCCGGGCGGTACCGGCAGGCCCGCATTCGTCATCTCCGCCAGCCCGGCGCCCTTGCCGCCAAGGGTGGAACGCATGCTCGCGTTCCCCTCGCTGAAGGTGTAGATCAGCTTGCCGTTCTTCGTGGCCGCAGCCTTCGAGCTGGTGCGGCGGGGCTTGCGGGCGGTCGTGGCGGGTTTGCGGGTGCTCGTGACGGGCTTGCGGGCGCTGGTTGCGGGCTTGCGAGCGGTCGTGGCCATTCGGCGAATCGGCTCCTCGTGTTCACGTCTGGGGGAGCCTCGATTGTACCGCGCACGCTGGTTCGGCTCAGAAGCCACCCTCGGTGGCCGCCGTGCGCCACGAACGTGGACATATGTGTCCGCTGGTGGGCGTTACGAAAGCGAACGCCTGCTCAACCTCGACATATGCCCACTCGGTGATGCATATGTCATCGGAGTAGGGCCTCCAGGGCCGATAGTGACCCGACTCACCAACGTAAGGCTCGCCGGGTGGGCATTTGTCCCCCTTACGCGCTAAGCAGCCTGCCGCCATCCTCGCCAGCGGGCGACCACCAGCGTGACGACCGCCATGAGGATCATGAAGCCGATGACGCCGAAGAACAGGACCGAGTTGTCGAAGATCGGAACCTTGAAATTCATCCCCATGATGCCTGCCACCACCACCGATGGCAGAAGGACCACGGACGCCAAGGTGAGGACCTTCATGGTGTCATTGGTGCGCTGCGCCGTGCGGGTCATGTGCACGTCGAAGGTGCCGATGAGCATCTCCCGCACGTAGGCGATCGCGTCGCCGGCCCGCTCCAGGCGCTCGGCGACCCGGCCCAGCGCTTTCGCCTCGCTATCTTCGAGGCCCATGAGGAAGTCGGGCCGCGCCATCTCGGCAAAGACCTCACGGTGCACCCCGAAGGCGCGTCGCACCTTCGCGATCCGACGGCGCATGCTCACCAGGGCCTGGAGCAGATCGTCCTCCCGCCGCAGCGCCGCGTCGTCGAGCTTGTCCACCCTACGCTCGAGCTCCTCCGCGGCATGGAAGAACCAGTCGACGTGCCGGTCGAGCAGCGAGACGATGAACTCGGCCGGGGTGAGCTGGCCGAGCTCACGCTGATCGGTGATCCGCTCGCGGTGCTCGTCCAGCGACGGCATCGGCGTCTCGTGCCTGGTGATCACCCATTCCTTGCCCATGAGGATCTGCAACGCGGCCGGCTCTTTGTCATCGTCGTCCGCCAGCGAGGGCACCACCACCTCGACCGCGTTCTCAAGGACCCTGGCGTCCGGCCGGCCCGGCTCGGCTTCGAGGGCGTCTGTAGCCGGCGCGCTCAGTTCGACAGCGTTGCGGAGGATCTTCAGGTCCTCAGCGTCGGGGGCCTCGACGTCGATCCAGAGGAGCTCGTCCTTCGAGATGCGTCGCGATCCCCATTCGCGCAGGTCGATCGACTCGTCGCTGCCGTCACTCTTCGACAGAAGTGCTTTGATGCTCACCGAACAGGCGAATGCAACCCGCGTGCCCGGTTCGGCCCAGAGGCCACCCCCGGTTGGACGCCAGGGCGCACGAATGTGGACATATGGGTCCGCTGGCGGGCGTTACGAAGGCGAAGGCCTGCGCAACCCCGACATATGCCCACTCGGTGATGCATATGTCATCGGAGAAGGGACTCCCGGGCCGATAGTGACCCGACTCGCCAACGTAAGGCCCGCCGGGGCATGTGTCCACCTGATGCGCTGCGGAGGCCCACAGCTGGCGTCGACATCGGCGCGCGTCGGTTGCATCGGTCATTTCGGACGCCTCGATCACGTCCGCGGTGCCTGCCAGCTCGAGCAAACGCCTCTCCTCCCCTCGATCAGATGCACGTCAGATCCACAGGTTCGGGCTCATGTTGCATCGGTCCTACCAGGGCTTGCCGATGGGTTCTGCGGCAGTGTCAGGAGCCGTCCTGACGACCGTAAGCGCTGAAATCACCGATGAGAGCGCCTCGGGAAGCGACGCTCACGCTCAGGTTCGCTCCACTCCAGGTGCCGCCGCGAGGGCTTTTCGACGCCTAGGGTCGTCAGGACGGGCCGCTGACGACGCGGCGCTAGATCACCGGCGCACGCGCGGGCGACGGCGGCCGGGCTCGCGGTGGCGTGCCTCCAGGAGCGGCCAGAGGTCGTCGACCAGGACGCGGTAGTCGCCCCCGATTCGCCGCGCGCGCAGGCGACCGGTGCGGATGAGGCGACGCACATGCTCGGGGTGGAACCCGAGAACGGTGGCCGCGGCGCGCGTGGACAGATCGAGGGCGTCGATCTCGACCTCGGCGTCGTCCGGCATTCCGGCCAGCGCCACCGCCATCGCCTTGGTGCGGTCGGCGGTCAGCGCGATCGCATCGGCCTCGCGGTTGCGCATGGCGGCCTCGAGCGCAGCCGTGAGCCGCTCCCGAAGCAGCCCGACCCTCATCGGTCGACCCGCAGCCAGCCGCGCGAGAGGGCAAGGCCGAAGATGGGACCGATGCGCGCCAGGATCCATCCCGGCAGGCCGGCGTGCTGCCGATACAGGGTCCGCGCCTTGGCCACGACGCGGTCACGGGCACCGCCGTTGAGCTCGAGCGCGAGGGCGCGGTACTCGGCGAAGGCGGCAGCGTCATCGTCGGCCAGCCAGTGGGCGTCGGCCAGCGCCTCGCGCGCCGCCGGATCGTTGGGCAGCAACTGCATGGCGAGCGTTGCGGCACCGAATGCGCCGCGCGCGTCGCCGGTGCGTGCCAACGCCTGGGACAGTGTCAGCTGCGCGCGGCCGTTCCGCGGTGCCAGCCGGACCGCCCGGCGCGCCGCGTCGACGCCCATGGCCGGCTGGGCCGCGCCCAATCGCTCCTCGGCCTCGGCCACCGTCCAGGTGGTCTGCGCCGGATCGTTGCGCGCCAGGCGCCCGAACTCGGCGGCCGCATCCCGGTGCGCGCCCTCCGCCGACAGGACCTGGGCCAGCAGCTCGCGGTAGCTGATCTCGTCCGGGTCCAGGCGAACGGCATCGGCGGCGTGGTGTTCCGCCTCGTCCGGCCGGCCCAGGGCCAGGAATGCGCGGGCGCGGTATTCATGCGCTGCGTCTTCACCGGGGCGCTGGGCGAGGATGCCATCCGTCAGGCGCAGGACCAGCTCGTGGTCGCCGCGCTCAAGGGCGTGCTGAATGTCGTTGAGCGCCGTCATGGCTCACCGGTTCCGTCAGATGGCACTGTCGGTGCCATCAGCCAACCCCCGATATGCGGTGACGGCCTCGCAGACACAGAATTCCACAGATTCTGACCGTCAAGACACGCCAAGAACCCGGCTAACGGCACCCACAGTGCCATCTGACAGAATCTGCGACGTTCATCCGTCAACGGCCACCTCCCCAGGCACGCCTTTCCAGGACGCGCGCCCCGCCACGAGGTCGTTGATGCGCTGCGGGATGAACTCCAGCGATACTCGCTCCTGCGTCATCGAGTCGCGCTCGCGGATGGTCGCGGCGCCGTCGTTGAGCGACTCGGGATCGACGGTGACGCAGAACGGCGTCCCGATCTCGTCCTGGCGTCG
>JBDSGF010000070.1:0-12766 GCA_039919135.1 Candidatus Limnocylindria bacterium | reverse complement strand
CGGCGCCGCCGGCACCCACCACCACCGCGTCCATGTCGTGGACGCGGGTCGGCGGGATCGCGCTGCGACCGGTGACGAGCGTCACGGGGAGACGCTCGCCGCATTCGGATCGAAGAGCACAATCACGGCCATCCCGAGCACCAGCCACACTGCACTGACGAGGAGGAGAAGGCCGATGAGGAGGCTGCGCGCCGTACGGTTCGCCACGTAGTCGCCGATCACGACCCGCGTCCCGTTGGCACCGTGGACGAAAGCCAGCACGAGCAGCAACAGGTCGTAGATGCGCCAGAAGGGCGTGCCCCATCGGCTCTGGACAAAGGCGAAGTCGATCTCGCCGCCGGTGAGCTCGACGAGCACGTGCATGATGAACATGTGGCCCAGCGCCAGGAAGACGAGCGCCAGTCCGGAGAGCCGCATGAAGTACCACCAGAAGCGCTCTCGTCCTGAGGCCTCGGGCTTCGGACGCGCGGCCCGCGACGGGTTCGTGTAGATGGTGCGCGGCCGCCTGGTGACGGTGGTCATCGGCTCAGCCCCACGGCGCGAATGGTCGCAGCATGATGAAGGCCAGCGGCACCATGGCCACCACGGTGGCGCCGATGACGCCGTACGTCAGCGGTCGGTAGTAGATCGTCGTCGAGGGCCAGAAGTCCATCACGATGACCCGCAGGCCGTTCAGCGCGTGGTACACGAGCGCCGCCATGAGCAGGATCTCGAGCAGGCGCGCCGGCAGGTTCTTGAAGATGCCGATCGCCGCGTTGTAGGCGTCGGGTCCCAGCAGCACGGTCGAGGTTTCGACGATATGCATGAAGAGGTACAACAGCACGCCCAACCCGCTGGCGCGGTGCCCGAACCACGCCAATTGCGCCCACGAGACGCGGTAGCCGAACAGGGTGGTCACGTGGCGTGCTCTCGCACGCGGGCCGCGACCGCCTCGCCGAACTCGCGCGTACCGGCCGAGCCGCCCAGGTCGTACGTCACCGTCTCCCCGGCCGCGATCACCTCGCGCACGGCCGTCTCGACCACGTTGGCCGTATCGGTCTCGCCAATGTGGCGGAGCATGAGTGCGCCGGAAAGGATCAGCGCGGTTGGATTCGCCTTGTTCAGCCCCGCGTATTTCGGCGCCGAACCGTGGACGGGCTCGAAGACGGCCGCCTTTTCACCGATGTTCGCGCCGGGTGCCACGCCGAGGCCGCCGACCAGGCCCGCGGCGAGGTCCGAAACGATGTCGCCGTACAGGTTCGGCAGCACGAGCACGTCGTACAGCTCCGGCTTCTGGACCAGCTGCATGCACATGTTGTCGACGATGCGGTCCTCGAACTCGACGCGCCCGGCGTACTCCGCCGCGACCTGCTGACAGCTCTCCAGGAAGAGGCCGTCGGAAAGCTTCATGATGTTCGCCTTGTGCACCGCGGTCACCTTGCGGCGGCCATTGTTGATGGCGTACTCGAACGCGTAGCGCGCGATGCGCTGCGACGCGGCGCGGGTGATGATCTTGATGCTCTCGGCCGCATCCGGCCCGACGCGGTGCTCGATGCCGGCGTACAGGTCCTCGGTGTTCTCCCGAACGATGATCAGGTCAATGTTGTCGTAGCGCGTCTTGACACCCTGCATCGTCCTCGCCGGACGAACGTTGGCATACAGCTCGAGCGCCTGGCGCAGCCCAACGTTCACGGAGCGAAAGCCGGAGCCGATGGGGGTCGTGATCGGTCCCTTCATGGCGACGCCATTGGCGCGAATGGACTCGACGACGCGATCCGGCAGCGGGGTCCCCTCGCTGGCGATGCTGGCCTCACCCGCCTCCTGCACGTCCCATTCGAAGCCGATGCCGGTCGCCTCCAGCACCTGCCTGGCTGCCGCTGCCAGCTCCGGGCCGATCCCGTCGCCGGGGATGAGCGTGACGGCGTAGCTCAACGAAATCACCTCGTGTGCGGCCGGTCAAAGCGCCGGCGGTCGAGGCCAGAGTCTAGAACAGTCGCTGAGGCTACAATCTTCGGCATTCCCCCACCGCTGCGGCTGCAGCCCCACCCGAGCGAGTGCGCGCCGAGCCCATGCAGCAGGAGAAGGCAGTGAAGCTCCAGGAGTATCGGAGCAAGGAGATCCTGGCGCGCCACGGCGTGCCGCTCCTTGCCGGGCAGATCGCGGCGACGCCGGAAGAGGCGCGCGCGGCCGCGGCCGACATCGGCGGTCCCGTGGTGGTGAAGGCCCAGGTCCTCGTCGGCGGTCGAGGCAAGGCCGGCGGCGTCAAGCTGGCGGCCACGCCGGACGAGGCGGAGCAGAAGGCGCGCGAAATCATCGGCCTCGACATCAAGGGCACCGTCGTCAAGACGGTGCTGATCGCCCCGGCCGCAGACATCGCGCACGAGTACTACCTCGGGCTGATTCTCGACCGCGCGTCGAGGGCGATCACCGTCATCGCCTCGGCCGATGGCGGCGTCGAGATCGAGGAGACGGCGAAGACGAACCCCACCGCGATCCTGCGCCTGGCGCTCCACCCGCTCATCGGCCTCCAGGAGCACGAGGTGCGGCGCGTCGGCTTCTTCCTTGGCATTCCGGCCGGGCTACGGCAGGACTTCGCGGCCGTGTTGCGCGGGCTCTTCAACGCCTTCGTCTCCTCCGACGCGGACCTCGCCGAGGTCAACCCGCTGGTCGTGACCGATGACGGCCGGCTGCTCGCCCTGGACGCCAAGATCGTGCTCGACGACTCCGCGCTGCCCCGCCATCCCGATCTCGAGGAGATGCGCGACCTCAACGAGGAGGCGCCGTCCGAGATCGCCGCCCGCGAGGCCGGCATCAGCTTCATCAAGCTCGACGGCAGCATCGGCTGCATGGTCAACGGGGCCGGACTGGCGATGACGACCATGGACCTCGTCAAGCTGGCCGGCGGTGAGCCGGCGAACTTCCTGGACATCGGTGGCGGCGCAAAGGCCGACCGTGTGGCGGCCGCCTTCAAGATCATCCTGGATGACCCCAACGTGAAGGCTATCCTCATCAACATCTTCGGCGGCATCACCCGCGGCGACGAAGTCGCGCGCGGCATTGTCGAGGCCCGCTCCCAGCTGACGCGCGACGTACCGATGGTGGTGCGGATTGTCGGCACGAACGCCGACGAGGCAAAGCCGATCCTGGCCGAGGCTCAGCTGATCACGGCAGATTCTCTCGACGACGCGGCGGCGAAGGCGGTCGCGGCCGCCGGAGGTGCGGCGTGAGCATCCTCGTCAACGGCGACACGCGGCTGCTGGTCCAGGGCATCACCGGCCGCGAGGGCGAGTTCCACTCGACCGCCATGCTCGAATACGGCACGAGCATCGTGGCCGGCGTGACGCCGGGCAAGGGCGGCCAGTTGGCGCTCGACGGACGCGTGCCGGTGTTCGACACGGTCGCCGATGCGGTTGCCCAGACCGGCGCCAATGCCACCTGCATCTTCGTGCCGGCCGCCTTCGCGCCGGACGCCATGCTCGAGGCATCCGACGCCAACATTCCGCTCGTCATCTGCATCACGGAGGGCGTCCCCGCACTCGACATGCTGCGCGTCTACCACCTGCTGCGCGCCAAGGGGACGCGGCTGATCGGCCCGAACTGCCCGGGGCTGACGAGCGTGGACGAGGCCAAGGTCGGCATCATTCCGGGCAACATCCACACCCGCGGACCTGTGGGCCTGGTCTCCCGCTCGGGCACGCTCACCTACGAGGTGGTGCAGGCCATGACCGATGCCGGCATGGGCCAGACGACGACCGTCGGCATCGGCGGAGATCCGATCGTCGGAACGAGCTTCGTCGACATCCTCGACATGTTCAACCAGGATCCGGAGACCGAGGCGATCGTCATGATCGGCGAAATCGGCGGCGAAGAGGAGGAGAAGGCTGCGGCCTTCTGCGCACGAGAGGTTCGCAAGCCGATGGCGGCCTTCATCGCCGGCCGCACCGCCCCGCCCGGACGCCGCATGGGCCACGCCGGCGCGATCATCTCCGGCGGCGCCGGTACCGCCGAGTCAAAGCGCATGGCGCTCGAAAAAGCAGGTATCCGGGTCGCCGACTCGCCGTCGCACATCCCGCAGCTCCTCCGCGACGCCGGCGTCCGCTGATCTCCTCGGCGCCCAGCGGCGATATTTCGGCCGTTTGACGCCCCGGACGAGTTCCCAGGCCACGCTTAACCGATTTTTCGGCTCGCCCAGCGCCCCGAGCGGCGTCAAGCGCGGCTCGAGGCGTTCCACGCACCGATAGATCGTCGAGGTGACGCCCTGGACGTCCCTCGGGCGTCATTCCGGCGATGTATCGGTGGCCAGAGCCTCGTCACGCTGGAGAAGCTCCCAGAGCACGCCGTTGAGCGTGCGGGGATGGATGAATGCGACATCTCCGTGGGCGCCTGGTCGCGGCTCGCGGTCGATGAGCTCGGCCTCGCGCACGGCCAGTTGCTCGAGGGTGCCCGGCAGGTCATCGGTCAGGAAGCAGATATGATGGAGTCCTTCGCCGCGGCCGGCCAGAAAGCGGGCGACGCCGCTCTCCGCGTCAATCGGCTCCATCAACTCGATCCGCGCCGCCGGCTCCGGTCCGGTCGGCAGAAAGCAGAGCCGAACGCGCTGCGCGGCGAAAACCATCGGCTCCGCCTCCGGCGCCAGGCCGAACAGCTCGCGGTAGCGCGGCAGAGCCTCGTCGATCGAGCGAACGACGATGGCGACGTGGTGAATCGGGCCGATGGTCACGGGCGATGCTCGCCCCACACGCGGCGCAGGGCGTGCGAGATCTCGCCCAGCGTCACGTCTGCCTCGACGGCGGCGCGGATGCGCGGCAGGACGTTCTCGGTGCCGGCGGCGGCGACCTCGAGGGCGGCGACGGTCGCATCGGCCATTACCTGGTCGCGCCGCTCGCGCACACGACGCGTGCGCTCGACCTGGCGTCGCTCGAGATCGGGATCGATCTCCTGCGGCGCCGGGCGCTGCTCGTCCCCCTCATCGGTGAAGGCGTTCACGCCGACGATGACCCGTTCCCCCGTCTCGATCGCGCGCTGCGTCTCGTAGGCGGCGTCGCCGATGGCGTCAGGCTGGTAGCCATCGGCCAGCGCCACGAGAGTCCCGCCAAGGTCGTCGATGTGCTTCAGCTCGTCCGTCGCGCGGTCGAAAATCTGGGTGGTCAGCGTTTCCACGTAGTAGGACCCGGCCAACGGGTCGACCGTCGCCCCGACACCGGACTCGCTATACAACACTTGCTGCGTTCGAAGGGCCAGACGAGCGGTGGACGGCGTCGGCAGGCCCAGCGCTTCGTCAAAGGCGTTCGTGTGGAGCGACTGCGTCCCGCCGAGCACCGCCGCCAAGGCCTGGACCGTCGTCCGCACCACGTTCACGTCCGGCTGCTGGGCGGTGAGCGTCGAGCCGCCGGTCTGCACGTGAAAGCGCATCGCCATGCTCTTCGGATTCTGAGCGCCGAACCGGTCCCGAGCCACCGTTGCCCACACCCGGCGGGCGGCCCGGAACTTGGCGACCTCCTCGAACAGGTCGTTGTGGGCGGCGAAGAAGAAGGACAGCCGCGGCGCGAACTCGTCGAAGACCAGTCCGGCGGCCAGGGCTGCATCGGCGTAGGCGATGGCGTTGGCGATGGTGAAGGCCACCTCCTGCACCGCCGTGGAGCCAGCCTCGCGCATGTGGTAGCCGCTGATGCTGATGGTGTTCCAGGCCGGCAGCTCGTCGCGGCAATAGGCGAACGTATCGGTCACCAGGCGCATGGAGGGCTCGGGCGGAAAGATATATGTCCCGCGCGCGATGTACTCCTTGAGGATGTCGTTCTGGACGGTCCCTCGCAGCCGATGCGGATCGACGCCGCGCCGTCGCGCAACTGTCTCGTACAGCGTCAGCAGGATGGCGGCGGTGGCGTTGATGGTCATGGAGGTCGAGACGGCGCCGGGGTCGATCCCCTCGAGCAGGACCTCCATGTCGGCGACTGAATCGATGGGCACACCGACGCGGCCGACCTCGCCGGTGGCCATGGGGTCGTCGGAGTCGTAGCCCATCTGGGTCGGCAGGTCGAAGGCGACGCTCAGCCCGTGCTGGCCGCGGTCGAGCAGGTAGCGAAACCGCCGGTTCGTCTCCTCGGCCGAGCCGAAGCCTGCGTATTGGCGCATCGTCCACGGCCGGTCGCGGTAGCCGCCGGGATGGATGCCGCGCGTGAACGGAAAGCTCCCAGGCTCGCCCAGCTGGGCCGCGGGATCGAAGCCATCGAGGTCAGATGGCCCGTGGACCGGCTCAATCTCGATTCCGGAGGTGGACCGATACGTGCGCGCCTCCGGGCGCTGGGGGTCACTCATCGGTCATCGATTGTAGACTCCCGCCCGTCGCGCGCCGACTACTCGAGCCGCAGCAGTGCGGCTCCGGTTGCGACGGTCTGGCCAGCGCCAACGGCAACCTCGACCACCCTGCCGGCGCGCGGCGCCCGCACCTCGTTCTGCATCTTCATGGCCTCGATGGTGAGCAGGGCAGCGCCCTCCTCCACCTGATCACCGACGGCCACGCCGACAGCAACGACCAAGCCAGGCAGGGTTGCCTTGACCTCCACGGGACCGACATGGGTGTGGGCGGCCGTCTCGGCCTCGGCCATGACGCGCTCGCGCCAGCTCCGGACGCTGACGGGGATCCGTCGGCCGCGCAGGGTGACCACCCAGTCCGGGCCGGAGCCCTCGACGAGGATGTGGAGCGACCGCCCGCCATTGACCAAGCGGGCGACACCACTCGGGCGATCCACCCATTCGAGTTGCCAGCCGTCCGCCGCGCTGACCGGCTCGTCGCCGATGCGAACCTCATAGTCGGTCATCCCCGCAACGCCTCCCGCCGTGCGCGCTCCCCCCACGCAGAACCGATCGGCGCGGTGGCCGGTGCCGTTGTCGACGCCACCGCTGCCCGCCGAGCCTCGAGCGCCGCAAGGCCGGCCAGCGACCGCTCCTCGGCCGTCAACGCCGGCCCGGTCCTCCAGCGTTCGGCGACGAGCGACGTGTCGTAATCGCCGGCGGCGAATGCGTCGTCGTCGACGAGCCAGCGCAGGAAGCCCGCATCGGTCTGGACGCCACCGATGAGGGTCTCGTCGAGCGCCCGGCGCAGGCGGTCGACCGCTGCCGGGCGGTCGGCAGCATGGACCAAGAGCTTGGTGAGCAAAGGGTCGTACTCCGGCGGCAGGTCGGTATCGGCTTCGATCCCGGCGTCCACTCGCGTGCCGGGGCCGTCCGGCATGCGCCATACCCCGACCCGGCCGGCGGTGGGCCGGAACCCGTCGTAGGGATCTTCGGCGTACAGGCGCACCTCGATGGCGTGGCCCCGCCGCGGCGCCTGGAGCACGTCGAGTGGCAGCCGCTCCCCCGCCGCCACCCGGATCTGCCAGGCGACCAGATCGATCCCGGTCACGAGCTCGGAGACGCCGTGCTCGACTTGGAGACGGGTGTTCATCTCCAGGAAGAAGTGATTGGCGTAGGTGTCCAGGAGGAACTCGACGGTGGCTGCATTGTGGAAGTCCACGGTCGCGGCCACCCGCCGGGCGCTGTCGAAGAGCGCCTCCCGGATGTGGTCGTCGACGGCGGGCGACGGAGATTCTTCGACGAGCTTCTGGTGTCGCCGCTGAATCGAGCACTCGCGCTCCCCCAGAATGGCCAGGCCGCCATGTCGATCGCCCAGCAGCTGCACCTCGACGTGGCGAGCTGGGGCGACCATGCGCTCGACGTAGATCGTGCCGTCACCGAACGCGGCGGCGGCTTCGCGACGGGCGGCGGCCATGGCCTCTGACAGTTGACCGGCCTCATCCACTCGCCTCATACCTCGCCCTCCGCCGCCCGCGGCAGCCTTGAGCATCACGGGATAGCCGATCTCCTCGACCGCGCTGACATCGTCCTCGAGCGCGACCGTCGTCCCGGGCACGATCGGCACGCCAACCGCGGCAGCCGAGCGGCGGGCTTCCAGCTTGTTGCCCAGCGCCTCGAGCACCGATGGCGGCGGGCCGACGAAGACGAGTCCGGCCTCCTCCACCGCCCGGGCAAACGCGGCGTTCTCCGACAGGAAGCCGTAGCCGGGATGAATGGCCTCCGCCCCGCTCGATCGCGCGGCCTCCAAGATGGCACCGATGGAAAGGTAGGACTCCCCCGCCGGCGCCGGACCGATTCGCTCCGAGCGGTCGGCCGCGCGGACGTGCAGCGCGTTGGCGTCCGCATCCGAATGGACGGCGATCGGCGAGATGCCCAGTTCGCGGCAGGCGCGGATGACACGAAGGGCGATCTCTCCGCGGTTCGCAACGAGAAGGCGGCGGAAGGGCGGCGCCGAGCTGTCCGTGCGCAAAGACGGCGAGCGGCTCACAGCGGCGAGCGGCTCAAAGCGGGATGTTGCCGTGCTTCTTGGCGGGCACGGATTGCCGCTTGTTCTCGAGCATCGCGAGCGCGCCCGCCACGCGCTGCCTGGTTTCCGAGGGAAGAATGACCTCGTCAACGTAACCGCGCGCCGCCGCGTTGTACGGGTTGGCGAAGCGCTCCTCGTACTCGGCCACCAGGCGGGCGCGTTCGGTGTCGGGGTCCTCGGCAGCCGCAATGTCGTCGCGGAAGATAATGTTCACCGCGCCCTCGACGCCCATCACCGCAATTTCCGCGGTGGGCCAGGCGAAGTTCATATCGCCACGCACGTGCTTGCTGCTCATGACGTCGTAGGCGCCGCCGTATGCCTTGCGGGTGATGACCGTGACCTTCGGAACGGTCGCCTCGCAGTAGGCATACAGGAGCTTCGCGCCATGACGAATGATGCCCCGATGCTCCTGGTCGACGCCGGGAAGGAAGCCGGGCACGTCAACGAGTGTCACGACCGGAATGTTGAAGCAGTCGCAGGTTCGGACGAACCGCGCCGCCTTGTCCGATGCATCGATATCCAGCACACCGGCCAGGACCTCGGGCTGCTGCGCCACAATCCCGACGCTGCGCCCCTCGACCCGCGCGAATCCGCATATGATGTTGCGAGCGTAGTGCGCGTGCACCTCGGTGAACGAGTCCGCATCGGCGATGCCCCTGATGACGGTGTGCATGTCGTAGGACTGCTTGGCCGAATCTGGCACCAGCGCGTCGAGCGTCCCGCCGTCCACCGACGGTTGCGACCACTCCAGCCGACGCGGCGGCAGGTCGACGTTGTTCTGCGGCAGGTAGCCGATCAGCGTTCGCGCCAGCTCGAGAGCCTGCGGCTCGCCGGCACTGAGGAAGTGCGCCACGCCGCTCGTCTCGTTGTGAACGCGCGCGCCGCCGAGCCCTTCGAAGTCGATCTCTTCATGCGTCACCGTCTTCACGACATTCGGGCCGGTGACGAACATATAGCTCGTTCCGTCGACCATCACCACGAAGTCGGTGATCGCCGGCGAGTACACCGCGCCACCCGCGCACGGCCCCATGACCAGCGACAGCTGTGGCACCACGCCGGAGGTCATCGTGTTGCGCAAGAAAATGTCGGCATAGCCGCCGAGGCTCACCACACCCTCCTGGATGCGCGCCCCACCAGAATCGGAGAGGCCGATGATCGGCGCGCCGTTCGCGACTGCCAGGTCCATCACCTTGCAGATCTTCTCGGCGTGCGCCTCCGACAGCGACCCGCCGAACACGGTGAAATCCTGGCTGTAGACGAAGATGAGCCGGCCATCGATGCGGCCAAAGCCGGTCACGACGCCGTCACCCAGATAGCGCTCCTCGTCCATGCCGAATTCACTGGCTCGATGCGTGACGAATGCGTCCAGCTCGGTGAACGACCCCTCGTCGAGCAGCAGGTCCAGCCGCTCGCGCGCCGACAGCTTGCCGCGCGCGTGCTGCTGCTCCAATCGCTTCGCTCCCCCACCCTGGCGCGCGTCCTCGCGTATCGCTTGCAGGCGCACCAGCTTGTCGGCGGTCGACACGAAACGCACTCCTTAGCATTGCCGGTGGTGGTGGGCCCGGCAGGAATCGAACCTGCGACCGTCCGGTTATGAGCCGGTTGCTCTGACCAGTGAGCTACGGGCCCGAGATGCGATGGTGGACAACTCGGAGTATAGACGCCTGTCTTTGCACAACGACATCGACATTTCTCCACGTTGTGGATAACTCGGATGGACCGAAGAGGTGACCAGCGCCTATCATCAACGCAGTCGCCGTGACATCCACCACCCGCCCGAGCTGCACGAAGGTGATCCGTTGACCAAGGTGATAGCGATCGCGAACCAAAAGGGCGGCGTCGGCAAAACGACCTGCTCGATCAATCTCGGCGGGGCGCTGGCGGAGCTGGGATACCGGGTCCTGTGTGTCGACATGGACCCACAGGCAAACCTCACGGTGGGGCTTGGCATATCCCTTTCCGACGTGCGGCAGTCGATGGCCGATGTCCTTTCCGATGATCGCGTCTCACTGGACGACGTTGTGCGCGAGACGAACACCCAGGGCCTGTGGGCCGCCCCCGCGACTCTCGAGCTCGCTTCGACTGAAGTCGAGCTTTTCACCACTATTGGACGCGAGATGGTCCTGCGTGATGCGTTGTCCGGTTGGGCCGATCGCCAGTTCGATGTCGTCATCATCGACTCGCCACCGACGCTGGGTCTGCTGACGATCAACGCGCTCGTCGCCAGTAACCGGGTCATCATTCCGGTCCAGACGCAGTACTACGCGATCAAGGGCCTCACCGCGCTGGTCAAGGTGATCAACACCATCAAGATCAAGCTGAACCACGACCTCGAGGTGCTCGGCCTGCTGCCAACCTTCTACGACGGACGGACCGTGCTCGCGCGCGAGATGCTCGAGAACCTGAAGCAGCTTGGCGATCACCGCGTCTTCAACACCATGATCAAGACCACCGTGAAGCTGGGCGAGGCCCCGCTCACCGGGAAACCAGTAACTGAGTACGCAACCAACTCATCCGCCGCGCGCGCGTTTCGCGACCTGGCCCAGGAGGTAATCGAACTTGGCTAGTAAGCGTCCCGCGTTCCGCGAGAACATTCACCGCCTGTTCGACGAGGCACAAGCCACCGACCTCGGTCCCGGGATCGTGTCGCTCATTGAGTCACGCGCGACACAGGCACAATTGCGCGAGCTGCCGGTCGGCACGATCCTTCCGAACCCCGCGCAACCACGCCTCTCCTACGACGAGGATTCGCTGACCGATTTGGCCGATTCGATCCGCGAGCACGGCGTCCTTCAGCCCATCCTCGTTCGTCCCAGTGGCGCGAAGTTCGAGCTGATCGCGGGTGAGCGGCGATGGCGCGCCTCGGGCATGGCCGGGCGCGAGACGATCCCCGCCATCGTCGTCGACTTCGACGAGAGCACGGCGCTCGAGGTCAGCATCATCGAGAATCTCCAGCGCGAGGATGTCTCGCCACTCGAGGAGGCGGAGATGTTCCGCAAGATGACGGCGACGTTCGGCTACTCGGTGCGTCAGTTGGCCCAGAAGGTGGGCAAGGACAAGGGCTACATCGAAAACCGGCTCCGCCTCTCTGACGCGCCAGCCGATATTCGTGAACTCCTGTCGTTGCGCAAAGACACGATCAGCCACGCCTACGAGCTGATGAAGATCGGCGACGAACGCAAGCGACGCCGCCTCGCGAAGCGAATCGTGGCCGGTGATCTGACCTTGGCCAAGCTGCGCATCATAGCCGGCACCGGTGCCGAAGAAAAATCTGATGACACGACCAAGGGCGCGCCACGTCGCCGCGCAAAGACGGTGGCCGGTGAGGTCGCCGCGAGCAGGGCCGCCGACGATGCACTGATGGGCGCCCGCTCCAAGCTGGCCGAAGGTGTCGACGACCTGGTCGAGATCCTACGCCAGCCGGAACTCATGGCGCAGATCCCCGAGGTCAACCGCGCCAACTTCGCCAAGCACCTGACCATCACCAAGCTCAAGATCGAGAACGCAATCGCGATCATCCGGGCCGGATCGTCGGCCAGGGATGAGGCCGATTGAGACACCGCCCTCACGCGGTGTAGCTCATCACCTCGCGGTGGTGCACCAGGAAGTCGATGAGCTTGGCCTGTGCGTTGGGGTCGATGCGCCGTAGCCCGGCGATCGCCTTGGGCAGCTCGAAGATCGGTGCTGCCAGGGATCCCGCGGTATCAATTCCCACCACGTGGTCGGGTCCCCCGCCCACGAGGAACGCGCGCTGGAAGCCGCGCGCGTCGAGTCCCGTCGCCTCACAGAAGGATGCGATGGCCCTCCCGACCCCCAGGCGCTTGGCAAAATCGATGAAGAGGTCTGCGGCCCACCTGTCGACCTGGGCTTCGTCCTGCGCCGACACCATCTCCCGGTAGGGCTTCTCCTCGACCTCGCTCACCCGTTCCTCCTGTTGTCCGTTGGCCCCGGATTCTAGCCGAGGAGCAGGACGCCGCAGCGGGCCGCGCGGCGCCATCGCGCTGCGCTATCCTCCGGCCATGATCGACCCGCACGCCGACCCGCGGACCGAGGATACGCTGGCGTATGAGCTTCTCAGTGCTCGCCGCGACGCGGCCGAGCCCGAGGTCGTCGGCCGTGCGACGTTCCGCAACGGCCGGGCGGTCGTGGAGGCGCCGGACTCCATCCGCATCGCCGTCGAGGAGCTGCTGGAACGCGCATTCGTCGACCGAGTCCAGGCCGACGAGCGCCCGCGTGGCTATCGGCGCAGCGGACAAGGAATGGTCGACTTGCTCGTTCCCGGCATGCCGGAGCACTTCATCGCTCGCATGCGGGGTATGTGGCTCAGCTGCCCGGACGGCTCGGTGGTCACCGCGCGCGCGGCGACCGGTGGCTCATCCACGGCAGTCACCCAGCCCGAGTCGACGG
>JBDSGF010000069.1:0-13394 GCA_039919135.1 Candidatus Limnocylindria bacterium | reverse complement strand
ATGCCGCCCATTCCTCCCATGCCGCCCATTCCTCCCATGCCACCGCCGTGGTCGTCATGATGACCGGCGGGTTCCGCCTTCGTCCTGGGCTCGGCGATGATGGCTTCGGTGGTCAGGAGCAGGCCGGCGACCGACGCGGCGTTCTCGAGTGCCGATCGGGTGACCTTGGCCGGGTCGATGATGCCCCATGCGAACAGGTCGCCGTACTCGCCCTTGGCCGCATCGTAACCGCTTCCCGGCTTGAGCTTGCGGACCGCCTCGACGACGACCGAGCCCTCCATGCCGGCATTGATGGCGATCTGACGCAGCGGCTCCTCGAGCGCGCGGCGCAGGATGTTGACGCCGATCAGTTCGTCGCCGAGGACCTCGACCTTGTCGAGGGCCGGCAGGGCGTGAATGAGGACCGAGCCGCCACCGGCGACCATGCCCTCTTCGACGCCGGCACGAGCGGCCGACAGCGCATCCTCGATGCGATGCTTCTTCTCCTTGAGCTCGACCTCCGTGGGCGCGCCAACCTTGAGAACCGCGACGCCGCCGGACAGCTTCGCGAGGCGCTCCTGGAGCTTCTCGCGATCGAAGTCACTGGTGGTGTCCTCGATCTGGAGCTTTATCTGGCCGATTCGGGCCTTGATCGCGCCGGCGTCGCCCTTGCCCTCGACGACCGTGGTCGTGTCCTTGTTGGCCGTGACGCGGCGGGCCTGGCCGAGATCCTCAAGCTGCACGCTGTCGAGCTTGCGGCCGACCTCCTCGCTGATGACGCGCGCCCCGGACAGGGTCGCGATGTCCTCCAGCATGGCCTTGCGGCGATCGCCGAAGCCGGGAGCCTTGACCGCCAGCACGTTGATCGTGCCGCGCAGCTTGTTGACGACCAGGGTGGCGAGGGCCTCGCCGTCCACGTCCTCGGCGATGATGAGGAGCGGCTTGCCGGTGGAGACGGTCTTCTCGAGCGTCGGAAGGATGTCCGCCACCGCGCTGATCTTCTTATCGGTGACGAGGATGTACGGCTGATCGAGAACGGCCTCGAGCTTGCCGCCCTCGGTGCTCGTGACCATGTAGGCCGAGACGTAGCCGCGGTCGAGCTGCATGCCCTCCACGTACTCCGTCTCCATCTTGAGCCCCTGGCTCTCCTCGACGGTGACCACGCCATCCTTGCCGACTTTGTCCATGACCTGCGCGATCATCTCGCCGATCTCGGTATCTCGGGCACTGATGGCGGCGATGTGAGCGATGTCGTCGGTCGTCTCGACCGGCTTCGAGAGCCTCTTGATCTCCTCGATGATGGCCTCGACGCCCTTGCTGATGCCGCGCTTGAGGCCCATGGGGCTGGCGCCGGCGGTGACGTTCTTCAGGCCCTCGGTGATGATGGCCTGGGCCAGGACGATCGAGGTCGTGGTGCCGTCGCCGGCCACGTCGTTCGTCTTGGTCGCGACCTCTTCGAGGAGCTGAGCACCCATATTCTCGTACGGGTCCTCGAGCTCGATGTCGCGGGCAATGGTGACACCGTCATTCGTGATGGTCGGTGCGCCGAATTTCTTGTCGAGGAGAGCGTATCGGCCCTTGGGACCAAGCGTGACCTTGACGGCATCGGCCATCTTGTCCACGCCGCGCTTCAGGGAGCGACGCGCCTCTTCCTCGAACAGCAGCTGCTTCGCCACGGTTCTTACTATTCCTCCTCAGTGGTCGCCGCGCTCACGGCGCGGCGCATCGGTCTGTTCTTGAGACCGTTATTCGATAACTGCCAGGACGTCCTTCTGGGACAGGATCAGGAGATCCTCCTCATCCAGCGTGAACTCGGTTCCGGCGTACTTCTGGAAGAGGACCTTCTGGCCCTTGCTGAGCTCCATCGGCTCGAGCTTGCCGTCGTCGAGGGTGCGGCCGGGGCCGACGGAAAGGACGGTGCCCTCCTGCGGGCGCTCTTTGGCAGTATCCGGGAGGACGATGCCGCTCTTGGTCATCTCCTCGCGCGGGGTGGGCTTGACAACCAGGCGATCCCCGAGGGGCCTGAGCTTGGTCGCCGTGGCGCTGACCTTTTTGGCCATGTGTGCGTGGTGCCTCCTTGCGTGCGCAACCGGTACAGGACTGTGCTATCGAGACAGGACTGTGCTATCGAAATTCACGCTCGCGGGAGCGCCAGCGGCGGCCGATGCGACCGGTGGACTGGCACTCAACCTACGAGAGTGCTAAGCGCAAGGTAACACTCTCGCTTCGGGGGTGTCAAGAAACGCTGCGCCGGGGTCATGGCCCCGGACATGCCAACGGCGCTCCGGCGGTGAGGCCGGGACGCCGTCAGACGTTGCGTGTCGAGAGCTGCGGATCAGGCGAGGTGGGTCAGCTTCCACCCGCTGGGAGACGGTTCGGTGGGGGACTCCGATGCGTCGGTGGCGGGCTCCGATGCGTCGGTGCCGCCGTCGGTCGTGCCGCCATCATCGTTCCCGCCGCCGGGGGCGAGGACGAGGAAGTAGACGAGCGCGGCGATCACGATGATCGCGACGATGATGCCCAGGATGAACCCGGCGCCGCTGCTGCTGTCCGGATCGGACCCACCCGGGTTGACGTTGACCTGGCCCATACGCGGACCCTCCTCTTCTGACTCCGAATCAATTCGTGGCGTTCGCCACCGGGACCCGTGGTAGCAACCGCCGTGCCAACCCATGTCCGTTTGGCGAGCAACCGTTCGCTCGCGTCATCCGAGGAGCGCATAGGCGCGGCTGATCGCCTCGACGATCTGATCGGGCGTCGTATCGCGCAGCCTGGCCAGATCGGCGGCCACTCTCAGGGCCGTCGTCGGCTCATTGCGCCGATCACGGTCGGGCCCGAGGTAGGGCGCATCGGTCTCGAGGAGGAATTGGCGATCCTCGAGCTCGACGGCGGCCGCTCGCGGGCCAGCCGCGGACCGAAAGGCAACGGGCAGCGCGAAGCTGATCAGGAAGCCAGCCGCCGCCAGCGTCCCGGCCATGGCGGCGTCCCCCGAGAAGGCGTGCAAGACGCCACGCGCGGATTGGCCCGGCCGTCCCGACCAGGCCAGGAGGGCCGCCATCACGTCGTCGTGCGCGTCGCGATCGTGGACCAGCACCGGGAGACCGCGATCGGCTGCGATGGCAAGCTGCCGATCGAACGCCTCGCGCTGGGCATCCGGCGGCGACAGCTTGCGGAAGTAGTCGAGGCCGATCTCCCCCACCGCGTGGGTCGTCGGATCCGCCACGAGCTCCTCGAGACGCGCCCAACTCGCTTCGTCCATGCCCGCCGCGTCATGCGGATGGATGCCGACGGCCGGATGGATCAGCTGCGGGTGGCGCGCGGCGAGCTCGAGTGCTGCCTCCGAGGAGGCGACGTCCCACCCCGGGACGAGGAGGCGCTCGAGGCCGACGGCCACGGCGCGCTCGATGACCGCCTCGCGGTCTGCGTCGAACTGCGAATGCTGGAGATGGACGTGCGAGTCGATGATGCCCGGCAACCGGTCGGGGGTCCGGAGACGACTCAGGACGCGGGCTCCAGCTCGATGCGCGGGAAGATCGGGGCCGCAGAGCCGGTCCGCCAGTCGTCGGGCCCGGTGCCCCAGGCGAGGAGCATATCCATGCCCGGTCCGCCAGTTCCGCGGTCGTCGTAGGGACGCGGCACGCCGAGCTGTTCGTGGATTCGCCTAGCGCCTTCGGGCGCGACCGGCGCCAGCAGGTGCCCGAGGATGCGGCACGCCTCGGCCATCACCGCCAGCACCTGTCCCAACCGTTCCGCCTGCCCCGCCTTGTTCAGGCTCCACGGGGCCTGGCTCTCGGCATAGCCGTTTGCCGCGCCGGCGAGCTCCATGATGCCGGCCAGCGCATCGGCCAGGTGGTGCTCTCGCATGGCCGTGTGGTAGCGGTCAACGACGCGTTCCGCCGTGGCACGGATCTCGAGGTCGGCGGGCTGGGTCGCATCGGCCATGGAGGGAAGCCTGCCGTCGAGGTATCGGCCGCTCATGCTCACGGTGCGGTTGACCAGGTTGCCGAGGTCATTGGCGAGGTCGGCGTTGTATCGGCGCACGAAGCCGTCGAAGGTGACGTCGGAGTCGCGCTCGAACGGCACCTCGCGCAGGACGACGTAGCGCACGCCGTCGACGCCGAAGGTGTCCGCCGCCTGGTCGGGGTCCCGCGTGTTGCCGCGCGTCTTGCTCATGCGCTCCCCGCCATCGAGCATGAAGCCGTGGGCGAAAACCTGCTTCGGCAGCGGCACTCCGGCGCTCATGAGCATGGCCGGCCAGTAGAGGCAATGGAAGCGGGTGATGTTCTTGCCGATGACGTGGAGGTCGGCCGGCCACCACTTGTCCATGGCGGCGGGGTCGTTCGGGAAGCCGGCGCCGGTCAGGTAATTGGTGAGGGCGTCGAACCAGACGTAGATGCGGTGCTTCTCGTCGCCGGGGAAGGGAATGCCCCAGGTGGTGCCCGAGCGGCTGATGGAGAAGTCGCGCAGGCCATCGCGCAGCCAGCCGAGCACCTCGTTGCGGAAATGCGACGGTTCGCAGAAGGAGGGATTCTCGGCGTATAGCTGTTCCAGGCGCTCCTGGTAGGCGGAGAGGCGGAAGAAGTGGTTGGACTCCTCCAGCCACTGCGGATCGAGGGTCGGATGATCCGGGCAGCGTCTGCCGACAAGCTGCTGATCGGTCTTGAACTCGTTGCAACTGGTGCAGAACCAGCCCGAATAGACGCCCTCGTACACGTCGCCGTTGGCCTGCGCGCGCCTGACCATCTCGCTCGCGGCGACGGCGTGATCGGGATCGGTGGTGCGGATGAACCGATCCGCGCTGATCCCGAAGCGATCGAACGTGGCCTTCCAGGTGGCGGCCCACGGGTCGATCAGCTGGTGCGGGTCGATCCCCTTCTCGCGCGCCTCACGCTCGACGTTGGCCGAGTGCTCGTCGAAGCCGGTCAGAAAGCGCGTCTCGCGGCCGAGCAGCCGCTGGTAGCGCGCGATGACGTCGGCGCCGATGGCCTCGAACAGCGAATGCAGCGCCGGCCGCTCGCTGGGATAGAAGATGGCTGTGGTCAGGTAGAAGGTCTCGCGCTCGCTCATCAGTGGGCACGGCCCTTGGGCCAGTAGAGCTCCTTGCGGACCTGCTCCGGCGGGAAGCCTCGTTGCGTCGCGATGTCCTCCACCGCGCTCACCATCTCAGGGTTCCCGCACAGGTAGATGGTCGTCGTCTCCGGAGTCAGCCCGTGCTCGTCCATCTGGGACGCGGTGATGGCCTCCACGCGGCCCGTGCAGCCGATCCATTCCGGACAATGCTGCGGCCGCGAGACAGTGCCGACGTAGCGCAGCGGAAAGCCGTCGCCCGCTTCAAGCTCGGTCAACTGCTGCCGCCAGGCAAGGTCGTAATCGTGGCTGACGCCATGGAGAAGCACGACGTCGCGCGTCTGACCGCGCCCGCGGAGCGTCTCGATCATGCTGATGAACGGCGCCAGCCCGGTGCCGGAAGCGACGAAAAGCGCTCGCCGGCCGTCGTCCTGGAGCAGAAACTTGCCCTTCGGACCCTTGAGGTTGATCAGGTCGCCGACGCTGCGCTCCCACAGCAGGGGCGTGAAGGCGCCGCTCTCGACGTGGCGGATGAAGAATTCGTACTCCGAGAGATCATCGGCGGACGACGAGATGCTCATCGGGCGCTGGATCAGCTTCTCGGTGCCCATCAGAGTGCCCATCAGGCCGAGCGTGGCGTACTGCCCAGGCTCGAAAGGGAACGGCTCCTCGATTGCCTGGACCGCGACGATCGCCAGCCCCGGGGAGATCTCCTCCCAGCGGCTGATGCGTCCGTTGTACGGGTACTCCTGCGTCATCCGATCCCCATGCTGCACGCGCCAGCCAGAGGGGCTGCCGCGGGCGGCCAGTATAGACGCGGGTGTGGGTCCGATCGGGCGACGGGATCGGAGTGAGCGACCCCGCCGCCCGGCAGGCTCACATGGCGACGACGGCCTCGAGCGCCTCGCTCGGAGCGCCGTTGGCGGCGATGGTCGGCGCACCATCCGGCGCATCGGCCACGGCCTGCGCCTCCTTGGCGTACTCCTTCTTGGAGCGGCCCGAGAGCATCTCGAGCGAGGCGACCACGACCTCCGTCTTCCAGTGTCGCTTACGTCAGTGCAAGGTTTATGACTGGTTGCCGTCGCCGACCTCGCGCAGCGACGTGCCGAACCACCACACGCAATCGCCCGTCTGGCGCAGGTAGTAGGGCGCCTCATCGTTCGCGTCCCAGACACCCGTCATCTCCCCGACGTCCAGGGCCGCTTGACAATGCGCCTAGGGTGGACGGGCACGCATGGGCGGGTCGACCGCCGGGGCACGGCGGTCGACCCGATGTATCCCCTACCGACCTCCGGAACGGGGTCCAAGGACCTTGACGATTGCGATCGCGGTGCTCAGCGACGGTATGCGATCGCCGGCGATCAGCCGCGAGATCGTCGAGTGGTTGATGCCGGTGCGCATGGCCAAAGCCCGCTGGGTGATGCGCCGTTCCGCCATGGCGTCGTGCAACCAGCCACTGAAGTCGCCGTCGGTGATGCGGTTGGGAAGAAACAGGTCGTCCACGAGTCGTTATCCCCACGATGTGAATCAGAACCTTGGTCCGGGCGCGGGGCAGCGCGAGCCGTGCAAGTGAAATGTTGTACGTGCGACTCTCGTTGTCGCATCAGTGAACACGCGACGAGGCTCGGTCTCGCCAGTGGCTCAGCGCGGCGGAACGGCGACCGTGGGCACTCCGCGCTTCGTAGCCTGCCTCCGATGCGAAAGATGATATTGATCATCACGCATCGTGGCATCAGTAGGACTACCTACTTCTTCACGGAATCTACGGTCAGTACCACCGTCAGTACCTCCACCGTTCGGCTGCTCGGCTGTCTGAGGGGCGCGACACGAGCGGCCTACCGCCGCGCACTGCGCGCGGCTCCGTCCGCAAGTCATGGCGTCGCGCCAACCGTGCAGGCGTACACCATGACCCGCCTCGGTCGACCCCGGAGAGGCCGACGCTTCTGAGCACGAACTGAGATGGTGCCGCCGTCCTATCCCCGTTCGATCTTGCGATCCGCGGCGGTCAACTGCACGCCGGCCCTCTGAGGCTACTCCGGGTCGCTTACTGGCCGCTTACTGGCATCTTGGACCGGCTTCGACCATCGGCTATCACGGGGTGTCCCTCAGACCGGCGATATTGGGCCAGTCTCCTTGCTCGGGCTCACCTGGCTCTTGTGGTGTGCCAGGACAGACGCCGCGCAGGTCGACAAGTTGATCGTTCTGCGTTGAGATCACCTGCACACGGGCCAAGCCGCACGATGCACAAACGGCGCTGATTGCAACACCGCTGCCATCGGTGGCGTGACTTCCGAGCTGCCATTGATGCTGTTGCGCCAGTTGCGACATGGTGTCTTCCTCCGGAGCAGAGCATAAAGCCGCCGGATTTTCCGTCGCGACCAGCCGGGCGGGTATTGACGAAGGCTCCCCGGCGGCTCCGGCCGCCAATACTACCCCGCGGCGCCTACTGGGGGCTTACTAACGGGCATGAGTCGGGCGGGCCGTGCCGGGGGAGACACGACCCGCCATCCTCGGACGGCGGATACAAACACAGGGCATGACGTCTCATCACTTCGAGCTCGTGACGGGCAGACTGGAGCAGCTCACGCCACTGTCAAGTCAGTCACGGGTTGCCGGTGGAGCTGCTGCTATATTCGGCCCTAATGCGGAATGCCGGATTGAGCGTCCTTCTGTTCGGGGCATATCTAATCGCCCTCGGCACGACCCTCCTCCTCGTCCCCAACGTCCTCCTCGGCATCTTGGGCATCCCTGACACTAACGAGGCCTGGATTCGGATCTTGGGCGGTGTGTTGGTCGCCCTCGGCTACCTCTACGTTGAGGGTGGCCGCGGTGCGTCGGAGTGGTTCATGGGAGCTTCGGTTCTCTCCAGAGCAGGGGTCGCGGCAGTCCTCTTTGCGCTGGTCCTGTTCGGCATGGCGCCGCCGGTAATCGCGCTCTTCGGTACCGTCGACCTCGCGGCTGCGACGTGGACGGCCTACGCGCTCGGCTCGCCGCGGGTAAGGCGCGTATAGATCGGGTACGGGAAGCCGCCGGTATCCTCACGCACCGATCCGACCGTCGCGACCAGTCGGGCGGGTATGGCGAGGCTTCCCGGCGGCTCCGCTGCGGCACGTTACTCCGCGTCCCTACTAACGGCTTACGCAATGTCATTTGACGAGACCAGTTTCCCTTGCAGGCGTCGGTCCCAAGGAGTACAACCAGCCCGAGCGTGGGTCTGCGTCCCTCGGCCGTCGGCCGGGACTTGCCCGACTCCGCCAGGAGGATGATCAATGAGCACTCTCGCTCGGTTCGCCGGACCGCTTGCCTTGCTCGCCGGCACAGTGTGGGTCCTTGCGACCCTGATCCAAGTGGCAGCTCCGTTGTCTTACGCATGGATCGGACTCATTGCCTCCGCGCCCCTCATCGGAGGGGCCGCGCTGGGACTCCAGCACCAGTTCGGAGCTCGCACCGGGAGGCTCGGTCGCTGGGGAGCCGCCGCCACCGCCGGAGGGTCGGTCGCCCTCATTGCGATCTTGCTACTCACCGTCCCCACAGGCTTAGCTCCCATCGACACTCCGCCACCGCCCGTGGTCCTCCTCGCGTCACTCGTGAGCTTCCTTCTGTGGTTGGTTGGGAGTCTCGTGTTCGCGCTGGCCCTCGTGCGCGCCAAGGCGGTCTCGCCGATCGCTGGCTGGCTCATCGTCCTGGGTGCGGCGTTTGGGGTCGTGCTATCATTCGTCGGAGGCCAGCAGCCGCCGCCGTTCGTCTTCCTGCCATTGGCGCTGTATGGTGTCGGTTGGGTGCTAGTGGGTTACGCAGCACGGACGACGGCAGCGGACCTTGGCAGCGCAGGGCAAGCCAGCTGATCAGGAACGCTCACGCGGTTGTTCGGTCGCGACCAACGACCGTTGGAAGCCGCCGGTATCCTCACGCACCGCGCCTAGGGACTATCGTCGTCTCGACGCGCCTCGAGGCCGTACCTACGTTTGCCACCATGCCAGAGCCCGACGTGCAGCTTCTCCAACGCTGGTTGTCGCTCGCAGCGCTCATCGCTGGCGCGGCCCAGTACGCTGGCCTGCTACGTCGACGGGAGGAAGCACGAAGCTGGATCGCGTGGAAGACAGAGGCCGACCGCACCGGCCTCCAGGGATTGGTTCGGTTGTTCGCTGTGGACGATTGATGGGTCCAGCCGCAAGGTCACCGGCAAGGTGGACCGGCTATACCACCGCCATGATCGTGCTGCGGCTCACTTGCTCGGCCTGCTGGGTCGACGTGCGGCTGCGGGAGATCAACGGGCGGTGGATCGCCTCTGCGGACACGCCCGACGGCCCGAGCCTCGGGCTCGGTGAGCTGGCGATCGAGGCGATCGAGGCGGCCCTGGTGCCATTCGATCGGATAGTCGACGAGCTGCTCGCCAGCGTGCCTCGCAGCGGGCTCGGCTAGACCCATCTCAAGCCCGCCTGGCCCATTTGAGCCGCAGCACCGATTGACCATTCCCAGCCGTCCGAACGCGGCGAGGAGGCCATGAGGCGATTACGTTGAATCGCTGCGGCTCAGTCGAGACTAATCAGTGGGCGGCCTCGACGACGGCTTCGGCGCTCAGCGCCGCTGCGGTTGGCCTCCAGAGCTCGAGTGTTGGCCTCGGTGACGCGGTTATTGACAGAGGTGACCCACGTATTGGACTGCGTGATGGCCGTATTCCAGACGGCGACTAGGAGGGCCAGGAGACCAGTCGCAAGCGCGAAGAACTCGGCGTTCATCGATTCCTCCAGAGGGATTCACAGTGGCTAGCGCGTCTCGACTATGGACTTGAGCTTGCGCTAGCACTTGGGCTTGCCGCGTCGTCCTCGTGTCGGGTCCAACTGGTCCCGCCGAGTCCGGTGCCCGTCTCGGAGATTCTTGACGAGCCGATTCCCGTTTTCGGTTATCCGCAACGTCAGCGTCCCGCCGCCGAGGATTTCGCCGAGCGCCACGTCGGTCCACTCCAACCGAAGCTCGTCGTCACCGGCACGGCCAGCTCGGCATTCCGATATCCCCGGGCGCGTCCCTGGCAGACGCCCCGCACCGACACGGCTTGATCGCCTCTTGACAGGTGGCACGGTTCGGGCTGGGAACGACAGCTAGTCGGGCAGCTCACGTTCCCGGTCGGAGGGCGGCCGCGTGGCTGGCGGCAGCAGCGATGGCTTTCGGTCGGCTTCGGCGCACGGCTGCGGTCAGCCCACATAGCTAGGATCCGAAGCCCGGCCATCCCCAAGCACCGGGCGTCGTCGGCGGTGCCGCCGTCGAAGCGAACTGCTCACACCTAGCCTCCCCAGGGGGGGTTGCCGCGGGCGGCAGTATGGACGCGAGGATCGGGTGGATCGGGCGACGGGTCAGGGGGAGTGACCCCGCCGCCCGGCAGGCTCACATGGCCACGACCGCCTCGAGCGCCTCGTTCGGAGCGCCGTTGGCGGCGATAGTCGGCGCGCCATCGGGAGCGTCCGCTACGGCCTGCGCCTCCTTGGCGTACTCCTTCTTGGACCGCCCCGACAACATCTCGAGCGAGGCCACCACGACCTCGGTCTTCCAGTGTCGCTTGCCGGCGTCATCGTCCCATTGGCGCGTCTGGAGACGGCCCTCGATGTCGACCAGCTGGCCCTTCGACAGGAACTGGCCGGTGATCTCGGCCAGGCGGTCCCAGGCCACGCACGGGTGGTATTCGGTCCGCTCCGGGTTCCCGCCGCCGCGGTACTCATTCGTCGCGACCGTGAAGGTCGAGACGTGCTTGCCAGAGGGCAACGACCGCAGCTCCGGGTCGCGTGTCAGCCGTCCAACGAGCATCACCTTGTTCATAGCGATGGTCTCCTTCCATCAGCGCAGCGCACCGGGGCGAGTTCGGCCGCTTGATGAGAAGGCTAGCGAGGGCCGATTACCACGGGCTTACCCGTCGCTTACTGGGGTTGGACCGATGCGGGTCAGCCGATCGTGGAGCGCCAATGTCATGGCGTCGCTCAGGGTGGCATTACGCATCGTTCGGCTACCGCTTCCGAACCGAACCGGGGCGGCGGCGCGGGTAGAGGTGGTCGAAGCCGGGAGTGCGCAACGAGAGCTTGGCCACCGGCGGCATCTGGCGCTTGAACTCCATGCGCGCCACGCGTTGTGCGACCCACTCTACGAGCTCCCGCGACAGGCCCGCGGCGACGCACCGGTCAACCGTCCAGCGCCGGTCGACCAGGGCGAAGAGCGTCCGGTCGAGAGAGTCATACGAACGGCCGAGCTCGCCTTCATCGGTCTGGCCAGGCCACAGGTCGGCCGAGGGCGGCTTCGCGATGACCTCCGACGGCACCCCCAGCTCACTGGCCACGGAGCGCAGCTGCGTCTTGTACAGGTCGCCGATGGGTGCCAGGGCGGCGGCCATGTCGCCGTGCAGCGTCCCGTAGCCGAGCAGCGCCTCCGTCTTGTTGCTCGTCCCGATCACGAGCGCATCGAAGGACGCGGAGCGGTCGTACAGCACGGTCATGCGCTGGCGCGCCATGACGTTCCCACGGCGAACATTGAGCGAGGAATCATCGCCGCCGCTGATGAGCTCAAGCATCGGCTCCACCATCGGCGTGATTTCCACGCGATCGGTTCGGCAGCCGAGGGCGTCGACGACGCGCATGGCATCGGTCTCCGAAGCCTCCGACGAGGTCCGGTACGGCATCCGGACGGCCAGCAGGTTGTCAGCACCGATGGCGCGCGCCGCCAGGAAGGCCACGGTCGCGGAGTCCACCCCACCCGAAAGGCCGACCACCAGGCGCGAGAAGCCCGTCTGCTCCATCTGGGATCGGACGAAGCCGATGATGACCTCGACCGCCTGCGCCGGCTCGATCGCCGGCAGCGGCGCCCGCTCCTCGCTCATTCGGCGCTGCCATCGAGGCCGGCACGGTCGCCGATGATGCGATCCAGCTCGCGGCGCACGAGCTCCAGGCGCTCATCGGCCAGGAGGGGAAGGCCGTAGCGTTGCATGCGCAGGTCATCGGTCTCGAGCGTGCCGATCGCGAGCGCCTCCTCCCATAGCGGCGCCTGCACCACGGTCGAGCCATCCGCAGCCAGCAGGCGGGAGCCGCCCCAGAAGGTGAGTCCCTCCTCGTTGCCGACGCGATTGCAGAAGGCGAGCGCCACCGTGCCGAGCAGCGCGTAGGTGTCCTGCATCTTGTGCCAGCCGTCGATGGCCGCCAGCCCGGCGCTGCTGCCCGGAGCCCGTGAGGGTCCCGCAGCCACGTTGACGAGCAGGTCGGCACCGTCCAGCGCCTGGATCATGGGCACGCTGGCGTGCCAGAAGTCCTCGCATACCGACAGACCGATGCGCCCCACGGGCGGGCCGGCGTCATGCGTGCGGATCCGATCTCCCGGGCGCGTGAATCGGCCCTCGTCAAACAGGCCGTACGTCGGCAGGTAGACCTTGCGATGGACGCCGAGCAGCTCGCCGTCGCGCACCAGCGCTGCGGAGTTGCAATACCGATGGTCCTCGGTCTCTTCGACGAAGCCGACCGCCACCAGCATGCCGGGTGCATCTCGGCCGATGGCAAGGAGTCGAGGATCGTCGGCGCGGATGGCCACCTCGGGAACCAGGTCCTGGAGGATGTAGCCGGTCAGCGCCAGCTCCGGCAGGACCGTGAGGGCGGCACCCTCCGCGGCGGCGCGCCGCACTGCGTCCGACGCGATTCCCAGGTTGGCGTCGAGGTCGGCCAGGCGGGGCGCGACCTGCGCCAGCGCGATGCGGTACTCCACGAAGCGCAGCCTAGCCGATCAGTGCTGCGAGGCGTCCCCGGACATGAAGTGCTCGGGGTCCGGCGGTGGCTCGATATCGGTGGGTGCCACCACATCGGTGTCATCGGTCTGGCGCGCGTTGGAATGCTCAGCGGCGGCGGCCACCAGCTCGTCGCGCCGTTCCTGGCCGGCCAGCTCCTCCGCGAAATGGCAGGCGACGCCGTGCCCGGGTGCCAGTTGGCGCAGCTCCGGCGTCTCGCTGACGCAGCGCTCCGGGTCGCCGAGCTCGCGGCGCAGCCAGCATCGAGTGTGGAAACGGCAGCCGGACGGTGGATTTGCCGGCGATGGCACATCGCCGCGCAGGATCATCCGCTTGCGCCTCGTCTCCACCTTCGGGTCCGGAATGGGCACCGCGCTGACGAGCGCGACGGTGTAGGGATGCAGCGGCCGGTCATACAGCTGGCGCGACGGCGACAGCTCCACCACCTCGCCCAGGTACATGACCGCGATGCGGTCGCTGATGTGGCGCACCACCGACAGGTCATGGGCGATGAACAGGTAGGTGAGGTTGAACTCGCGCTGGAGATCGGCCAGCAGGTTGATGATCTGGGCCTGGATCGAGACGTCGAGCGCCGAGA
>JBDSGF010000068.1:0-27302 GCA_039919135.1 Candidatus Limnocylindria bacterium | reverse complement strand
ACCGCATTGGTCACTCAACGGTCAGCCGCCGATGAGCCGGGCTCCCGTCAACAACCTGAGTGGGAAGAACACCTAGGGCCAGAGCGCTCGGATCTGCGCGCGAACCGCGTCGCTCACGGCGGCCGGGCCACCGACGATGACAATGTCCGCGGGATCGAGCCGGCGCAGTTCCTCGGCGACATTCATCGGAAGGCCATTCATGTTGACGAGCAGGAGCGGACCGCCAAGGAGTCCGGCGACGGGGCCCACAGCCAAGCCGTCAGGGAAGGCGTCTGCCGTGGCGATGAACGCGTGAGACACGCTGTTGGCGGAGTGGATCGCCTGACTCAACGCCACCGGCGTCTCATATCGGTCGGATCCCCCGATCCGCTGGACCGACGGGGCGAACGCACCGAGGCGCGCGACGACGGCGTCGGTGACCGCGGCGTAGTTGCCAACCACCACGATCTTGCTGGGCCGCAGGCGATCGAGCTCGCTCGCGGTCGACGCCGGTACAGCGTTGGCCGTGACGAGCAGGACCGGCGCGTTCGCATTGGCCGCCGCGGTTCCGGCCGCCAGGGCATCCGGGTAGTCCGCGCCGGTCGCCACGTACACGACGCTCGGGTTGCGGGCGAAGACGGCCCGGCTGATCGCGGCCGCAGTCCCATAACGATCGGCTCCCGCCAGCCGGTAGACGCCTCCGGATGTGTACCGGCCGAGCTGGTTCAGCGTCGCCTCCGTCACGGCGCCGGTGCCACCCAGCACGACGATCCTGCCAGGTCGGAGTCGGGCCAGCTCGGCGGCCGTCGCGGCCGGTATCGAATTCGTGCCGGTGAGGAGCAGTGGGCCGCCACCCACCTTGGCGGCGGGCCCGCCGGCCAGGGCGTCGGGGAAGGTCGCGCCCGTCGCGACGTACGCCACCGCAGCGCCTGCCTGGAAGGTGGACGCGCTGATCGCAGCCGCCGTCGCGAACCGGTCGGCGCCGGCGAGGCGCGCGATGGCCTTGCCCGTCGTGAAGCTCCAGCTGGTCGGCGCCACCGGGTTGCCCACGCCGTCCGCGATGCCCGGGCCGATCGAGACCGTGTACGCAGCCTCGCCGGCCAGCGGTCCCGTCGGAGTCAGCGTCGCTCGAGCTGACCCGTACGACACGCTCGCCGGCAAAAGGACTCCGCCAGCGGTGCGGAGCTGGAAGGTCGAGCCGTTGACACCGACGACATCCTCGCTGAAGCCGACCAAGATGCTGGTTCCGTCATGGCTCACGTTGATCGCCCCCGGGCCGGGCGCCTGGCTCGTAATGGCGGGCGGGTTCGCGTCCACGAACGTCGGGGTGATCGCGTATGCCGTGCGGTTGCCGTTCGGATACCAGTTCGAGATGCGCACGAGGATCCTCGTGGCACCGCTCACGTTGGCTGATGCGACCTCGACCCCGGACTCCCACTCGTTGTCCACCCGCTGGAGAAGGCCGCCCGCAATGTTGTACAGCTCGACGATCGGGTCGACCGGCAGTCCGCTCTTGTTCCACGGATAGGCGCGGGTGTCGACCACACCGGTGACGCGCACCTCGAGGCGTCCCGGGCTCGGGAGATCGAGCGCGTAGACGTCGACGTCGCCGGCAGGGTGAAGCGATGGCGATATCGCGCGGTTGAGAGCGATGGCGTGCGCCGACGCGAGCGTGTTGTTGGGCTCGACGGCATCCCCGCGTGTCGGGCCCGGGCCGCCTACCGCGGCGCCGAGCGCACGGTACGCATTGACGCGGCCGCGACCGTAGCGGTTGTCCCACCCCGGATAGCCGAGGTCGTCCACCGTTGCGAACAGGAGGTTCACGATCTGGTCAGGGGTGTAGGTCGGGAAGCGGCCGCGCATGAGGCCGATAACGCCCGCCACGTTCGGCGTGGCGAAGCTGGTGCCACTGATATACGTATGGCTGCCCCAGCTGTCGTGGTCGGCGTACGTGCAGGTGTAGCAGTTCGTGGTCAGGACGGATGCGCCCGGCGCGCTGACGTCCACCTTCGGACCCCAGCTCGACCAGTTGCTGAACTCGTCCTGGACCTGGGTGGCGGTCACGCTGATGACGTTGTCGAAGCTGGCCGGGTAGAAGTTCTCCTCACGCCGGTTGTTCCCGGCGGCGCCGACAAGCACCGCGCCATTGTTCCAGGCGTAGTTCACCGCGTCCTGCATCAGCTGCGACCACGGGAAGCCGCCAACGCTCATGTTGATCACATCGGCGCCCTGGTCCGCACTCCAGAAGATGGCCGCCATGAGGTCAGCCGTGCTGCCTGTCCCCTCGCCGTTCATGATCTTGACCGGGAGGATGAGGTCGTTCCAGCTAATCCCGGCGATGCCGTAGCCGTCGTTCGGGTTGGCGGCAATGATTCCGCTCACCCAGGTGCCGTGCCCGTTGTCGTCACTGGCGTTCGTGTCGTTGTTCACGAAGTCGTAACCGGTCAGCAGGCGGCCGGCGAGGTCGGGATGGTCGAACTGCACGCCAGTGTCGAGGACGGCTATGACATTCGAGCCGCCGGGCGAGAGGGACCACGCGTCGCGCACGCGCATCTGGTCGAGCGAGTACTGGTCACCCGATTTAGGGTCGTTGACGCCGACGGCGGCGACGGCGCCGACGTCCTCGTTCGCGAGGTGGATGCGGTAATTCGGCTCGACGCTCTCGACCGATGGATCTGCCTTGAGCTCCGCGACAACCTCCTCCACCGGCCGACCCTCGGTCGAGACGAGCGCCGGGAGCCCCTTGTCGGGGGTGCCGAGCTCGTCGACGACAGCGAGCCCCAGGGATTCGGCCGCGGCCTCTGCGTCGGTCTCGCGGAACGCCACGATCACCTCGCCCGGGATCATCTCGGCCGGGGGGGTCGTCGCCGGCGCCGTGTCACCGGCGGGATTCTCGGCCTTGGGCTCCTCGGCGGCGACGGGCAGCGCCGCGGTGAGCATGACGGCGAGCGCGAGGATGATAGGGGTGGCTCGGGACACGTATTGGGCACTCCGGTGCAGTTCAGTGAGGCGGGAGCCATCGCGTTCGACCCCCTTAGGCCTCCGAACCGTACGTCTCTGCCCATACCCGGACGACCGGACCATGGTCTCACCGGGCAGTAGGACCGATGGGCTAGTGTCCGAGCAGCTCCATGAGCCGCGGCGTCGCCGCCATGACCGCCTGGCCGCGGTGGCTGATGCGGTCCTTCTCACCCTCCGGCAGCTCGGCCGTCGTCTGCCCGCCGGGCACCAGGAAGATCGGGTCGTAGCCGAAGCCACCGCTGCCCCGACGCTCGAGGGCGATCGACCCATCGATGGTGCCGCCGAAGATCTCGACGGCGGGGGTGGGCTCGCCGGGTGTGGCGACGGCCAGGGCGCACACCATGCGTGCCCGACGATCCCCGACGTCCCGCAGCCTCTCGATCAGCTGTTCCGCCGGGCTTCCCGAGCTGCTTCCCCATCGTGCGCTCCGCACGCCCGGCCCCCAATCGAGAGCTGCCACCTCGATGCCCGAATCATCGGCCACGGTGAGGAGTCCCGAGGCTCGGCAGTAGGCCACCGCCTTGGCGGCGGCGTTCTCCGCGTAGGTGGCATGCGGCTCGGGGACATCGAGCTCCAGGCCGATGGCCTCCGGCGTCACGATGTCGGCCGGCAGGTGCGCCAGCAGACGTCGGAATTCGCGCTGCTTGCCCGCGTTGGTGGTGGCGACGAGGAGACGAGCCGTCACTCGCCGGGTGGCGCGTCGATCGCCGCGCGTTGCAGCTTGAAAAGCTGGCGGATGCCGGCGGCGGCGAGGTCGACCATCTGGTCCATCTGCTGGCGGCTGAAGGCGCCGTGCTCGGCGGTGCCCTGCACCTCGATCAGGCGGTCGTCATCGGTCATGACCACGTTGAAATAGACCTCGGCCGTCGAGTCCTAGGAGTAGTCGAGGTCCAGGTACGCAAGGGCGTTGACCATGCCCACGCTGACCGCGGCGACCTGGCCGGTGAGGAGATGGCCCATACCGTATCGGTTCAGCGCGCGCGCCAGGGCGACGTAGGCGCCGGTGATGCTCGCTGTTCGGGTGCCGCCATCAGCCTGGATCACGTCGCAGTCGAGCGTGATGGTGCGCTCGCCCAGCTTGCCCATGTCGATGACGCCGCGCAGTGAGCGGCCGATGAGGCGCTGGATCTCGTGCGTGCGTCCGCCGATCGATCCGCGGGCCGCCTCGCGCTGGCTGCGCTCCGTGCCGGCGCGTGGCAGCATGCTGTACTCGGCGGTCACCCAGCCACGCGCCTTGCCCCGCAGCCAGCCCGGGATGCGGTCCTCGATGGTGGCGGCGCAGATCACGCGCGTATCGCCGACGCGGATGAGGACCGATCCCTCCGCGAACTTCAGGTAGTCCGGGACGATCTTGACGGGGCGCAACTGGTTGGGGACGCGGCCGTCATTCCGTCGGCCGGTGGTGGGTGGCGTGCTGGTGGTCATGTGGCTGCCGATTCTACCCGGCAGCCACCGATCGTTAGTCCCAGGCCCCCGCGAGTTGCTCGGCGATCGCGTTCGAGACGGCTTCGGCGCCGCCCAGGATGATGACCCGTGGCGGCGCGAGGCGCCGCAGCTCGGCGAAGATCTCCGCGGTAATTCCGCTCGGCGGCACGATGAGCAACGGAGCACCGGTCAACGCGGCTGCCGGCGTGCTGGCAAGGCCATCGGCAAAGGCCATGCCGGTGGCCACGTAGACGGCGCCCGCGGTGCCGTCCGGAGTCGAGGCCTTGCTGATCTCGATGGCCGTGGCGAAGCGGTTGGCACCCGCAAGGCGGGTGACGGCGCCGCTGGTGGCGTAGGCATGGAGCGCGTCCTTGACGGCATCGCTCACCACCCCGGTCCCGCCGAGGAGCACGATGCTCGACGGCCGCAGCCGGCTGAGCTCGGCCGCGGTCGCGGCCGGGATGGCGTTGGCGGTAACGAGCAGGACCGGACCGCCGTAGCGCGCGGCGGCCACCCCGCCGGCGAGCGCGTCCGGGAAGTCGCGGCCGGTGGCCACGTAAGCCACCGGAGCGCCGGGCGCGAAGACCTCGCTGCTGAGCTGGGCAGCGGTGCCGAAGCGGTCGGCGCCGGCGAAGCGCCGGACGACGCCGCTCGTCGCATACTGGCGCAGCGCCGCCATCACGGCGTCACTGACCGCGCCGGTCCCGCCGAGCACGTTGATCTGGGAGGGACGGAGGCGCAACAGCTCATTGATGGTCGCGGCAGGCAGCGACGAGCGCGCGGTCAGCAGGACCGGCCCGCCGGCCTGGGCCGCCGCCGGCCCCGCGGCCAAGGCGTCCGGGAAGTCGGCGCCGGTGGCGACGTACGCGACCGGCACGCCTGGGTTGAATGACTCGGCACTCACCTGGGCGGCGGTGCCATAGCGGTCGTTGCCCGCCACCCGCCGCACGGATCGCGCGAAGCGGTCCTTGAGCAGGTCCCACAGCTCGCTTGCACCGGTATCCATGCCAAGGTGCCAGATCCCGATGCCTCCCAGGCCGTTGCGCAGCACCATGTCGTACTTCACGCCCAGCGATGCCCCGTCGTCGTAGTAGCCCTGCCGCCAGCCGCCGTCCGAGTTTTGGAAGGCGAACCATGGCACCTGGCCCGCGTAATCCCACCTGCGCCCGAATCGCTCGGCGAGGACCCTGCCGCCGGCGGGCTGGCCGTCGTCGGTCCAGTAGTAGCTGAAGGCCACCGATTCGGTGGGCGAGCGCACTGTGGAGTTCAGCGCATCGCTCGTCGTGTTCCAGGCGCGTCCGTAGTACGGCACGCCCCAGATCAGCTTCTGCGGTGCGACGCGCTGGAGATGCGCGCGCAGTGCGTCGCCGGAGGCGTAGATGTGATCGCTCTCGATCGGCGCCACGCCGCCGGCGCGCGCGGACCCGGACCAGCTGAAGTCGTAGGCCATCACCATCAGCGCATCGGCCGCGCCGCTGGCGGTGAGCCCGACGACGTCGTAGCCGGTCGACCAGCTGGCGGCGCCCGCCATGGTGTCGACGGTGACGTAGGAGCCGACACCGGCCGCGACGAGACCCGCCTTGAGCTCGCCGACGAAGCTCGTGAACTGCGAGCGCAGGCTGGATGGGACGGGCTCGAAGTCGACGTTGACCCCATCGGCGCCCCGACCGGCGATGACGGCCGCCACCTCGGTGACGAGCCGTGCACGGTAGGTGGCATTGTTCAGCAGCGTCGACATCTCGGTGTAGTCGCCGTTCCAGGCCATCATCGTGATCGTCGGTACGACCTTCACGCCCTTGGCGTGTGCGGCGTTGACGAGCTCGGTCATGGCGGAAGAGGCCCAGCCACTCCAGCCCACGGTCGGCGACGAGGCCTGCCCGCGCGCCAGAAAGCCGTCCGACTGGACGCCGATGCTGAAGTAGGCGATGGTCGAGACGAGGTCGAGCTGGAGGGATGCCCGCGTCGTCGTGTCGAGCTTCCAGTACGGGAGGAAGCCGAAGACTTCGCGCCGCAGCCCGTTGGGCAGCGGGCCGCCGGGGCCGACGAAGCTGGTCTCGGCCTGGATGAGCGGGTTGGCGACCTCGACCTTGAGGCCCTCATCGGCCCCCGCGGTGCGGACCGATGTCTGGCCACCGTTGGCCGCGGATGCCGCGACGTCGCCGTGCTCAATGAGCATCTCCGACTGCACGCTCGGCACGATCTGCTCCGCCGGCATCGGCGGCAGGACGGTGCCGTCGGGCAGCGTCACCGCGGGACCCAGGGATGGATCGGCGGCCGCAGCCGGGATCGGTGCCGCGAGCAATGCGGCACTCAGCACGAGCAGGGTCAGGAATCGAAATCGGCGTGTCAGCAGCATGCTTTCCCCGTGGCGCGTCAGATGTTGGGCTCGACCGCACCGCACGCTACCGGTCCGTAGCGCTCCGCCCAATGGTACCTCTGGCCCATGCGCCCCTCTTGGCGCCGCCTCAGCTGCCCAGGAGCGCCTGGATCTGGCTCACGACGGCGGACGAGACGGCGCCCGTGCCTCCGAGGATGACGACCCGATCCGGGTCAAGGCGCTGGAGCTCGGCCGCCACGCTGGACGGGACGCTGTTGGTCGGCACCAGCAGCAGCGGGCCGGGCAGGCCGCCCGCGACCGGTCCGCCGCCCAGCGCATCCGGGAAGTTAACGCCCGTGGCGACGAAGACCGTCGCGCCGGTGGCGAAGGTTGCGGTCGAGACTGCCACGGCGGTCGCGAAGCGGTCCGCCCCGGCAAGGCGCGTCACGGAGCCGCCCGTGTGCGCTCCGAGGGCGCCTAGCACGGCATCCGCGACGACGCCCGAGCCGCCCAGCACGACGATCCGCGCCGGGCGCAGACGGTTGAGCTCCGCCGATGTCTCGGCGGGCACGCGGTCGGGCTGGGTGAGGAGAATCGGACCACCGACCGACCCGGCCGCGGCCACGCCGGCCAGCGCGTCGGGGAAGTTCCTGCCGGTGGCGATGTAGGCGACCGGGACGCCGGGCGCGAAAGTGGTGGCGCTGATCTGGGCCGCCGTGGCGAATCGGTTCGCGCCGGCCACCCGCTCGACGCTGCCGCTGGTGGCGTAGACCTGCACGGCCGCGAGCACGCCGTCCGAAACCACCCTGGAGCCGCCGATCACCTTGATGGCCTGCGGGCGCAGCCGCGCCAGCTCCGACGCCGTCGCCGACGGCAGGCTGTTGTTGGCGACCAGGAGGACCGGTCCGCCACGTAGGGACGCCGCGGCACCGGCAGCCAGCGCGTCGGGGAAGTCCATGCCCGTCGCGAGGTAGGCGACGGGAACGCCGGGCGCGAAGCTCGCGGCACCGATGGCCGCCGCGGTGGCGAATCGGTCGGCACCGGCCAGTCGCTCCATGGCTGGGCCGCTCGGCGGCGGTGGCGGTGGCGGTGGCGGTGGCGATGGCGGCGCAACGTTGGCTCCGCCGGGCGTGCGGTTGGGATCGCCGGCGAAGGCGTACCAGTAGTCCGGCTCACCGAAATGCAGTGCGCTGATCGTGGTTTGCTGGACCCAGACGCGCGAGGCCGCGGAGTCGGGGTGCGCCATGTCGGTCAGCGTGGACGGGCGGTAGCCCCTTCCCGCTCGGAACAGGTCGCCGTAGGTGGTCCCGCTCCCGGTGAGGACGCGCGACACGATCTCGTGGGCGTCACTGTAGGCGGTCGCGAGGAAGGTGCCGCCCAGGCTCAGGATGGGCGCCGAGTAATGCCGGACACGCTGCTGGGCCTCGTCCAGGGTGGTGAGGGGCGTCGACTGGGTGTAGCGCTCACCGAAGCCGGGCGCGTAGTGAGCCTGCCCGTAGACCATGGTGAAGCCCGGTGCGGGCGTGATGCCATCCGTGTTGTCGTTGCCGCCGCAGTAGCTGCGTTGGGCCGCGCCATCGGACGAGGTCAACGTGCCCAGCAGCGCCTTCTCGCCGCAGTAGACGAGCGTGCCGGCCGACCAACTGTCGGCGTCGCCGTTCGTGGTCGACGTGTTCAAGCCCCAGCCGTTGGAGCGATCGGTCAGCTCATTTGCGCCATACGGATTGGGGTAGCCGTTGCCATGGCCGAGGTACACGATGACGTTGGCGCCGTTGACCGCGGCCTTGACGTTAGCCCAGGTCGCGGTTGGGGTGTACGCCTTCACCACGGTCGCCCCGGCGGCGGTGGCGGCGGTGGCCACCTGGTCCGCCATGGACCGATACGAGTTGCTGAGGCCACCGACCGGGCCGACGACGATCGCGACCTTCTCTCCGACGGCGCTGGCCGGCGCCGGCGCGGCGACCATGACGGCCGTCGCCAGGGTGATGGCGGCGATGAAAGCGGCTCGGATTCGGTCTCGCAACAAAGGGCTCCTCGAGGGCGGGGCGGGTGAAGAAGGGGCGCGAATCACCCATTTGTCACCGATGCTATGGGTGGCTGGCACCTTCGCCTATGGCCCCATGGTCCGCTCACGCGCCCGACCGATGGCCCAGGTGACCGGACGCAACCCCTCCGCGCGAGCGGCTACCATCAACGGCGCGATGCGACCCGCCCCCACCGATTCCCGATTGATCCTTGGGGGGGCGGGCTGGTCTCGGGTGGCGATTGTTGCCGTGGTGCTGAGCCCGATCCTGGATCGGTATGTCGTAACCGGCCTTTTGCCCTCCGAGCTCGGGACCGCGACGCATTTCGTCTCCGAGGCACTGCTGCTGGTGGTCGCCCTGGCCCTGGGCGTGGTGGCCTGGCGCGAGGGGCGGCTCCTCGCCGCGCTGGGTCACCCGGTCACCTGGGCGCTCGTCGCCTTCGCTGCGGTTGCCGTCATCTCGGCTCTCGTCAACGCTGTGCCGGTCGACGTCGCGGTCGTGGGGCTGGTCTTCACCCTGGACGCGGCGACGCTCTTCTTCCTGCCGCGGCTCGTCGGCTTCTCGCTGCGCCAGGCGCTGCTCGCCGTTGGCGCCTTCATGCTGCTGACCATCACGGCAGCGCTGGTGGCGCTGGCACAGGCGCTCCTGTCACCGGACATTCTTGGGTTGGCGGTGGTCACCGGCCGCTTCGGCGAGGTCTACCGGCTGGCCTCGTTCATCGGTGATCCCAACGTCCTCGGCGCCTTCCTCGCCGCGGCCGCGCCCTTTGCGCTGTTCGCCGGAACCTCTCTCTCGGGTCGAGCCCGTTGGCTGGCGATCGGCATCGCCTTCGTCCTGCTCCTGGCCCTGTGGCTGACCTTCTCGCGTGGCTCTTGGCTGGCGATGGGCCTCGGCGCGACGCTCGTCATCGCGGTACTCGACCGGCGCACCCTGCTGCTGACCCTGGCCATCCTGGCCCTCGCCTTCGGCACGGCGATCGTCATGCCGCGTGACCTGCTCCTCGGCCTCGACGGGTCGCGCGGGCGGCCCAACTTGATCGACTCGACCGTCGGCCGTGTCGACACCATCGGTGACGGGCGCGACCTGCGCACCCTGTTCGTCATCAACGCGCTGCCCATCATCGCCGACCACCCGCTCCTGGGCGTCGGGCCCGGCCGCTACGGAGGGGCCGCGGCTGACCTCTTCGGCACGCCGGTCTACGCCGAGTACGGGACCGATGCGCTCTTGACCGACCCGCAGCAGCGCACGGTCGACAACTTCTGGCTGCATCTCGTGGTCGAGACCGGGATCCTGGGCGCGGTCGCGTTCCTGGCGGCCGCCGTCATGCCGGGGCTGCGGGTCCTGGCCGCCGCACGCAAGGCTACCGGCAGGCGGCGCATCGTCCTGGGCGGCACCGCCGCCGCGACCGCCGCGCTGGTGGTCAGCTCCATCTCCACCATGCTGCTCGAGGCGAACAGCGTCGGCTTCCTGTTCTGGTTCCTGCTCGGGGTCGGCATGCTCCTGTGCGAGGGAGCGCCGGCTCAGCTCACCCGGCCGCGCGCTTCGTGACCAAGCGGTCGACGATCTCCAGGTAGCGCCGCCGGTGGTGCTCCCAGTCGTAGGCCGTGTTCTGGCGCTGGGCTTCGAGGCCCATGGCGACCGTCCGGGCCGGGTCGTCGGCGAGCGTCTCGACCGCACGCGCCAGCGCATCCGGATCACCGCCGGGAACGAAGCACAGGGCCGCATCGGTGAAATGATGTCGGAAGGTGGCCAGGTCGCTGGCGATGGTCGGAACCCCCATGGCCGCGTACTCCAGCAGCTTGGTGCTTAGGCTGTACTCCAGGTACGGCTCAGCCACCGATGGCACCAGGCCGATGTCGGCGGCGGCCAGCAGCCCCGGCAGATCGTCCATGGCCACGCGGCCGTGGAGGGTCACCTGGTCGGCGGTCCCGGTGCGCTCGATGGCGGCCTCGATCCGCGGCCGCCACGGGCCGTCGCCGTAGACGTCCAGGCGCCACGGCAGGTCGGAGCGGGTGCGCGACAGCCCCTCGATGGCCCCGTCCAGGCCGTAGATGCGCTGGAAATTCGAATGATGGATGAGGCGCAGCGCCCCGTCGGCCATGAACCGTCTCCGCTCGTGCCTCGACGGGTCGAAGAGGCGACCGTCGGCGCTGTTCATGACCACGCTGATGCGCCCCGCATCCACGCCACGGGCGATGGACAGCAGGCGCAACGGCTCGTGGACGGTGATGATCTCGTCGGCCACCGCCGCCGAGGCGCGGGTGGCAGCGGTTACGATCGGCAGGAGCGGGCGCAGCAGCGGGCTCGCGAACCGGTCGCGGAAGAACTCCGGCATGTCCTCGTGCAGGTCAAGCAACAGCGGCACGCCGCTGAGCTTCTCAGGCAAGGCGGCGAAGGCCAGGAAGTCGGGCACCGTCGCGACCTGGACCAGGTCGTAGCGTCGGGTGCGATGCTCGCGCGCAAGGCGCCAGGCGACCATGGCGCTGAAGGCCACGTATTCGACGATGTGCCCGGCGAAGCCGATGAACCCGCGGTTGACCGGCAGGCGCACGATGCGCAGCGCGCCATCGGATTCCACGTCGGTCTCGCCGGGCTGACGAAGGCAGATGATGTCGACCTCGTAGCCGGCGTCGAGGAGCGCGTCGCTCTGGCGCCGGATGCGGGGGTCTCCGGGGTAGACGGCATGGACGACAATCGCGACCCGGCTCATGACCGTTTGACTTCGTCCCAGAGCAGATCCTTCTCCGCCAGCGACAGGGCGTCCAGGTCAATCCCGCGCTCGGCGGCCAGGCGCTCGACGCTTCGATAGCGCCCCACCCATCGGTGATTTGCGCTCCTCAGTGCCTCCTCGGGGTCGAGCTTCATCCAGCGCGCCAGGTTGACGAGCGCGAAGAGGACGTCGCCCAGCTCGTGCAGGCGCTCGTCGTCCGTCTCGGCGCCGCGCAGCTCGGTGATCTCCTCGTGGACCTTCTCCCACACGCCGGCGATGGCGTCCCAGTCCCATCCCAGCGTGGATGCACGCTCCTGGATCTCGCGGCTTCCCGCCAGGGCCGGCAGGGCGCGGGCGACACTGCCGAAGGCGCCCTCGTGCTCCTTGCCGCCGGTGGCACGCTCGCCGGCCTTGATCGCCTCCCAGTTGCTGGCGACGGCGGCGACGCCGTCGACGGTGACCTCGCCGAAGACGTGCGGATGGCGTCTGACGATCTTGGCGCCAATGGACCGATACACATCGGTCAGGTCAAACTCGCCCGCCTCTGCGGCAAACTGCGCGTGGAGGATGACCTGGAGCAAGACATCGCCCAGCTCCTCGGCCAGGTCGGCCGGCGACCCGTTCTCGATGGCGTCGATGGTCTCGTAGGCTTCCTCCAACAGGTAGGGGCGCAGGGTACGGTGGGTCTGCTTCCGATCCCACGGGCAGCCGTCGGGCGCACGCAGGCGAGCGCTGATGGCGGCCATGCCGTGTGGGCTGGCCAGGTTGTCGACCGCATCCAGCGGCCCGACGAGCCAGTCGGCGGCGAGCAGGGTGGCCTCATCGAGCGAGTCGAGCGTCAGCGCGGCGCCGTCGCTGAGCCGGATCAGACCGTGAGTCGCGGGGTAGAGAGAGCCCAGCGCACCGAGCGGCCCGGAGCGAGCATGGCGACCCGGCAGCGGCGGTGTGGCCGGCGGACCACCGCGCAGGATGAGCAGCGGCAGCGAAGGATCGAACGGGACCGATGACAACCGGGTGGCTGCCACCAATTGGACACCGTCGGCAACATCGATGCCGGCCGCGGCCAGCAGATGGTCGACGCCGCGCGATGCGTCGGCGGTCATCGGCTCAGGCGGTGGTCGAGGAGAACTGCGGGTCGATCCAGGTCTCCACCGGCGCCCGGACTTCGTCGTCCAACCACCGGTCGAAGCCGCTGGAGCGGATCTGCTCCAGCCGATCTTCCTCGATCTCGAGGCCGTCGCTCGACTCGAGCAGTTGGTAGATGGTGATCCCCTCGGTCCCCGCGTCGATCGGATCGGTGATCTCGCCCACTTCGCTGAGGGCGAAGACCGCCTCTTCCAGCGCGGCGCTCAGCTGGTACGGCGCGACCCAGCCGAGCTCACCGTCCTCCTGCGCCGTCTCGTGATCCTCGCTCATCCGCGTCGCGGTCTCGGCGAAGGTATCGGGATCTGCGCGCAACTGCTCCACGAGATCGGCCGCCTGGGCCTGCGGGCTCGCGCGCTCGCCGGTCTTCTGGATGACGTGGTAGCCGAAGTCGGTGCGAATCGGATCGCTCACTTCGCCGACTTCGAGCTCGGCGAGGGCCGCCGCGAACTCGGGCACGAACCCCGGGTTCGCCGGGTCGTACCAACCCAGATCGCCGCCGCGCGTGGCGGAGCCGGTGTCGTCACTGTGCTCCTCCGCGATGGTGAACCAGTCCGCATCCGTGGCTTCCACCAGCACCTGGACTTCGCCCGCTTCGGAGAGCGCCGCGTCCCACTGCTCATCAGTCGCCTCCGCCTGGTCCTCGAGCTCGGGATCCGGCTGGACCAGGATGTGACGCGACCGCTCCTGCGGCACGACGGTGCCGGAGACGGGGGCGATGAAGATCTGGGCCACCCGCTGCTGCGGCGCGGTCGCGGTCACCACCTCGTCCTCGAAGTGCTCGCGGAGCTGATCCACCAGCAGCTCGCCGCGCACGTAGTCGCGGTAGGTTGCCGAGTCGACCCCCTGCGCGCGCAGCAGGTCGCCCAGGCCGCCCTCGGACGTGGCCTCCCGTCGCGTGACGAGCTCCAGCACCGCCGCCCCGCGCTCCGTCGCGATCGGCCCGACCAGGTCTCCTTCGTGGGCATCGGCGAGGGAGTCGAAGTATTCGCCGTAGGCGGAATCATCGGCTTCGAACCAGCCGAGGGAACCACCCACCGACGCGGTGAAGTCGTCGCTGGTCTCGGCGGCCACCGTGGCGAAATCCTCGCCGCCTTCCACGCGCTCGAGTGCCGCCTGGGCCTCCGCCTGGGCCTCCGCTCGTTGGGCATCGGTCGGCTCGTCCTCCGGCTGGGCGTCGGCCGGAAGGGCCTCGACCAGGATCAGGTTCGCATTCACCAGCTCCCGCAGGGTGAGCCTGTCGGCCAGCCCGGCATCGAGCTCCGCATCGCTGACCGATACGCCGAACTCGTCGGCTTGGGCGGAGAGCACGGCCCTGTCCACCAGCGACTGCGCAGCGTTCGTGGTGAGGCTGTTGAGCGCTTGGCTGATGCTGTCGATCTGCTGCTGAATGAGCTCGTCGCGCGGCCCGCCCAGTTGGGCCTGAAGTTCCGTGATCCCGGAGATCGCCTCCGCGGTCATGATGCGTTCGCGCTCCGAGAGGTCCGCGCGGTCGTAGGTCGTGCCGGCGACGGCGGCGACCGGCCGGAAATGCGACTCCCAGTAGCCGTTCCACGCTGCCGCTCCGAAGATCCCCAGGGCCAGCGCGATCGACACGGCGAAGGCAATGACCGTGAGCTGCTGGGTGCGCAGCTCATCCTGCCAGCGGGGTCGGTGCTTGCGGTCGAGGACCGGTCGGGATCGAAGGCTCATCAGCTCATCAGCTCATCCGCTCATGGTCATGGGGCGGCTCGGCGTGCGGCCATCGCGGCCGCGAGGCGAACGAGGCGCCATGCTACCGGATGCCGTGGGGAGGCGCACATCCGGCGTTTGGCACGTCCCCGCGCCGGATTCCTATCAGATTCTCATGCCTAGAACGTAAGCGGCGAATCCTCCCGGCGCCGGTCGGGTCGCTGAGCGCTGACCAACCCGGGAACCACCCCGAATTCTCATGGGGAAAGAATTCGGGACGGTTTTCGACCGCGAACCGCACATACCTTTCGGCGCTCTCAGCCGGTCAACGCAACACCTCGGCCAGCTTCTCTGATGGTTTCATCCAGCCGAGCGTCTGTCGAGGACGACCGTTGAGTTCGGCAGCGACGGCATCGAGTTGGGCTTGGCTGACCGTCGACAGGTCGACCCCTCGCGGGAAGTACTGGCGCAGCAGCCCGTTGGTGTTCTCGTTGCTGCCACGCTGCCAGGGGCTGTGCGGATCGCAGAAGTAGACGGCCACGCCGGTGTCGACCGTGAAGCGCACGTGCTCGGCCAGCTCGCTGCCCTGATCCCAGGTCAGGCTGCGGCGCAGCTCCTGGGGCAGGGTCAGGATGCGGGCCGTCAGCGCATCGCGCACAGCGGGGGCGGTGCGTCCGTGGGGCAGCGCCAGCAGGAGCACAAAGCGGGTCTGACGCTCGACCAAGGTGCCGATCGCCGAGTGTCCGCCGCGACCGATGAGCAGGTCACCCTCCCAGTGGCCGGGCACCGCTCGATCAGCGACTTCCGCTGGACGCTGGTTGATGTTGACCATGTCGGGCATCCGGCCACGGCGATCGACCCGCCCCGCCGCGCGGCGCTGGGTGCGCGGCCGGCGCAGGTAGCTGGTCAGCTCGCGGCGCAGCGCGCCGCGGCTCTGGATGAACAGCGACTGATAGATCGTCTCGTGGCTGAGCTGCATGGCGGGACGGTCAGGGTAGTCGTGGCGCAGCCGGCGAGCGATCTGCTGTGGCGACCAGCGCAACTGCAGCAGCCGCTCGACCTCGGCGCGCAGGCGCGGGTGGCGCAGCAGCTTGGCGAGCTTGGGACGCTGAGCCTGGTCGCGTGCGCGGTGGTCGGCGCGCACCGCGCGATAGGCGCGGCGACCACCATTGCGCAGCAGTTCGCGTGAGATCGTCGACGGCGCCCGCCGCAATCGACCGGCGATGGCCCGGGCCGACTGGCCGACCAGCACGCCGCGGCTGATCTCCTCACGCTCGAGGGCCGACAGATGGCGTGCCGAGCGCTGGCGTGGTCGCGGCGGCAGGCCACCGTTGCGGGCCAGCACGACATACACGCCACGGCGGGTCATGTCCACAGCGCCGGCGACCTCGGCTAACGGTTCACCGGCTCTCGCCCGCCGCCAGATCTCCCCCTGGTCGACCTCGCTCAGTCGCCGATACCGGTATCGCCGTGGCATCTCTCCGCCTCCTCTCGATCAGCATCCGTTCTTGCTGTCGAGGGATGATGCGTTGACTGCTTGAGAGCGCCCACGCGTGGTGTGAATCTGAGAGGAATCGGTGCATGCGCCACTCCAGATGGCGCGGCGCGGCGCGGCCGGCCCTAGCGTCGCAGGAGGGCATCCCGCATGGCGCCCAAGCGCAGGCGGAGCACGAGGAGCATCGCCTCGCGGACGATCCCGCCACTCATCTTCGAGGTGCCGGCCACCCGCTCGCGGAAGATGATCGGCACCTGCACGATGGTCGCGCCGCGCCGATGCGCCCACCACGTCGTCTCGATCTGGAAGCCGTAGCCGGATCCGGAGGTCTCGCGCAGCCGGATGGCATCGATCAGCTCGCGCCGCCACGCCTTGAATCCGCCGGTAAGGTCGCGATACGGCAGTATGAGCACCGTCCGCGCGAACCAGGTGCCGCCGCGGCTGATCAGCTTCCGGTACCACGGCCAGCCGACGGTCGCGCCGCCCGGCATGTAGCGGGTGCCGAGCACCAGGTCGGCGTTCCCCATGAGGGGTGCCAGGAGGAGCGGCAGGACCGCCGGGTCGTGGCTGAAGTCCGCGTCCATCTGGACCACTGCCCGGGCGTCGGGCCGTTCGAGCACCCAGCGAAAGCCGTCGCGATACGCCACCCCGAGCCCCTGCTTGGCGGGCCGATGCAGCACCGAGACCCGACCGTCGCGGGCGGCTATGGTGTCGGCGATCTCGCCGGTGCCGTCGGGGGAGCCGTCGTCCACGATGAGGAGCGACCCCTCCGGCAGCGCGGCCAGGATGGCCGCCGCCATCGGCTCCAGGTTCTCGCGCTCGTTGTAGGTGGGAAGGACGACCCAGACGCCCCGTCCGACGGCCAGCCCGACCGACGGCGGCGCGCCACGGGCCTCAGCGACCGATTCCGACATATCCCACGCCGGCACGCTCGTATGGCGCCTTTTCGACGGCGTTGCGGCCGTCGACGAACAGCTCCAGGCCCGACAGGCTGGCCGGATCAAGCTCCAGGTAGGCGGCATGCGCCGCCTGGAGGACGGCGACCCGGATCGGCTCATCCGTGCCGAGCTCGTAGGGCTCGAAGCCAAGGCCGCGCAGGTGCTCCGCATCGAAGTACGGGTCGTGGGCGAAGACGCGCGCACCGGCGGCCAGCAGCTCGTCGCGCAGGCGGAAGGCGGAGCTGAAGGCATCCTCCTTCACGTCGCCGCGGTACGCGATGCCCAGCACGAGCACCGACTGCCCATCGAGCGAGCCGATGCGGTCCTCGATGGTGTCGACGGTGAAGGCGGCCATGCCCTCGTTGATCTCGCGCGCCAGCGGTGGGAGGCGCAGGTCCGGATCGTTGTTGAACAGGAAATGCGGGTACACCGGGATGCAGTGGCCGCCGACGCCGACGCCGGGCTGGTGAATGTGGCTGTACGGCTGCGAGTTTGCGGCGCCGATGACCTCCATGACATCGATCCCGTGGCGGGCGGCGTAGCGGGCCAGCTCGTTCGCGTAGGCGATGTTCACGTCGCGATAGGTCGTCTCGGCCAGCTTCGTCATCTCGGCCGTCTCGGCATTGGCGACCCGCATCACCTCAGTGCCCTCATCCAGCGCGGACCGATAGAACTCGACCGCGCGCCGCGTGCTCTCGTCGCTGGTGCCGCCCACGATCTTCGGGTAGCGCCGGAGATCGGCGAAGACCCGGCCGACCAGAACGCGCTCGGGGCTGAAGGCCAGGAAGAAGTCACGGTCGAGCTCCATCCCGCTGCCCGTGACCAGCAGGGGTCCAAAGCGGTCCCTGGTGGTGCCGACCGGCAGGGTCGTCTCGTAGATCACGAGCGCATCGCGGCCAAGGTTGGCGGCGATGTCGCGCGTCGCGGCATCAATCGGCTGGAAGTCGATCTCGCGCTGGGCGTCCACGACCACCGGCACGATGACCACGATGACCTCCGCCTCGCGTACGCCGGACGCCTCCTCCCAGGTCGTCGCCCGCAGCCTCCCGTCGGCCACGAGATGCGGCACGCGCTCGATGAGCGTCTGCTCGTCCGCGTGCGGCGACTCGCCGCGGTTGACGGCGTCGACGATCCCCGGCGCAACATCCACCCCGAGCACCGAGTGTCCGCGCGAGGCGTACTGGACCGCCAGCGGCAAGCCGATATGGCCGAGCCCGACCACGGCGACCCTCATGACAGGACCTCGGCCAGTGCTGTGCCGGCGATCACCTCGCCCGACAGCGCCGACGCGACCATCTTGCGCGCCAGCAGCAGCGCGACCATCGCGTCGTGGGGGTCGACCGGCGGTGGGCCGCCGTCCCGCACGGCCCGCGCGAACTCGCGCAGCTCGACGGTCAGCGGCTCCTCGCGTTGGACCGACCGTCGCGTCATCTCGCCTTCCGCGACCGAGGTCACGCCACGGTTCAGCCACGTCCCGGCCGCATCCGGATTGGCGTAGAAGAACAGGTCCTGCGCGATGTAGTCGGCTACATACATGCCGCGCTCACCGGTGACGGTGAGGACGCGTTGCTTTGTGGGCGTGAGCCAGTTGATGTTGAGCACGCCTACCACGCCGTTCGCGAACTTCATCATCCCGTTGAAGAGGTCCTCGTGCTCGGTGTGGATGCGGCGCTCCGTCTCGGCGTAGAGGCGCACCGGTTCGGAGCCGACGAGGTAGCGCATGATGTCCAGGTCGTGCGGCGCCAGGTCGACCACCACCCCGACATCGCGGATGCGCGCCGGGAACGGCCCAAGGCGGGTGGCCGTGACCTGGAAGATGCGGCCCAGCTCACCGGCTTCGAGGCGCCGACGCAGCTCGCGGATCGCCGGGTTGAAGCGCTCGATGTGGCCGACGGTGAGCATCCGCCCGGTGTCGGCCGCCGCGTCGATCATGCGCGTCGCCTCGTCACGGGTGGCGGCGATCGGCTTCTCGACCAGGACGTTCGCCCCGGCGCGCAGTGCGGCCAGCGTCACCGGCAGGTGCAGGCTGGTGGGCGCGACGATGCTGACAAGGTCCAGCTCCTCCTCCGCGAACATGCGCTCCGGATCGTCGAATCCCCGCGCGCGCCGCCCCGCGGTGGCGCTCTGCACGGCGGCGGTGTCGGGGTCGGCGACGGCGACCAGCTCGACGCCATCGATGCCCTCGTCCCAGACGCGGACATGGTTGCGGCCCATCATCCCCAGCCCCACGACGCCGGCGCGCAGCGGGCGATCCTGCGAGGCGGTCATCCGACCGTCGCCAGCTCCAGCGGGCCAAGCTCGGCCGCCGTCTCGTTCACGGCGCCGATCACGGCGCTCACCTCGTCGTCGGAGAGCGATGGGTGGACCGGAATGCTGAGCACTTGCGCGGTGAGGCGATCGGTCACCGGGACCGCGTCGTCGCCGTAGCCGAGGGCGATGAACGGCTTCTGGCGATGGACCGGGACCGGGTAGTAGATCGCGCTCCCGACGCCGCGCTCCTTGAGCGTCTCGGCGAAGACGTCGCGGTCGCGCACGCGAATCGTGTACTGGTGATAGACGTGGGTCACACCGGGGCGGACGACGGGCGTGAGCACACCGCGCAGCTCGCGGTCGTAGCGCGCCGCGATCGCGCGGCGACGCTCGTTGTAGGCGGGCAGCTTGGGCAGTTGCGCCAGGCCGATGGCGGCGGCGATATCGGTCATGCGGAAGTTGTAGCCGACCACCTCGTGGTGATACCGCACCTTCATGCCGTGCTCGCGCAGGAGGCGCACGCGCTCGGCCAGCTCGCCGTCGTGGGTCGTGATCATGCCGCCCTCGCCGGTGGTCATGTTCTTGGTCGGGTAGAAGCTGAAGGTGCCGGCGCCCCAGGTTCCGCTCTTCCGCTGACCGATGGCGGCGCCATGCGCCTGCGCCGCATCCTCCACGACCACGAGGCCGTGGCGCTCGGCGATCTCGGTGATGGCGTCGAGGTCAGCCGGCTGGCCGTACAGGCTGACCGGCATGATCGCCTTCGTGCGCGGCGTGATGGCCGCCTCGAGGAGCGTCGCGTCCATGCAGAAGTCGCGCTCGTCGATATCCACGAAGACCGGCCGCGCGCCGGTGTACAGGATGCTGTTGGCGCTGGCGATGAAGGTGAACGGGACGGTGATCACCTCGTCGCCGGGACCGATGCCATAGCCAAGGAGCGCAAGGTGCAGCGCCGTGGTGCCGGAGCTGGTGGCGACCGCGTGCCCGGCGCCGATGAAGGCGGCGAATGCCTCCTCCAGCTCGCGCACGCGCGGGCCCTGCGCCAGCAAGCCGGAGGACATCGCCTCCCACACGCGCTCCTTCTCGTCGGTGCCCATCTGCGGGCGAGCGATCGGGATCACGACACGGTCTCCTTCTGTGGAATTGGCGCCGCGCCGGCGCGGTTGTGTTGTCGTTCCAGAGCCGCAACGATACCCGCCGCGGCGTTTCCATCGCCGTACAACGGTGGTCGGGGCTTGTCCCGGTTCATGAATCCCTCGTCTGCCAGGGCGGCCGCGAGCGCCCTCGGGTCGGCGTCGACGACCCGGTTCCAGCCGGCCTCGACGGTCTCGACCCATTCGGTCTCGGAGCGCAGGGTGATGCACGGCACGCCCGACAGGTAGGCCTCTTTCTGCACGCCGCCGGAGTCGGTGGCGATGGCGTGCGCTCGTGCCTCGAGCGCGACCATCCCGAGATAGCCGACCGGGTCGATCGCGACAACGTTGGGCGGCAGCCCACCTCCACCGCGCTCCAGCACCGCCCTCGTCCGCGGGTGGACCGGAAAGATGACCGGCAGGTCGATGGCCAGCCCGTCGAGGATCGGTCCGAAGCGAGCCGGGTCGTCGACGTTCTCAGCGCGATGCATGGTCAGCAGGACGTATCGGTCGTGCTCTCGCGCCGCCGCCGGCAGGTGATCGGTGGCTCGCTCGGAGGCCCAGGCGTGGGCATCCACCATCACGTCGCCGATGAGCTCCGCTCGATCCGCGAGGCCCTCACGCGCCAAATGCTCCATGGCGGTCTGCGTGGGGGCCAGCAACAGGTCGGACAGATGATCGGCCACGATCCGGTTGCGCTCCTCCGGCATGCGCGGGTTGAACGAGCGCAGCCCCGCCTCCACGTGCGCCAGCCACGGCCGTCGGCCGTCGGGATAGGCGAGCTTGCAGGTGACCACCGACGCCGCCAGGGTCGAGTTGGTGTCGCCGTACACCAGCACGGCGTCCGGCTCATGCTCGAGCACCACCGGCTCCAGGCGGCGCAGCATCTCGCCGGTCATGGCCCCGTGCGGGCCGCTGCCGACCTCCAGGTTGACGTCGGGCTCCGGGATCTCCAGGTCGCGGAAGAAGGCGGCGCTCATGGTGTCGTCGTAGTGCTGGCCGGTGTGGACCAGGATCTCGTCGTGCGTCACCCGCAGTGCACGGCTGACCGGCGCCGCCTTGACGAACTGCGGGCGGGCGCCGACCACGGTCATTACCTTCATCCAGCTTCCTCCGCCGGCGGGAAGGCCTCGCCACAACGCGGGCACGACCCGCGGAACGGATCGCCGTCGACGTCACGGAGCGGCTGGCCGCAGGGGCAGGCACTGCCCAGCCGGCGCGCCGGATTGCCGGCGACGAGCTCATAGTCGGCCACGTCGCGCGTGACGACGCTGCCGGAGCCGATCATGGCCCAGCGACCAATCGTCACCCGCGGAAGGATCGTACTGTTCGCGCCGAGCGCGGCCCCCCGGCGAACGAGGATGGGCGAGACCTCCCAGTCGGCATCGGTCTTTGGCGAGCCGTCCGGGTTGATGGCGCGGGGCACCCGGTCGTTCGTGAAACAGACATGCGGACCGATGAATACGCCGTCCTCCACCGTCACGCCATGGAACAGGCTGACGTTGTTCTGGACCTTCACGTTATCGCCGATGACGACGTCGAAATCGACGTAGGCGTTCTTGCCGATGACGCAGCCGGAACCGATGCGGGCGCGCTCGCGCACCTGGGCCTGGTTCCAGATGCTCGAGCCCGGACCGATGATCGCCTCGCTCGACACCTCGGCGCTGGGGTGGATGCGCACGTTCGCACGCTCGACCATGTGATCTCCTTGGGGCCGCGCTCATTCTAGTGTCGGTACCCTACCCCTGGGTGAAGTCGAGCACGATGAGCAGCCGCTCGGCGGAGTCGGCGTCGAAGGCGGGCCGCACGAATGCGGTCTGGGTCAGGGCGTTCGGGTCGTCTTCCACGGCCTGCACGGTGCCGAGCAGCAGGCCGCCGGGATAGCCACTGGCCGCGGTCCCGAACGAGAGCCCGGCGCTGACGATGGTGTCGCCCACGGCCACTACCTCGGTCACCGGAATGTTGGTCATCACCAACTGTCCTCCCGGCTGGCCGCGGATCTCGCCCATCGCCCGGCTGGCCTGGTCGAGCGCCACGACCGTGGAGCGGGTATCCACCACGAAGCGGACGCGGGCGGTGTCGGTAGTGGCGCTGATGACCGTGCCGGCCAGGGCGCCGGTGCCCTCGGCGTTGGCAACGACCGGCATGCCGGCGCGCACGCCGGCATCGGTCCCGGCGTCGACGCCGACCTCCCACGTGAAGTTCGAGGGATCGCGGCTGATGATGCGGACCGGCAGGAGCTCCATGTCGAGCGCCTCGGTGATGCCCAGCAATTGGCGCAGCCCGGTGTTCTCGCGCGCCGCCTCGGTCAGGTCGGTGATGCGCTGCTCGGCACCGGCCAGCGCGTCGCGCAGCTCGGCGTTCTCGCCGCGCAGCCGATCGATCTCGCCGATGGCCCCGAACAGCCCGGCAACACCCGAGCCGACGCCGCTGATGGCCTGGCGCACCGGATCGAGCGCGCGGGTCGTGACACGCTGGAGCGTCATCGCCGGATCGGTCGAGCTGGCGAGCAGCATGAGCAGGCTGGCGATGGTGAAGCCGGCGAACCACAGCCCGGCGCGGGTACGGCGGTGCGGGCTGGACGGCCCGTACATCGGTCTACCGGTTCAGCGCGGCGCGCGGGTGAATTGCTCGCTGACGAGCACCCGCTCGAGGGTATCGAGGTCCTCGAGCACGCGCCCGGTGCCGCGCACGACACAGGTCAGCGGGTCATCGGCAATGTGCACCGGCATCTGGGTCGCCTCGGCCACGCGCCGATCGAGCCCGACCAGCAGTGCGCCGCCACCGGCCAGCACGATGCCCTGGTCCATGATGTCGGCCACCAGCTCGGGCGGCGTCTCCTCGATCGTCTCCTTGATGGCCTCGATGATCTGGACGATCGACGGCTCCAGCGCCTCGCGGATCTGGTCGCTGCCGACCTCGACGCTGCGCGGCAGCCCGGTCAGCAGGTCGCGTCCACGGAAGGTCGTGGTGCGCTTGTCCTCGTCCGACGGATACGCCGAGCCGACCGCGATCTTGATCTCCTCGGCGGTGCGCTCGCCCATGAGCAGGTTGTACTCGCGTCGGGCGAAGCTGACGATGTCGGTGTCCATCTCGTCGCCGCCGATGCGCACGGATCGGCTCACAACAATGCCGCCCAGGCTGATGACCGCGACCTCGGTGGTGCCTCCGCCGATATCGACGATCAGGCTGCCGCTCGGTTCGCTGACCGGCAGCCCTGCGCCGATGGCGGCCGCCATGGGCTCCTCGATCAGCCGTGCCCAGCGCGCGCCGGCGTTGATGGTGGCGTCGCGCACGGCGCGCTTCTCGACCTCGGTCACGCCCGAGGGAATGCCGACCAGCACGCGGGGCCGTGGGATGCGGGCGTATCGGTCATGCACCTTGTTGATGAAGTACCGGATCATCTGCTCGGTGACGTCGAAGTCGCTGATGACGCCGTCTCGCAGGGGCCTGATCGCCACGATGTTGGCCGGCGTGCGGCCCACCATGCGCTTGGCCTCCGCGCCGATGGCAAGCACGCGCTTCGTCCGCTTGTCCATGGCAACAACGCTGGGCTCGCTGATGACGATGCCGCGGTTGCGGACGGTGACGAGGGTGTTGGCCGTGCCGAGGTCGATCCCGACGTCGTGACTGAGGAGGCCGAGCAGGCCGTCGAAGAGTCCCAAGGTCCCTCTCGTGATGCTCTTGGTCGCCGGCCCGGGCACGATCAGGACGGACGCATTTGACTGACCGATGCGGTGCGTCCAAGCACCTGCTGGACGCGGCGATACCCTACCACGGGCCTGGCACTGGACCAGCACGACGATCGTCCGGTCGCTCACCATGTTTGCGCTTCTCGTTCACAAACACATCTGATACCGTCGAAACCCGCACGGATCGCGGCGTCTCGAGACGAGGAGAGATAGGCATGGCGAGCTTCTTCCCGGACGTGAGCGGGCCGATCCCGTACGGCGGGCTGGCGACGTCCGAACCGCTGGCGTACAAGGTCTACCAGCCCGATCGGATCGTGCTCGGACGCCGCATGGAGGAGCACCTGCGGATCGCGGTCTGCCTGTGGCACTCGTTCAACTGGCCCGGCTCCGACGTCTTCGGGATCGGCACGTTCGACCGGCCCTGGCTGACGGTCGGGGCGGACCCGATGGAGGCGGCACGTGCGAAGCTCGACGCCGCGTTCGAGTTCGTGGAAAAGCTCGGCGTGCCGTTCTTCACGTTCCACGACCGGGACGTCGCCCCGGAGGGCGCGAGCTTCGCCGAGACGCGGGCGAACCTCGACGACGTGGTCGCGGCCATCGAGACGCACATGGAGCGTACCGGTGCGCGCCTGCTGTGGGGCACGGCAAACCTGTTCAGCCACCCGCGCTACGCGGCCGGTGCCGCGACGAACCCCGACCCCGAGGTCTTCGCCTACGCCGCGGCCCAGGTGAAGCTGATGCTCGAGGTGACGCACCGGCTGGATGGGGCGAACTACGTGCTGTGGGGCGGTCGCGAGGGATACGAGACCCTGCTGAACACGGATCTCGGGCGTGAGGAGCAGCAGCTGGCGCGCTTCCTCGCGATGGTGGCGGAGCACAAGCAGCGCATCGGCTTCACCGGGACGCTCCTCCTGGAGCCGAAGCCGCAGGAGCCGACGAAGCACCAGTACGACTACGACTCGGCCACCGTCGACTCGTTCCTCATGCGCCACGGCCTCCAGGATGACTACCGCGTGAACATCGAGGCGAACCACGCGACCCTGGCAGGGCACAGCTTCCAGCACGAGGTCGCCGTGGCGGTCAGCCGCGGGATCTTCGGCAGCGTCGACATGAACCGCGGCGATCCGCAGAACGGGTGGGACACCGACCAGTTCCCGAACTCGGTGGACGACGTGGCCCCGGCGCTCTACGAGATCCTGCGCGGCGGCGGCTTCACCACCGGTGGGTTCAACTTCGACGCCAAGCTGCGCCGGCAGAGCCTCGACCGCAGCGACCTGTTCCACGCCCACATCGGCGGCATCGACACCCTGGCGCGGGCGCTCCTGGTGGCCGTGGACCTCTTCGAGGCCGGAGAGCTGCAGCGGCTGCGCGACGAGCGCTACGCCGGGTGGGACTCCGAGCTTGGCGGCGCCATTCTCGCCGGCGACCTGTCCCTGGCCGACCTCGAGACGCGGGTCACCGACGACGGGATCGAGCCGCGAGCCGTCTCCGGCCGGCAGGAGCGGCTCGAGAACCTCGTCAACCAGCGGATCTGGGCCGTCGACCGCGAGGGCTGAGGTGACTCACGTCCTCGGCATCGACGTCTCGACGACGGCGACGAAGGCCGTCCTCGTCGACGAGCGCGGCACGGTCGCCGGGGTCGGCAGCGCCGAGTACAGCACGTCAGTCCCCCATCCACGCTGGAGCGAGCAGGATCCCGAGCTGTGGTGGGACGGCGCCATCGAGGCCATCGGCGGCGCGCTCACCGGGGCCGGGATCTCGGGGACGGAGGTCACGGCGATCGGCCTCAGCGGGCAGATGCACGGGGCCGTCCTCCTGGATGCGGCGGATCGCCCGCTGCGGCCGGCAATCCTGTGGAACGACCAGCGAACGGCTGCCGAATGCGACGAGATCCGACGCCGGGTCGGCGCGCGACGCCTGATCCAGATCACCGGCAACGACGCCCTCACCGGTTTCACCGCCCCCAAGCTCGTCTGGATCCAACGCCACGAACCGGAGGTCTGGCGCCGGATCGCGCACCTCCTGCTCCCGAAGGACTTCGTCCGCCACCGACTGACCGGCGACCATGCTGTCGACCGCGCCGACGGCGCGGGCACGCTGCTCTTCGACCTCGCGGCGCGCGACTGGTCGCCCGCGGTGGTCGCCGCGCTCGAGATCGACCCGCGCTGGTTGCCGAGGACCTTCGAGGGCCCCGAGGTGACCGGGACGGTCACCTCCGGCGCTGCGGCGGCCACGGGGCTGGCGGCGGGGACACCGGTCGTGGCCGGCGGCGGCGACCAGGCCGCCACGGCTGTCGGCGTCGGCGCCGTCGACCCCGGCGCCGTCGCGCTCTCGCTCGGAACGTCGGGCGTGATTTTCGCCGCCACCGATCGCCCGCTCGTCGAGCCCGAGGGCCGTGTCCATGCCTTCTGCCACTGCGTGCCGCAGCGGTGGCATCTCATGTCGGTCATGCTCTCCGCCGCGGGCAGCCTGCGATGGTTCCGGGATGCCCTGGCCCCCGGCGTTCCGTACGGGGAGCTTGCCGAGGAGGCCGGACGCGCGCCGGCCGGGAGCGAGGGCCTCTGGTTCCTCCCCTATCTCACCGGCGAGCGCAGCCCCCACCCGGATCCCCTGGCACGCGGCGCCTTCGTCGGGCTGGCGGTGACCCACGAGCGGCGGCACATAACGCGCGCCGTCCTGGAGGGAGTGGCCTACGGACTGCGCGACGGCCTCGACCAGATGGTCGCCGCCGGCATACGGGCCCCGGCCCAGATCCGGGCGTCGGGCGGGGGCATCGCCAGCCCCGTCTGGCGCCAGATCCTGGCCGACGTCCTGCGAGCCGAGATCGCGACCGTCGGAACCTCGGAGGGCGCGGCGTTCGGCGCCGGCCTGCTGGCCGCCGTCGGCGCGGGCTGGTTCCCGGGCGTCCGGGAGGCCGCCGAATGGGCCGTCCATCTCACGCCGGTGGCCGAGCCCGGGCCAGACGCACCGGTCTACGCCGAGGGCCTCGAAACGTATCGGGCGCTGTATCCCGCGCTTGTGCCGACCTTCCATGGCGCTCGGGCCTCCGGCTGAGGCCGAGGCTCAGGTCCTGAGCTCCGCGAGCTCCTCCCGAGTAGCCTCGTCGGGCTTCTTGCCCAGGATGATCATGGCGAGCACATCATCGGCGGTGACGTCTTCCTTCCTCACCGTCCCCACCAGGCGCCCGTGGTACATGACGCTGATCCGATCCGACAGGTCGAAGACGTCATGAATGTCGTGGCTGATCAGGAAGATGCCGATCCCCTCGCTCTTCAGCTGTCGGATGAGGTCGCGGACCTGCGCCGTCTCGGCCGGCCCGAGTGCGGCAGTCGGCTCGTCCATGATCAGGATCCTGGCGTTGAAGTGCACGGCGCGCGCGATAGCGACGGCCTGGCGCTGCCCGCCGGACAGTGACATCACGGGCATCGAGAAGTTCGTGAAGTTGGGGTTGAGGCGCGCCATGACCTTGCGGGTCGCTGCCTCCATCGCCCCGTCGTCCAGGGTGCC
>JBDSGF010000067.1:0-4147 GCA_039919135.1 Candidatus Limnocylindria bacterium | reverse complement strand
GAATGTACTGCTTCGGCACCGCGCCGCCCACGATCTTGTCACCGAACTGGAAGCCGGTTCCCATCTCGGCGGGGGCGAACTCGATGACCACATGCCCGAACTGGCCGTGCCCACCCGTCTGGCGCTTGTAGCGGTTCTCGATCCGTGCCGCCTGCCGGATGGTTTCGCGGTAGGGCACGCGCGGTGTCGCGGTCCTGACCGATGCGCCGAACTTGCGCTTGAGCCGATCCACAATGACGTCGACGTGCGCGTCGCCCATGGCGGTCAGGATCGTCTCGCCGGTGCCGTCCTCGCGGCGGATCTGGATGGCCGGCTCCTCCTCGATGAGCCGATGGAGCGCCTGGCCCAGCTTGTCGAGATCGGCCTGCGACTCTGGCTCAATCGCCACCTGGAGCGACGGCGCGGGGAAGTCGAGCGGCGGTAACTGGACGGCGTGCGCCCGGTCGGCCACGAGCGTGTCGCCGGCGGAGGTGGAGGTGAGCTTGGCCACGGCGGCGATGTCGCCCGGCCCCACCCTCGGAAGGTTCTCCTGCTCCTTGCCCTGGATGGCCAGCAGGTTGCCGATGCGCTCGTCCTCCTTGCGATTGACGTTGTAGACGTGGCTTTGCCCGCTCATAGAGCCTGAGATGACACGGAAGTAGCTGAGCCGACCAACGAACGGGTCGGCCGTCGCCTTGAAGACCTGCGCCACGAATGGGCCGTTCGGATCCGGCGTGATCTCCTTGCCGTCGACCGTCGTGCGGCTGCCGACCTCGGCGGGGGATGGAACGTGCCTGGCGATCATGCTGATCAGCTCGCGCACGCCGATGTTCTGCGTGGCCGAACCCACGAATACCGGCACCACCGATCCCTCGCGCGTGCCCTTGTGCAGCGCGGCCTCGATCTCCCCATCGGTGAATGCCTCTCCCTCGAGGTACTTCTCCATGAGCTCGTCGGACGCCTCGGCCGCTGCCTCCACCAGCGCGTCGCGCCGGGAATGCTCGATCCCCTCCAGTTCCGCCGGGATCGGGACCTCTGTGGGCTTGCCGTTCTCGTAAACGGTGGCGTGCTCCTCGATCACGTCGACGTACCCGCGGAATGTCTCCGCAGAGCCGATGGGAAGGTAGACCGGCGCGATCTTCGGACCGAACCGCGCCTTGAGCGCGTCGAGCGTCGCGTCGTAGTTCGCGTTCTCGCGGTCCATCTTGTTGACGAAGATCATCCTCGGCAGCCCGCGTGCGTCGGCCAGCCTCCAGACCTCCTCGGTGCCGACCTCGACGCCGGCGGAGGCATCGATCACCACGATCGCGGCATCGACGGCGGCCAGCGCCTCCACGACATCGGCCTGGAAGTCGGCGTAGCCGGGTGTGTCGACCAGGGTAATACGCACGCCGTCGTGCTCCAATGTGCCGATGGCCAGGTTGATGCTCTGGCTGCGCTTGTGCTCGTCCGGATCCCAATCGAGGGCCGTCGTGCCGGCCTCGACGGTTCCCAGGCGCTTGATGGCGCCGGCATCGAACAGCATGGCCTCCGCCAGGCTCGTCTTGCCGGCGCCACCGTGGGAGATGAGGGCGACATTGCGGATCTTGTCGGGGGTGGTCGGCTTCATCGGTGCTCCTTGGGCATGGCGGTGCGGGGGAGTCGCCGAGGCCGATACTTCCGCCTCGGGCGGGTCGGTCGCCGTGTGTGGGAGCGCCATTATAGGAGTGACCGATGCGGGACAATGACCGGCGATGGACCGAGTGCTGATCGCCCATGTCGACTACGTCACCGATCCCGAAGGTTCACCCGACCCCATCGGCTTCGTGCTGGACGCATTGGGGGAGCCGGGCTCCCTTTTCCTGCTGGGGCTTGGCCTGCTGGTGGTGGTCGTCGGGTTGCTGGCATGGGCCCGCTGGCGACCGCTCGAGGAGGCTCGTCTCCGACTGATCGAACGGACCAATACGTACCACGAGTATCTGCCGTGGATCGTGCGGCTGACGGTCGGCCTGGTGCTCATCGGCTCCGGGTTGTCGCGACTCCAGTTCCTACCGACGCTACCGGCGGACGGCATCGCCGCGCTGGCCCTGACCGGCATCGGATTCCTGCTGCTGCTCGGGCTCGCGGTGCGCCCGGCGGCGCTGGTGGCCCTCGCCGTGTATCTGGTTACGGTCGTCGCAAACCCCGAGCTGGTGATGATGCTCGACGTTGCCGGCGGACTGGCCGTGGCCGCCATCCTGGGACCGGGTCGCCCCTCGGTCGATGACCTCCTGCGCGCCGCCTTCCCGCGTGGGCCGGGTGCTCGCGCCGCCACCGAGAACCTGGCGCGCACGCGCTACGACGACCTGGTGCCGCTGCTCGTCCGGCTGGGCCTGGGCGGGGCGTTCGCCGCGTCCGGCATCGTCGACAAGCTGCTCATCTACGAGCAGGCGCTGACCGCCGTTGACAAGTACGGGCTCACATCTTTGGTGCCCGTGCCTGCCGAGCTGTGGGTGCTGGGCACCATCCTCATCGAGACGGCGCTCGGGATTGCCCTCATCCTGGGCGTCCTGACCCGCTTCAGCGCCGTGGTCGGATTCGCGGTGCTGACGCTCGCCCTCTTCGCGCTGCCGGACGACCCGGTCATCGCCCACGTCGGGTTGTTCGGGTTGTCATCGGTGCTGGTGATCCTCGGTGGCGGTCGGTGGAGCGCTGACAGGGTGCTGCTGTCGCCGCTGGGGGAGCGCCTACGTCGCGGTGACAAGCCGTCCCGAGCGCCTCATCAATGACATCCGTGCGTCTCTGCGCACTCTACGACTGGGACTTCGCTCGACCTATGACAGATCTCTCGGTGCCGGCTCAGATGTCCTCGGCGCAGCCGGATTTCGTACGCGCCGGCCGCGAATCGCCTGCCTAATGCCCACCCCGGAGGCATTTGTCATCGGAATCCAGAGCAAGAGGCCAGATGGACCGGCGCTCGGTGCGCATCGATCAAGCGGTCGAGCTGCTCTCCCTGCCAGGAGAGGTTGGGATACAGACGCGCGCCGAGCGCATTGGCGACACGGTTCAGCGAACCGAAGGGCACGCGTTCCCAATGGCCGTTCTCGATCAGGCCAATGACACGCCGAGACACCCCGGCAACGGCCGAGAGATCAGACTGGGTCAGCCGCAGTCGGTGCCGCAGGATTCTGAAACGATCGCCGAGGCTACGCCACACGCGCCGATGATGACGAACGGGCGCCTACCGCACGATCACCCGCCGCTTACTGCGATCAGGCGCCTCAACGCCTTCGGCGGCGCCAGACTGCCGCACAACGTGCTTTCACGAACACATGTGGCAAACGAGGCTGCTAATTGGAGCCTTTGGTAGAATCACGACCCGAATTGAGCACGAATGGCCCGCAGCACGCGCGTCGCCGGGAGGAAGCATGTCCGGCCACAGCAAGTGGTCCACCATCAAGCGGCAGAAGGGCGCGAACGACGCGAAGCGCGGCGCGCTTTTCACGAAGCTTGCCCGCGAGATCATCACCGCGGCGCGCCAGGGCGGCGGAGACCTTGACGCGAACCATCGGCTGCGCATGGCGGTCGACAAGGCACGATCAAACTCGATGCCTGCCGAGAACATCAAGCGCGCCATCGAGAAGGCCACCGGATCAGGCGCCGATGCGGAGCAGTACGAGGAGATCACGTACGAAGGGCTCGGCCCAGCCAACGTGGCGGTGATCATCGCCGCGATGACCGAGAATCGGAATCGGACCGCCTCTGAGGTGCGTAGTGTCTTCAACAAGCACGGCGGCACCCTCTCGGCGGTGGCGTGGCAGTTCGAGCACAAGGGGGTCATCAGCATCCCGCTCAACGGCAACGATCCGGATGAAGTCACCCTGGCCGCCATCGACGCCGGCGCCGCCGATGTGGGCCTGCCCGAAGGAGGCTCCATCACGGTCATGACCGAGCCGAGCGCCCTGGAGGCGGTGCGCCGCGCGCTGGCCGACGCCGGCTTCGAGGCCGAGAGCGCCGAGCTCTCGATGGAGCCGACGACCACCGTCGAGATCAGCGACGAGAAGACCGCCAAGCAGGTGCTCGGGTTCATGGAGCGCCTCGAGGATCTCGAAGACGTCCAGAACGTCTACGCCAACTTCGACATCCCGGCCGACCTGATGGAGCAGCTCGAGGCCCAGGTCGTCTAGCTACCATGCACGAGTGATCACGC
>JBDSGF010000066.1:0-10926 GCA_039919135.1 Candidatus Limnocylindria bacterium | reverse complement strand
CGGCGGCGGCACCGGTGCCGGAGCGCCAGTGCGCATTTCGCGGCGGCTCAACCGTATCGTCCCCGTTGGCATCGCCGGCGGACTGGAACCACGAACCGTGGCTCGCGCGGTGCGCCATGCGCGCCCGGCCTTCGTGGATGCGGCCAGCGGCCTCGAGCGTGACGGACGGCCCGACCCGCAGCGGGTCGCGTCATTCGTCCGCCGGGCGCGGCGCGATCCGACCGGTGCCGACCGAGTCGATCGCGATGGCCGCTTCGGCCGTTTTGGCGGCCGCTACGTGCCTGAGACCCTGATGCCGGCGCTCGACGAGCTCGCGGCCGCGTGGGCCACGGCGCGCGTGGACCCGACCTACGTCGAGGAGCTCGGCGAGCTCTCGCGCGACTTCATCGGTCGCCCGACGCCGGTCTTCGCCATTCCGGCGGGGGCGCTGGAGGCGCGCGGCGGGCGTGGCGCATCGGTCTGGCTCAAACGGGAGGACCTGGCGCACACCGGCGCGCACAAGATCAACAACGCCGTCGGCCAGGCGTTGCTGGCGAGACGCATGGGCAAGCCGCGCGTCATCGCCGAGACCGGTGCCGGCCAGCATGGCGTGGCCACCGCCACCGCCTGCGCGCTGCTGGGCCTCGAGTGCGTGGTGTACATGGGCTCGACCGATATCGAGCGCCAGGCCCCGAACGTCGGGCGCATGGCCATGCTGGGCGCGGACGTGCGACCGGTGGCCACCGGCAACGGCACGCTGCGCGACGCGCTCAACGAGGCCCTGCGCGACTGGGTCGCCAGCGTCGAGACCACCTTCTACATCCTCGGCTCGGCCGCGGGGCCGCACCCGTACCCCGAGATGGTCGCCTCACTCCAGGAGGTGATCGGGCGCGAGGCCCGACGCCAGATGCTCGAACGGATCGGACGCGTGCCGGACGCGGTGATCGCCTGCGTCGGCGGTGGGAGCAACGCCATCGGCATCATGCGGCCGTTCCTCGATACGGCGGCGCGGCTCATCGGTGTCGAGGCGGGGGGTCGCGGCGACGCCCTCGGTGACAACGCGGCCTCCCTGGGTCTCGGGTTGCCGGGCGTGCTGCACGGCGCATTCACCATGCTGACCCAGGATGCCGCCGGGCAGGTGGTGGAGCCGCATTCCGTCAGTGCCGGACTCGACTATCCGGGCGTCGGGCCGCAGCTCGCCGCGCTGGCGGCGTCGGGCCGGCTGGAGGTGCGCCGCGCGACCGACGCGGAGGCTCTCGCTGCCACCCGCTGGCTCGCGCGCACGTGCGGCATCATCCCGGCCCTCGAGTCGGCGCACGCGGTCGCGACGGCCCTCCACCTGCTTCCGGAGCTTGGGCCGGATGCGCACCTTCTCGTCAACCTGTCGGGGCGCGGCGACAAGGACCTGGGCATCCTCGAGCGCGAGACGCCCGCCCCATGACCGACCCCGGCGGTCCGGCTCGCATCCGGCGCGCCTTCGCCAATGCGGCCTCCGCCGACCGCACCGCATTGATCGCCTACATCCTGGCGGGATTTCCAACACAGACCGATGCGCTCGCCGCCGCCGAGGTGGCGCTCGCGTCCGGTGCCGACCTGCTCGAGATCGGCGTGCCCTTCAGCGATCCGGTGGCCGATGGGCCGACCATCGCCGACGCCGGCCGCGCGGCCCTCGCCGGCGGTGCCGGGCTGCCGTCGGCGCGGCGCCTCGTGCGCGCGTTGCGCGATCGCGGCCACGACCGGCCGATCCTGGTGATGAGCTACCTCAACCCGCTGCTGGCGGCCGGTGAGGACGCGACGCTGCGCTCGTTGCGCGAGGCGGGCGCCGATGGCCTCATCGTGCCCGACCTTCCTGCCGGGGCATGGCCGCGGCTCGAGCGGTTGGCGGCCAAAATCGGTCTGGCGTTCTCCTTCCTCGTCGCGCCGAATACACCGGTGGAGCGGCGGGAAGCGGCGATCGTGGCATCCACCGGGTTCCTGTACGTCGTGCCACTGCTCGGCGTGACCGGCGCGCGCGAGTCGGTGGCGGCCGGGGCGCTCGAGCTCATCGCTACCATTTGCCGCCAGGCGTCGGGCCGCGTCCCGGTGGCGGCCGGGTTCGGCGTGTCGAGCGCTCGGCAGTTGACGGAGCTGGGCTCGACGGCCGACGGCGTGATCGTTGGTTCCGCGCTCGTCGCCGCCGTCCGCGACGACGGTCCGGAGGGCGTGGCCGCGCTGGTCCGGAGCCTTGCCACCGCCACCTCGCGGACGTAGCGTTGCGCTGATGAGGGCTCCGTGGCTATGGGTCGTGGCCGTGATGATCGTCGGCTGCACCAGCGAGGTGCCCGAGCCGGCCGATTTCTTCTTCCCCCAGCACGGCTCGCCGCTCGGAACGGGTGATCTCGCGCTTCTCGAAGGCACGCTCGTCGCCGCGGATGGCTGCCTGTGGATCGAGGCCGGCGACGGAAGCCGACATCTCGTGATCTGGCCGTCCGACACGGGTCGGGGCATGATCAATGGCCAACCTGCCGTACTGGGGCCAGGCAACGAGCTGCTGGCGGAGACGGGGAGCCACGCGATGCTGGGCGGCAGCGGCACGGATGCCGGAACTGCCCTGCGGCTCGCGGGCGAGATCCCCGCCGCGTGTGCCGGCGAATCGTTCTGGGTGGTGAGCACCGTGGAGAGCCGCCCGTAGCGGCACGCGGTGTGCGATCCTGACCGGCATGTGCTTTGACACCGACGCCCGACCCCCGCTGCCGCCGATCCGCGGCGGGTCCATTGACGCCCGCGACCTGACGCTCACCAGCCGCGACGGTACGGCCTTCGCCGCGTACGCGGCGCGCGCCGAGCAGCCGTCCGGCGCCGGCGTCGTCATCATCCCCGACGTCCGCGGCCTGCACCCCTACTACCAGGCGCTGGTCCTGCGTTTCGCGGAGGCCGGCGTGCATGCCGTGGCGCTCGACCTCTATGCGCGAACCGCCGGAGGCGAGAAGCGCGGCGAGGGCTTCGAGTACGAGCCGCACGTGACGCAGCTCCAGCCCGATGCGATCGACGACGACGTGGCGGCGGCCGCGGCCTTCCTGAGGACGCCCGAGGGCGGGGAGCCCGCGCGGCTCTACACCCTCGGCTTCTGCCTGGGTGGCCGGGTCAGCCTGCTCCAGGCGGCGGCCGGGCTGGGCCTGGACGGGGTGATCGGCTTCTATCCATGGCCGACCGGGCCGCATCGCAGCGGGCTGCCCGCACCGGCCGACGAGGCGCCACGCTTCGGATGCGGGGTCCTCAACCTGTACGGCGGCGCGGACCAGGGCATTCCGTCCGAGGCGCGCGAGGAGTTCGGCCGTGCGCTCGACGCCGCCGGCGTCGAGCATCGGTCCATCGTCTACCCCGGCGCCCCGCACTCGTTCTTCGACCGCAAGGCCGAAGACTTCGCCGATGCCAGCGCCGACGCCTGGCGCCAGATGCTCGACTTCATGGGGATCGGCTCGGACGCGTAAGGTGCGCGGACCGTTGCTGGCCTATTCTCCACAGAATGAACCGGGGAAGGACCGTGCGGAGCTGGATCAGGCCGTGGCGGCCGGCTGCTCCTTCGAGACGGTCCGTGATCCGGCAGGCCGGATCGGTCGCGTGTAGAGAGTGAGCACGACCACGATGTAGGCCAGCCAGGCGGCGAAGGTGATCCACTCCGGCGTGCTCGTGTAGCCGACGAGGGCGCGGAGGATGGAGCCGATGACGCCGAGCGCGCCGGCATCGGGCTCATGCGGCAGGATCCCGCTGATGTCGAACGCGGGGGACGTGCCGAAGCTGATCCAGCCGGCGTCGATGAACTCGTGGATGCCGTGCGACAGCAGGCCGGCGGCGATGAAGATGAGGGCGATCCCGGTCCAACTGAAGAAGGTGCGCAGGTTGATGACCTGGGCGCCGCGGTAGAGGGCGTAGCCGATCCCGACGGCGATGCCGAGGCCAATCACCGCGCCGATGAGCGTGCTGCTCGCCTGCGTCCCGGCCGCAGTTGCCTGGCCCATGAGGAAGAGGGCGGTCTCGATGCCCTCGCGCATGACCGCGGTGAAGGCCAGGATGGCGAGGCCGAAGATGCCGCCTTCCATGAGGGCGCGGTCGACGCCCGCGTGGAGGGAACCCTTGATGCTGATGGCCGTCCGGCGCATCCAGAACAGCATCCAGGTCACGACGCCGGCGGCAATCAGCATGGCGAAGCCCTCGAAGATCTGCTCTGCCGGAGCCTCGAAGCCGCCGATGGTGTTGAACAGCACCAGACCAACGACGACGCTGAGCGCAATCGCGGCTCCCGCGCCAAGCCAGATCTTGCCGAAGTGGCGCTGGTTCCCCGTCTTCGCCAGGTAGGCGAGGATGATGCTCACGATGAGCGCCGCCTCGACGCCCTCACGCAGCCCTGTCAGCAGCCCGGTGGTCAGAAATCCGAAGTCCACTGCCCTCTCCCGTGCACATCGTGCGGCGCCAAATCGCTGGCGCCCAACGGGGTGTAAGGCTAGCCTTACGACATCGGTTCGTCAACCCGAATTACCGATGAAACCGTCGGGATTGGACTCCGGCGCATCGGTCTAGAATCAGCTTCGATGATCGATATTTCGCTGACCGATGCGCAGCGCGAGGTGCAGCGCACGGCGCGCGCCTTCGCCGAGCGCGAGATCCTCCCGCGCATCCAGCAGATGGACGCGAATGCCGAGTACGACCGCAGCCTGTACGAGAAGATGGGCTCGGAGGGCCTGCTGGGCCTGCCGATCCCGGAGCAGTACGGCGGCGCCGGGATGGACTACATCGCCTTCGCCCTGCTGTGCGAGGAGATGGAGCGGGCCGACACCGCCTTCCGAGTCATCCTGTCGGTCCATACCGGTCTGAACTCGCTGACGCTGCTCCAGTGGGGGAGCGAGGAGCAGAAGCAGCAGTACCTGGTGCCGCAGGCGCGCGTGGAGAAGCTCGCCACATTCGGCCTGACCGAGCCGGGCGTCGGATCGGATGCCGGTCAGCTGGCGACGACGGCGCGCCGCGACGGTGATCGGTACATCCTCAATGGCTCCAAGATCTGGATCTCCCTGGGCGACACCGCCGATCACTTCCTCGTCTTCGCCAACGTCGACCGCACCAAGGGTCACAAGGGAATCACCGCCTTCATCGTCGAGCGAGGTTTCGCCGGGTTCTCGTCGGAATCGCTGCACGGCAAGCTGGGCGTCCGGGCCGGCAACACCGGCATCCTCACCTTTTCCGATTGCGAGGTGCCGGCGGCGAACCGGGTGGGCGAGGAGGGGGAGGGGTTCACGATCGCCATGAGCGCCATCGACCAGGGGCGCTACACCGTGGCGGCCGGATCGGTCGGGCTGGCGCAGGCGTGCCTGGACGCATCGGTCAAGTACGCGCACGAGCGCCAGGCCTTCGGCTCGGAGATCGGCCATTACCAGTTGGTGAAGCAGATGATCTCTAAGATGTACGCGGGGATCGAGGCCGGACGCCTGCTGGTGTGGAAGGCCGGCTGGAAGAAGAACGCCGGCGAGCGCAATACGCGCGAGACCGGCCTGGCGAAGTGGTTCTGCACCGACCACGCCGTCGCCTCTGCCCTCGACGCCATCCAGATCCACGGCGCCTACGGCTACTCGAACGAGTACCCGGTCGAGCGCTACCTGCGCAATTCGAAGGGCTCCGTCATCTACGAGGGAACCTCGCAGATCCACACCCTCATGCAGGCCGATTACCTGCTCGGCTACCGCAAGGACAAGCCCCTCCGCATGCCGCAGCTCCCCTACGAAGGCGAAATGTAGGCTCGTCCTCGGCCGCCCGCTCTGCCCGTCTTCGTCAGGGACCACAGGACGACCGGCAGGACGAGCGCGGGCAGCACGACGAGAAGGAACAGTCCTGCGGGCTCGAGTAGGCGACCGTGAACGGATTGTAGGACGCCGACCCGCAGCACGCGCCGATGGAAGCCTGGAGCACGGAAATGGCCCACCAGAAGGCGGTCGCGAGGATGGCGGGCACGCTGATGACCCGGGCTGCGCGCGCCGGCAGCAGCCAGGCGGTGATTGCGCCGATCACCACGGCAGCCGTCCCGCCGAGAAGGACGAGACCGATGGCGATGGGTGTCCACGGCAGGCGTCCCACCCAGTACGCGTCGACGAGCGTCATGCCGGGATGCGTGAGCATCTCGACCAGTGCGGCGACCAGAAGAACGGCAGCTCCGATGCCGGTGACGCCGAGTGCGATCGCGGTGAGAGTTGCGAGACGGCTACGCAGCGGTGCCATCGTCTCGCGGCCGTCAAATGCCGCCGCGACGCTCAGGCCGGCGTAAGGTGCAGGCGCTCGGTCGTTGCCACCGCGACGGCGTCGTCCGACCAGGCGATGGGCACGCCCTCGCCGCGCTGCCAGAGCGCGAACAGATCGGCGTAGTGCGGCGAGGCCGGGTTGCCGGCCTGGCCGCCGGCGATGACGAAGCGGCTGCGATCGGGATCGCCGAGGTCGATCACCGTCCGATGATTCGCGATCACCGTGGGGTTGGCGAGCGGGTCAAGCGGCTGAACACCCGACTGCGCGACCGTGTTCGCGTCGCCGCCGATGGGCACCGGGCCGAGGTTGAACAGTCGGTCGAGCGGCGCACGCACGCCGAGCGGATGGAGCAGGCGAAGCGGACGAACGCGACCCCATTCCCAGGCGGCGGGTTCAGCACCGAAGCGTGCGCGCAGCGTCCCGACGGCGGATGTCAACGCGACCGAGATGAGGTCGCCGTGATCGCGTGAGCGCAGCCGCTCCACGAGCCGGCTGACGGTACGCGCGCCGAACCCCGTGCGCGGTATCACCTCGCCGAAGCCGGCGCCGACCGCCCAGCGCCAGGCATTCGGCGCGGATGCGCGTGCCAGCGACGATGCAAGCTCGGCCACGAACAGCTCGAAGACCGATGCGGCCGCCGATCCCGACCCGACCACGCTGTCCCATTCACCCAGCAGCTCCAGGGCTTCCCGCGCCGCCGGGTCATCGGTCTGCGCCGCCAGCACGATCGAGCGCATCTCGCGCCAGGCCACCGACGTGACGTCGGTCTGGAGCGCGGCGGTGGTGTCCACGTCCCAGTCATCGGAGGCTTCGAGCGCCTCGGTGGTTCGCGCGGCACGGTAGCCATCCAGCCAGTCGACGCCCAGGAACGGCGCGTCCGGGGTATCGGCACGCGGCGCGTTGTTGGCCGATACAACGAAGCCGGCATCCGGATCGAGCGTCCACGGCATGGAATCGAAGGGCAGGTGCTCGGGGCTCCATCCGGGCTCCCATGCCGGTGCGGGCAACGTGCCATTGCCCGCGGTGCGCTGCGGCAGCGTGCCAGTCAACTGCCAGCCGATGTGACCGTCCGCATCGGCGTACACGACGTTGAGGGCCGGTCCCGGCCAGGCGCGGAATCCCTCGCGGAAGGTGGCGAAGTCGCGCGCGCGATGAACGCCCAACAGGCCCCGCGCCGGGGAGGGCTCGAGCCACGTCGCGCGCAGCGACAGCGCCGCTCCGACGCCGTCGAGGATGGGCGTGATGACCGGGCCGCGCACCGTCAGAACCACTTCTTCGACCGCGGTGTCCCCGCCGTGGACGATGATCTCCTCGCGGATCCGATGAACTGGCTCCGGGCCGTCCGGGCCGCGCGACGTGTCGCTGCGCGGGTCGATCTCTTCCCAGACGAGGTCCGCGGAGTCGGAACAGCCGGCGGTGATTCCCCACGCCGCGTGGCCGTTGTGTGCGGTGGGGAAGGCGGGACCGCCAACGAACGAGGCACCCGCCACCGACCATTCCGGCGTGCGCAGATGGGCCAGGTACCACGGAGCCGGGACCGACGGCGCGAGGTGTGGATCATTGGCGAGGATGGGCGCTCCGCCGGCGGTGTGCGACCCGGCGACGGCCCACGCATTCGAGGCACCACTGCCGGCAACCAGGTCGCGCAGGCGCGTGACGTCCTCGGCCAGCCGCGCCAGCGCCGGTCCGGCGGTCGATCCGACTGGTGTCACCGCCGGCAGCCACGCGGCGTAGGTCGGATCCAGCGCGCTCAGCGCATCGGGTCCATCGGCCATGAGGATCTGGAGCCGCGCGAGCTCGGAGTCCCAGTTGCCGGCCAGCGACAGCGACTGGAGACCAAGGAAGGCGAGGACGTCTTGGACCTCCCAGCCGGACCGATGCGCTCGCAGGAGCACCAGTTCGTGCGGACGTGGCGATGATCGGGCCGCCGCGTTCACGCCGGCGACATACGCCTCGAGAGCCGCGACGACCTCCGTGTCGAGCAGCGGGAGCTGTGCCGCGGCCAGGCGCCGGAAGCCGAGCGTGCGGGAGAGCCGATCGATTCGCAGCGCGCCGGAACCCAGCAGCTCCGCCAGCGTGCCGCGGCCGGCGCGCGCCAGGAGCTCCAGTTGAAAGGCGCGATCCTGCCCATGGCAGAAGCCCAGTCCGAACCACGCGTCGTCATCGGTCGAGGCGTCGATGTGCGGGATACCCCACCGGTCGCGTCGGATGGAGACCGGTTCCCTGATCCCCTCGACGCGGACCTCCCCGCGCGTCTGTGGCAGCCGCCGCCCGAGGACGCGGAGCAGCGGACGGAGGCTGGGGCGCTCGGGCATGGCCGGCATGATGCCACCGTATACTCGGCGCCGTGAGTCGAACCATCGAGCTCCTCGCCGGCCTCCTGCTGCTCGTTGTCGGCCTCGTCGTGCTCGCCAGCGAGCCGCTGGTGAGCTTCATCCACGGGCTCGGCATCGGCGACGACGTCCTGCGCTGGTGGCCCGTGCTCATCATCGGCGTGTCGCTCTTCTTCCTGGTGCCGAGCCTGCTGGGCGGGCCGAACCGCCGCCTGCGGGCCGGCATGGTCATCCCCGGAGCCATCCTCGCCGGCGTCGGCGGCGCGCTCCTGTACACCAGCCTCGCCGACCGATGGAGCGCGTGGGCATCCCTGTGGGCCGTCCTTCCCTTCAGCTTTGGCCTGGGCATGTACGCGGCCGGCTGGATTGCCGATGCACCCGCCTTCAAGTGGGTCGGCTCCGCCATCGCCGGCGGCGGTGTCGTGGCGTACCTGGTCTTCGCCACGGCCTTCGGGGGAGAGGCCTTCCGGCTCATCGCCGCCATCGGCATCCTGGCGCTGGGCCTTGCGCTGACGATCGGCGGGCTGGCGGATCGGCTCAGCCGGAAGTCATCGGCCTAGCTTGACCACAGCCGGGATTTCACCCGGTGAAGCTATCGACCAAGTGGGGGCCCTGGGATCGCTATTCGGTCACTCGGTGAAACAGGCGGCCAAGTTGAGGCCGATTTCGGGCCCTTCTTGGTCGATAGCTTCACCGGGTGACAGATCGCAAACGCGCCCCCGCCCAGGAGCGCATTTGAATGCGCACGGCCGGCCGGCCGGCCACCGTCAGCTCCCGGCGCGAGATCTCGTCCCGCGTGAAGGGTTGCGGGCCGCCGCCTGCGGCTCCGAGGAGGATCTGCGCGGCCATCGGGTCGCCGTCGATCGACGATTCGCCGAACCAGAAACATGGATCGCCTGCACCATCCAGGTTGCCCGCCCACCACCCGGCCGGATAGGTCACGGCGACGACGTGTCCCGCGAGTTCAGCCTGGCATCGTTCCGCCTCGAGGGATTCGGCGTTGGATGTCTGCGGCGGCTGCATCAGTACGGCCACCGCGGCGACGGCGGCAATGACCCCGACCAGGAGCGCCGGCGCGAATCGGACGATCCGCGAACGCAGGCGCGCCGCGATCGCCGCCACGGCCGCCGCCGCACTGGCTCCGGCGAGGCCGCCGACGGCGGCTGCGAAGGCATGCGCGAGAGTCGGCGATGCAGTCCCGACCTGGCGCTCGCCGGCGGACACCACTCCCAGGACGATGACCAGCAACGCACCGAACAGGCCGGCACCGAGAGTCGCCGTCCAGGCCCGCGCGACGCCAAGCTGGGTCGCGCCGGTGGCAGCGGCACCGGCCGCAAGGAAGATCGCCACCAGGTAGGTGGCCGGCAGCGCTCCATTGGCGCCGGCCGGCGGCGCGGCGACGAACCAGGCAAGGGCGATGATCGGTCCGGCCAGCATGCCCAGCGCCGCGACCCAGGTCAGCGGCCGCGTCCAGTCCTCGGGGTCCTCGGGTGGAACGACCTCGCCCAGCCGAACGCTGATCGGGACGAGATCGTCGTCCGTCACGCCGCTCCGACGCCCTGGGCGGCCGGCACGCCTGCCAATCGAAGCCCAAGGATGCGCCCGCCGAGCTCACGCACCATCCCGCCCGTCTGCGCGGCGAGCGCGGAGTCATCGGTGTCGAGCGCCAGCGCCGCCAGCGCCGCCAGCTCTGAGAGGGCGCGTGGCGTGTCGAGGTCGTCGTTCATGGCCGCCAGGAAGCGCTCGCGATGGTCGCGGACGATCTGGTGCAGGTCGCCGTCGTCGAGTGAAGCATCGGCCGGCTCTTCGGCCCGCAGGACGGCCTGGCGCAGGCAGGCCGCGGCCTCGGCGGATCCGTCCAGGTCGCCATCGGTGAAGTGGACATCGGCGCGGTAGTGCTGCGAGACGAGGTAGTGGCGGATGGCGTCGCCGGAGTAGCGGCCCAACAGGTCGCTCACCAGCACGAGATTGCCCAAGGACTTGCTCATCTTGTCGCCGTGGTAGCCGAGCATGCCGGCGTGGGTCCACCAGCCCACGAACGGCCGATCGCCGGTGGCGCCCTCGGACTGGGCACGTTCCGACTCGTGGTGCGGGAAGATGAGGTCGGCGCCTCCGCCGTGGATCTCGAACTGGGTGCCGAGGTAGGCCATCGACATGGCCGAGCACTCGATGTGCCATCCCGGCCGCCCGGGGCCCCACGGCGAGTCCCACGACGGCTCGTCCGGAGCCGAAACCTGCCAGAGCACGAAATCGAGCGGGTCTCGCTTGCCGGCCATGTCCGGCACGTTGCCGCGCTCGTTGGCGAGGGGCAGCATCTCGTCGCGCCCCAGGTGCGAGAGCTCGCCATAGC
>JBDSGF010000065.1:0-9338 GCA_039919135.1 Candidatus Limnocylindria bacterium | reverse complement strand
GCGGTGCCCCACGGCAGCGCCGGGCCGACGCCCATGAGGAAGAGGAGGGCGATGAAGATCGGCGCCGTGACCGTGTTGAACCACGGCGCTCACACGCTGATGGTGTCGCCACTGGTCGCCGACACCAGGAGCGGCAGCAGGGTCCCGAACAGGACCGCGAAGGTCAACCCCAGGAACAGCACGTTGTTGAATAGAAATGCCGATTCGCGGCTCACCGTTCCCGATGGACGACCGCCGCCGATGAGTTCCGGCAGCCGCCACACGAGCAGGGTGAGCGCGCCGGCCAGGGCGATGAGGATGGCGACCAGGAACCACGGGCCGATGCCCGACTGGGTGAACGAGTGGACGCTGGCCACGATGCCCGAGCGGGTGAGGAACGTCCCCACCAGGGTCAGCACAAAGGTCGCGATGACGAGCGCGCTGGACCAGATGCGCAGGCCGCCCCGCCGCTCGGCGACCATGGACGAGTGGATGAACGCCGTCGCCGTCAGCCACGGCAGCAACGCCGCATTCTCGACCGGGTCCCAGGCCCAGTAGCCGCCCCAGCCGAGCACCTCGTAGCTCCACCACGCCCCAGCGGTGATACCCAGGGTCAGGAAGATCCACGGGATCAGCGTCCAGCGCCGCACGATGCGCAGCCACTCCTCGTCCAGGCGCTTCGTGGCCAGGGCCGCCACACCGAACGCGAAGGGCACCGCCAACCCGGTGTAGCCCAGGTACAGCAGCGGCGGATGCAGCGCCATGAACGGGTGGTTCTGGAGCAGGGCGTTCGGGCCCAGTCCCTCGGTCGCCACTGGCGATGTCAGCGTGAACGGGTTGCCGGGCCAGACCATGACCGCGAAAAAGAAGGCGTTGACGGACGCCAGCGTGGCGCCGACCCAGGGCATGAGCGCTCGATGCCGGTCGCGGTGACGGTGAAGCACGAGCGCTGCCCAACCGGTCGCCAGGAGGGTCCAGAACAGGATCGAGCCCTCGAGTGCGGCCCACAGGCTGATGGCGCTGATGAACAGCGGCGTGGTACTCGCGTTGTTCTCGGCCACGTACAGGACGCTGAAATCGTGGGCCAGCAGCGAAATCATCATGGCCGCGCAGCCAATGGCGGCCGCCACGAAGGAGCCGATGACGGCGCGCCGCCCGCTTGTGCCCAGCCGCGGGTCCGCGCCCTGCGCCGCGAAAACGAAGGCCACGGCGGCGTAGACGGTCATGGCCAGACCCACGAGGACCGCCACGTGGCCGATGGTCGCTATCACCGCAGGGTGCCGCTGATCGGCGCAATCCATCGACCATGCAAGTTATCTGGGTTTGACCCCGCCTCGAAGGGGCCCACCTGAGCGTATTTCGCATGCCATGACCGCTTACGGCCAAATGAAGGGCCCCGATCGGTTTTGCTGCGCGGATAACTTGCACAGATCCGGAAATGACCCCACGTGGACACGGCCATGCCCCTCACGATTCATCCCCAGGATCGAACAAGCGATCTGAGGGCTGCGCTCCCGGCTCGGGCGCCTGGTAGTTCTCGTCGTGCTTGACGATGACCTGCGTCGCCTCGAACACGCCGTCGGCGCCGAGGGTGCCTTCGACCACGGCGCCGGTCCCCTCGCGGAAGGAGCGCGTCGGCGCGACGGTGGAGTGGACGGTGATCTCGGCGTCGGTATCGGTCAGGACAAAGGTGAGGTCGGTGGCTGGCCCGCTGACACTGCCCACGGCGACCAGGCCGCCCAGGCGCACGGTCTCGCCGACGGCCGCCTCGCCGCGGGCCAACAGCTCAGTCGGCGTCAGGTAGTACACGAGCGCGTTGCCGACGCTGCTGAAGGCGAGGTACGCCACGACCAGGAGCGCGACGCCCACGAGCACAAGCACACCCCATGGCCGCCGGCGCGGCGTCAGGACGGGCTCGGTGGGGGCGGCGACCGTCATCGCGCCTCGTCGTCGCGGCCGCGTGACGCCCGAAGCCGCCGCCACAGCAAGAGCGTGTAGAGCCCCAGCCCGCCGATGATGACGGCGTACGCGGTGATGACGTAGCCCGCATCGGTCATCGGGCCGGCTGCGCCGTCCGCGCGCTCATCAGGCGGTCGAGCCGCGCCGCCTCCTCTCGCTGCACGTCGGCGCGGGCAAGCTGGTATCGGCGGATCATGAGGTACCCCCAGGCGAGCGTGAACGCGCCGAGCATGCCGAGCAGCGTGCCAACGAAGACCATGGGGGCGGCCGGATTCAGCACGCGGTCGGGCGAGCCGATGGTGGCCGTCTGGTGCAGGCCGCGCCACCACTCGACGCTGAAGTGGACAATCGGGATGTCGACCGCGGCCACCACCCCGACGATGGCGGCACGCGTCGCGCGGCGCTCGGGGTCATCGGTCAGGTGGCGCAGCAGGAGGTAGCCTACGTACAGGGCCAGCAGGAGGGCCGTCGTCGTCAGGCGCGGGTCCTCCCACTGCCAGAACACGCCCCAGATCGGCCGCCCCCACATCATCCCGCCCCAGATTGCGAAGGCGGTGAACATGACGCCGATCTCCGCGCCCGCCAGAGCCACCGCGTCGAAGCGCAGGTCGCGCTTCCAGAGCCACAGGATCCCGGAGGCGGCGGTCACGCCGAACGAGAGATATGCCAGCCAGGCCGATGCAACGTGCGGGTACATGATGCGCTGCGCATCGCCCTGGTTGAGGTCGGCCGGGACGACGAACAGGCCGATGACGGTCATGGCCGCCACGGCGGTCAACGCCACGAAGCCAAGGATGCGGGTCTTCAATCAATCCTCCAGGAGGAATCCGTAGGTCGCCGCTCCGGCGACGACCATGATCATGTCAAAGGCGACGAGGAGCTGAAGCCACGCGCCCAGCTCGCCGAACGGGTCGCCCGCCAGCGCCGCGACGGTCGCCCTCACCGCGCCCAACAGCAGCGGCGCCAGCACCGGCAGCATCAGCAGGGGAAGCATGACCTCGCGCGCGCGCAGGCGCACGGTGACCCCGGCGTAGAACGTTCCAACCGCCGCGATCCCGACCGCACCGAGCACGACGGTGACGAGCAGCGGAAGCCAGGCGGCGGCGATGTCGACGCTGAACAGGACGCCCACGGCGCCGAGCACCACCACGCCCAGCACGAGCATGACCGCGAAGCCGCCGATCGCCTTGCCGGCGTAGATCACCCGGCGCGCCACCGGATACAGGGCCAACTGCTCGAGCGCGCCGTCATCGGTCTCCAGCAAATGGAGCCGGTTGACCGCCAGGATGCCGGCGAATACCACGGCCAGCCATAGAAAGCCGGGCGCGGCGGCCGCCAGCCGTGCCGAATCGGGCCCGAGCGCGAAGCCGAACAGCAGGAGCACGACGGCCGCGAAGAAGAGGGTGCTGACCGTGGCATGACGCCCGCGGAGCTCTGCGAGCGCGTCCTTGCGGGCGATCGCCAGGGCCAGGCCGGCCTCGCGACGAAGCGTGCTCATCGCGTCGCCACTGCTTGGCGTCGTTCGCTGGCGCTGGCCGGGGTGGGCAGGGTGCTGCTCACGCCGGTGCCGCTCACCTCGGCCACGAGCCCGCGCTCCAGCAGGACGCGCCCGTCGACGTACGGCTCGAGTCGCTCCGTCGCGTGGGACGCGATCAGTACCGTCACCCCCACCTCGCGCCAGGCGGCGAGCAACTGCTCCACGAGTACCATGCCGTCCTCGTCCAGCGCCGCCAGCGGCTCGTCGAGCAGGACGAGTGACGCCTGTCCCAGGAGGATGCGGCCGAGGGCAAGGCGCTTGCGCATGCCGGCCGAGAAGTCGCGCACCCGGGTCTCGGCGCGATCGGCGAGTCCGACGTCGCCCAGGGCACGCTCGACGCGTGTCGCGCGATCCGGCGTGCCCAGCATGTGTGCCGCGAAGGCCAGGTTCTCGCGCGCGCTGAGATCGTCATACAGGCCGGTGGCGTGCGACAGGTACGCCACTCGCTCGCGCACGAGATCCGCCTGGCGATCGAGATCCAGGCCGTCGACCTGCGCCGTGCCGTATGTCGGCCGGATGGCGGTGGCCAGCAGCCGCAGCAGGGTCGTCTTGCCGGCTCCGTTGTCGCCGAGCAGCGCGATCGTGCGTCCGGCCTCGACCCGCAGCGAAACGCCGGCCAGCGCCGGAGTCCCCGCGAAGAGGCGGGCGAGATCGGCGGTGACGACCGCCGGCGGTCGGGTGTCATGTGCCCCCAGAGAGCGGGGCGACACGTAAATCGTGGTCTGCGGCATGCTCAACGCGGGGGGCGAAGGTGGGCATCCGCACTATGCGGGCCATGCCCATGGGCGTCAAATGCCCCGAGCAGTCGTAACCGAGCGCGTATCTGACGAATCAAGACCGGCACTGCACAGGAGTTCGATATCAGATGGACCGATCGCGACCGATGATCCTGCCCGCCCTCATCGCTATCCTGGCGCTCGTGCTGGCCGCGTGCGCCGGAGGTGCCGCATCTCCGGCGGCCGAAAGCGAGGTGCCGACACCCGCCGAATCGGAGAAGGCCGCGGAGTCGGAGCCGGCCGAGTCCGAACCGGCCGAGTCGGAGGAGGCAGTCGCGGAGGAGCAGGTTCGGATCGAGTCATCGAACTTCGACCCGCGCGAACTCACCATCGCCGTGGGCACCGAGGTCGCATTCCTCAACGCCGATGGGTTCACCCACACCGTCACCGAAGGGACCGATGGACAGGCGGTCGATGATCCGATCGTGGACGAGGACATCGAGCAGAACGGCACCGTCCGCGTCACCTTCGACGACCCTGGCACCTACGAGATCACGTGCGAGCTCCACTCGTCCATGCAGATGACGATCATCGTCGAGGGCTGAGGGCCGGCGTCGGTTGCTGCGCAGCGGCGGGCGGTGCTAGGGTTCGCGTCCTGATGGACGCCGGGCTCTCGCACTCACCACCCGCCGCATCCCGCTCCCGCGCCGCGCGCCGAGCGGCCGCCCAGCGCGCCGAGTGCGCGGCCACCGCCGCCCTCAACGTGCTCGGCCATAAGTGGGTAATGCGCATCGTCCGCGCCCTGGGCGAGCACACTCAACGCTTCTGCGAGCTCCAGGACGCCCTCGGCGGAGCCAATTCGGCGACGCTCTCGCAGCGGCTCAAGCTCCTCGAGGACGAGGGCCTGATCGAGCGCCGCGCCGTCAGTGCCGTCCCACCGTGGGTCGAGTACTCGCTCACCGAGAAGGGAGCCGATCTGCGCGGGGCGATCGCCGGGATCGACCGCTGGGCAGATCGCTGGACGCCCAGCCAGTGAGCCATCCGATCACCGAGGAGCGCCCCGCCGCTCACGGGGACGCCCTCAACGTCCTTCGGGCCGCGATCGCGGAGGCGCCCCAGCGGGAGCCAGCCGCCCAGCGCGCGGTCGACCTGCTCCACGACCGCTTCCCGCATTACGACTGGGTCGGGATCTACTGGGTTGACGGCAACGATCTGGTCCTCGGCCCCTGGATCGGTCCCGAAGCGACCGAGCACACGCGCATCCCGATCGGCACCGGCGTGTGTGGCGCCGCCGCGGCTTCCGGCCAGACCGAGATTGTTCCCGACGTGAGCGTCGACCCACGCTACCTCGCCTGCTTCGCGAGCACAAAGAGCGAGATCGTGGTGCCCATATTCGACGGCGGCGCGGTCATCGGCGAGATCGACATCGATGGCTCCGACCTCGACGCCTTCGACGAGATGGACGCGCGCTTCCTCGAGGAGGTCGCTGCACTCGTCGCCCCGCTGCGGCCGCGGCCGTAACCGCGGCCGTACCGCATCGGTGAGATGTCCACCGGTCCGGGTCCCTTCGAGCAGGTCTATGACAGGCACGCCGTCGCCATCTATCGGTATGTCTACGCCCGCGTCGGGAACCATCCCGATGCGGAGGACCTGACCGCGCAGGTTTTCGTCCGCGCCATCGAGCAGCTCGACACCGGCCGCGAGCCCGGCCAGATCGCCGCGTGGCTCTACCGGGTAGCCCAGAACGCGATCGCCGACCACTGGCGCGCCTTCTACCGATTGCCTCTCGTCGGCGCCGATCACGTCGCCCCCGGCTGGGAGCCGGTCGACGAGAGCGGCAAAGCGGCCGCAGAACCCGATGACCGTGCCGGGGTGCGGGTGAAGGCTCTCCTGCGCCGGCTGCCCGACCACTACCGCCGCGTCCTGGAGCTGCGCTTCCTCGAGCGCATGAGCGTGGCAGAGACGGCTCGCGCCATGGGCATCAGCAATGGCAATGCCCGGGTGCTCCAGTATCGCGCGCTGCGGCGCGCCGCCCTCCTGGGAGACCCGACCGATGGTTGACGACGAGCGCCCCATGACCGATGCGGCCGACCGCTTCGACGGCTACCTCGAGGCGCTCCTTGGCAACGGCCGCCCCTCGCCGGAGGCGGTCGGTGACAACGACGAGGCAGAAATGGCGCGCATGGCGGCGGAGCTGGCTGCCAGCGGCCGACCGGCATCGGACGCGAGCCCGGACCCGGCGTTCATCGAGCAGTTGCGCCTGCGCATGCGCCAGGCCGATGCCGGCATCGCCGCCGTCCGACGGCCACCGCCGGTGCGCGAGCAGCCACAGCCCGGCGGGTCGACTCGGTGGCGGTTGTCACGCCGGCAGCTCCTCCAGGCGGGGCTGGGCGCGGCTGCCGGGATGGCGGCCGGGGTGATCGGCGCCTCGCTCGGGAGCCAGGCACAGCGCCGCGCGGGATTGGGCGAGGACGACCAGCCGCTCGTGGCGGGCGAGGGATTCTGGACCGAGGTGGCGCACCTGGACGAGGTCCAGCCCGGCAGCGCCGTGCGCTTCAGCACCGCCGCTTTCGATGGCTTCGTCGTCAATGATGGCGAGACGGTGCGCGCGCTGTCATCGGTCTGTACTCACATGGGCTGCACGCTTCACTTCCGGCCGGACTGGCAGGATCTGCGCTGCCCGTGCCACGCCGCGAGCTTCGACCTTGCCGGTCGCCTTGCCAACGGGCGGGTCACCTGGCGTTCTCAGGGGGCATATCCGGGTGACGCCCGCGCCTACCCAATTGAGCTGCCCGACCTGGTGCGACCGCGCGTCAAGGTGGAGGACGACGCGGTCTGGGTGTGGACCGCGCAGGCCTAGAAGCGCACCACCTCGAACAGGTAGCCGATGACGTACGGGATGGCGATGATCACCAGGATGAGGGCCAGCACCAGCCCGGCATAGAGGAATAGGCTCAGGTCGGGCGGCTCCGAACGTGCCGGGGGTGGGGTCAGCCGCCGCGGAAGGTGCGATGGACGGCGCGGCCGCCGATGCTCGTATTTGTGCGGCTGCGAGAGGTCCGGCATCCGGAATCGCGATTCGGGCATGGCGCTACTCGTAGACCTCCGGATTGACCGGCGTCGGAAGGCGCTCACCGCGCAACCCGGCGAGCAGGTTGGCGGCCGCCATGGCGGCCATCTTGCCCCGCGTCACCTTCGAAGCCGATGCGATGTGCGGCAGCACCACGCAGTTCGGCAGCTGCACCAGGGGATGGTCGGCCGGCAGAGGCTCCGGCTCCGTGACATCCAGGCCGGCGGCGAAGATCTCGCCGGCGCGCAGTCCGGCCTCGAGCGCATCCGGATCGACCACGGGGCCACGCGACGTGTTGACCAGCACAGCGGTCGGCTTCATGGCGCGCAGCGCATCGGCGTCGATGAGGTGGTGGGTCTCATCGGTCAGGTTCACATGCAGGCTGATGAAGTCGGACTCGCGCAGCAGCTCGTCCATCTCCACGCGACGGGCGCCCAGCTCCGCCTCGTCCTCGGGCGACGCCGGATGGACATCGTGGTACAGGATCGTCATTCCGAAGCCGCGCCCGCGGCGCGCCATCTCGCGACCGATCCGCCCGAAGCCGACGATCCCCAGCGTCGCGTCGTAAATGTCGACGCCCATCAGGAGCATTGGCTCCCAGGTCTTCCATCGGTCCTGGCGCACGTACTCGACCGATTCCGGGATGCGGCGCGCGGCGGCCATGAGCAGCGCGAAGGCGAGGTCGGCGGTGGTCTCGGTCAGGACGCCCGGCGTGTTCCCGGCGGGGATCTTTCGTCGCGTGCATGCGGGGACATCGATGTTGTCGAAGCCGACCGCAAAGTTACTGACCACCTTGAGCTGCGGCCCGGCGGCGTCGAGCAGCTCATCATCAATGGTGTCGGTGAGGAGCGACAAGATGCCTTCGACTCCCTTGACGCGGCGGAGCAGCTCATGATGGGGCGGTGGCAGGTCGTCGGTCCACAGGTCTACCTCGCACGCCTGCCGCACCGGATCGAGGCCCTCGTCCGGGATGACGCGAGTGACGAAGACGCGCGGCTTCATCTGTGGCCGACCAGCTCGCCGGTGCGTTCCAGCTCGGCCAGGGACTCCGCCACGCGCTCCAGGGCCAGCGTCAGGTTCGAGCGCGAGTTGGCGTAGCTGAAGCGCAGATACCCCTCGCCGTGCTTGCCGAAGGATGTGCCGGCCAGGCCGCAAACGCCGGCGTCGTAGAGCAGGTGATCGGCGATCTCGGCGCTCGTCCGCCCGAACGAGGTCATGTTGGGGAAGGTGTAGAAGGCGCCGTGCGGCATGACGCACGACACGCCGGGGATCGCGTTCAGCCCGTCCACCATCAGCTGGCGCCGCGCGATGAACTCCTCCCGCATGGCCTGCGCAGCGTCCTGCGGGCCGGTCAGGGCCTCCACCGCGCCGGCCTGCGCGAAGGCGTTGGTGCACGACACGCTGTTGATCACCAGGCGGCTGAAGGCGGAGGCAAGCCACTCGGGCACGACGCCGTACCCCAGGCGCCAGCCGGTCATGGCGAACGTCTTACTGAATCCGTCCAGGGTGATGGTGCGCTCCGCCATGCCCGGCAGGGTCGCGATCGAAAGGGGCTGGCCCGAGTATTGGAGACGGCCGTAGATCTCATCGGCCAGGACAACCAGGTCGTGCTCGACGGCAAGCTCGGCCAGGCGGCGGATGTCCGCATCGGTGAGGATGGAGCCAGTCGGATTGTGGGGCGAGTTGATGACGACCAGCTTCGTTCGGTCGGTGATGAGGCCGGCAGCCTCGTCGATGTCCATGCGGAAGTCGTTGGCCTCGCGCAGCGGCGCCGCCACCGGCGTGCCACCGACGTAGCGCGCCATCGATTCGTAGATCGGAAAGCCCGGGTTGGGGTAGATGACCTCGTCGCCGTCGTCGATCAGCGCGAGCATGGCGTAGAACATGATCGGCTTGGCGCCCGGCGTCACGACCACCTGTTCGGGCGTGGTCGAGATCCCCTTCCAGCGCTTCACATCCGCGACGATCGCCTCGCGCAGTGGCTGGATGCCGGTCGCGGCCGTGTAATGCGTGGCGCCATCGTCCAGGAGGGCGCGGGAGGCGGCCTCGCTCACGTTGCGGGGAGTGTCGAAGTCCG
>JBDSGF010000064.1:0-6736 GCA_039919135.1 Candidatus Limnocylindria bacterium | reverse complement strand
TTGATAGGAATCCGGTCCAGGTTTCCGTGACAACGCTCTGCTGGTGAGAACTAGATAGGAAAGCCGCCGATGCACAAGCACGAAGCCGCCGATGCGCTTGCAAGTGTGCTATTGTTTCACACGACATGGCACACTCAGAAGCCGATGAACTGACGCGGACGAACGTCACGCTCCCCACCAGCCTGCTGGCGCAGGTGGACCGTTTGGCCGGGCCCCGCGGCCGCAGCCGCTACGTCGCCGAGGCGGTGGCGCTACGCGTCCGACGCGATGCCCTCGGAGCGGCCATCCGCGAAACCGCTGGCGCCATGGTCGGACGGCCAGGCTGGATGGGTCCGGACGAGGTGACGCGTTGGATGGACGAGCTGCGCTCGGAAGAGACGGACTAGGTGCGCTACCTGCTCGACACGACGGTGATAATCGACCATGCCCACGGCTATGAGCCGGCCATGCAGCTGCTGCATCGGCTCTATGAGGATGGTGCCGAGCTGTTTACGTGCGACGTTGTCGTGTGCGAGGCGCTCTCCGGCGGGTCGGACGAGCATCTGCAGGTCGTGTCGCGCCTGTTGGAACCGCTCGACTATGTCGCGACCGATCCAGCCGCCGCTCACCAGGCCGGCGAAGCGCGTCTCGGCCGCCATCGGTCCGGGGGCAAGCTTGGATTGGGCGACGCCCTCATCGCCGCCGCGGCGGCTGGCATCGGTGCAACGGTGGTGACTCGCAATCGACCTGATTTCGAGCGCCAGGGGGCATCGGTCCTCACCTACTGATGGCTGACGACCGTCCACCCGATGCCGTGGCGGTCTACGGCACGCTCCGGCGGGGAGAGCGAAATCACGCCCTGCTCGACGGGGCTGACTTCCTCGGCGCAGGATTCCTGGAGGGCACCCTCTACGACGTGCCGCGCGCACCCCATCGCGAGTACGCGTATCCGGCCCTTGTCGAATCGCCGCCCGGGCGGGTCGTGGTCGAGATCTACCGACTCGCCGACGCAGCCATGCTCACCGCGCTCGACGCCCTGGAGCTGTACGACCCTGCCGACGAGGCTCGCTCGCAATACGTGCGCCGGATCATGAGCGTGTACGACGGTCCGGTCAGTCGGGCCTACGCGTACCTGTATCAAGGCCCGCGCGAGGAACTCGGCGAGCTCATCGCCGGCGGCGACTGGGTGGCGTTCGTCGCCATGCGCCGATGAAGGCGCCTAGCCTTGTCGTTCCTCGCGACGGAACAGGCCCTTCGGCAGCAGCATACGAACCGCAATGATGAGGAGGAAGCCGGCGAACAGCCGCCGAAGGATCTCGTCGTCGATGGAGAGAGCGAAGACGCTGCCGATGACGGCACCGGTGACGCCGCCGGCGGCGAGGATGGCCGCGTCGCGCAGGAAGAGCCGGCCGTTGCGGTGGTGCGTGTAGGACCCGCTCAGCGCCGCGGGGATGATGACCAGCAGTGAAGTTCCCTGCGCAACGTGCTGGTCGAATCCGAGGAGCAGCACCATGGCGGGCACCATGAGGACGCCACCGCCGATGCCCAGCAGCCCAGCCAGGAAACCGGCTGCTAGGCCGATGAGGGCGAGCTGCACGAGATCGCCAAGTTGATCCGGGCTCATGCGAGCAGCATCGTCAGCGCGACGACGACCAGGAAGACGCCGAAAATGAGAGACAGCCGCTCATCACTGAGCCGATGCATCAGGCGCGCGCCCACCTGCACACCCACGAGGCTGCCCGCCGCCAGGAGCAGGGCGGCGACGAGGTCAACGCTGTCGGCTCGCCCGAAGATCAGGGCGCCGACCGCCGCGATGGGGACGATCGCAGCCAGCGACGTCGCCTGGGCCCGCGCCTGTCCGAAGGCGAGCAGGAGGACCATGGCCGGAACCATGACGATGCCGCCGCCGACACCGAACAGGCCGCTCAGCAGGCCGGCAGCCGCGCCCACGGCCCCCAGCAGGAAGAGTGGACGCCGCGGGCTGGCTTCCGCCGCCTCCGTCATGTCAGTTGGGCCTCGATGATGCGCCGCACCTGCTCGACATGGTCGACCATGGCAGCGTGCGCGCCGTCGCGGTCACCGGCCTTGATCGCCTCGTAGATGCGCCGATGGCCCGCAAGCGACGCCTCTCGGCGACTTCGGCTCTGGAGGGCCTCGCGTCGGCTCTGGCGTAGCCATTCCGCGCTCATCTCGTGCAGCTTGACCAGCAGCCGGTTGTGGGTGGCCTTGGCGACGGCGGCGTGGAAGCTGTGATCGAGCTCAGCAACCCGGGCGGGCCGGCTCTCGCCGGCCATCTCGTCAAGCAGCCGCAGCAGGCCCCTAAGGTTGCCTCGGGTGCTGCGCTCGGCCGCGAGCGCGGCGATTGGTGGCTCAATGGTGAGGCGAAAGTCCATGATCTCGAGGAGGTCTCGATCGTCGGAAGGGAGTTCGTTCAGAAGCGCTCCGTGCGAGTTGGACTGAGGATCGAGCACCATCGTCCCGCGTCCGGACCGCCGCTCGACCAGCCGCTTGAGCTCGAGCTCGTGCACCGCTTCGCGTACCGAATTGCGGGAGACGCCGAGCTGCGCCGCGAGGTCGCGCTCCGGCGGCAGCCGCGAACCGGGCGGAATCTGCCGGCTTGCGATGAGCTGCTCGAGGATGTCGTACACGGCGTCCGATCGCTTCGCCGCGCGGAGCGGAAGCGAGGACCAGATGACATCAGGTTGTGCTGGCCGTGCCATGCCTCTACTATACCCTGCGGTACGATGGTAGAACCAATTGCCCCGTGGAGGACAACAGCAAGCGTGACCTCGACCGTACCGCCCGCCGTGCGCCTGGCGGACGTCTACAAGGCGTTCATCGCCAGAGGCAGCGGAGATACCCCCATGCTCGCCCTGGAGGACGTGTCCTTCACCGCTCAGCCGGGGGAGTTCGTGAGCCTGGTCGGCCCGTCCGGCTGTGGAAAGTCGACGTGCCTCAACCTGCTTGCCGGACTCGACGAGGCATCGTCTGGCGCGGTCGAGCACCATGGCAGGCCGGTGCGCGGGGTCAATACCCAGCTTGGCTACATCACCCAGGACGACAACCTGCTGCCGTGGCGCACGCTGCTCGCCAACGTCGAGCTGGGCCTCGAGTTCAAGGGCGTCCCGAAGGACGAGCAACGGAGACGGGCCCAGGAGTTCATCACCCTCGTGGGCCTGAGCGGGTTCGAGCAGCACTATCCGCATGAGCTCTCGGGCGGCATGCGGAAGCGCGCCGGCATCATCCGCACGCTGGTCTACGAGAGTGACGTCGTGCTCATGGACGAGCCGTTCGGGCCGCTCGACGCTCAGACACGAGTCATCCTCCAGTCGGAGCTCCTCAAGCTCTGGGAGCGCTCCAAGCCTACGGTGCTGTTCGTCACCCACGACCTTGTGGAGGCGATCGCCCTCAGCGACCGGATCCTTGTCTTCACCAGCGGGCCTGGCACCATCAAGAAAGAGTACCGGGTCGAGCTTCCCCGGCCGCGGGACGTGTTCCACATTCACGAGACCCCTGGATTCGCCGATCTATACGACGCGTTGTGGGACGACATCCGCAGCGAGATCGAACGCTCGCGCGAGCGCGGCGCGGGAGGCAGGCAGGCTGTGGCCGGATGACCGCATCCGCCGCTCCACGCGTGCTCGCCGATGTCGGGCGTCGCCACCGCTCGGACCTGCGCGCGGACCGGGCGATCGTCTACGGCGGGATCGCGGCGGTCGGCATCGGCCTGCTGCTCTTCTGGCAGTTCGGCATGGGGTTCATCGTGAACCAGCGCTACATCAGCACACCGCTGGAGGTCGCGAGCAGCCTCATCGAGCGCGTCGGGTCGGGCGACCTGCCGCGCCACATCGCGGCCACGATGACCGCGGCGGGCGGCGGGTACATCATCGGCATCGTGGTCGGACTGGTGGGTGCCTTCCTGCTGCTGATGACCCGGCGTGGATACGAGGTGCTCGAGCCGTTCCTGCTGGCCTTCTACGCGATCCCGAAGATCGCGTTGGCGCCGCTCTTCATCATGTGGTTCGGCCTCGCGCTGACGCCCAAGCTGATGATGGCGGCGCTGATGGTCTTCTTCATCGTCTTCATGAACACGGTGTCGGGCGTTCGGAACGTGGATCGCGGGCTGGTGGACGTCGCGCGCGTCCTCGGCGCGGGACGGCTGCAGCTCATTCGCAAGGTGATGCTGCCGGCCGCCGCTCCCTCCATCATGGCCGCCATCCGGGTCACATTCGCGCGCGCCATGGTGGGCGCCATCCTGGCCGAGTTCATCGCCTCCCAGGAGGGCCTCGGGTACATGATCGTGCGCGCCGCGCGGCAGTTCGATATCGCCACCGTCTTCGCCGGCGTGGTGGTCATTGCGGCACTCGTCATGATCGTGAACACGGCTATCGGCCTGCTCGAAGCGCGCCTCTTTCCATGGGCGTCCAGGGCGGCCGAGGCATGACCGTGGTGAATGAGCCAATTGAGCTCGCCGGTTCAGCTGGCGCTGAGGGCCCATCCGCAGCGGTGCTGCTCGACGAGCAGCGGCGACATCGCTCGGGGAAACGGGCGAACCGCCGGTTCCTGCTCCTTGCGCGCCTCGCCTCTCTCGCCGGCTTCCTGATCGTCTGGGAGCTTGCGTCCGGGACCCTGGTGCGGCCCTTCTTCATCAGCTCGCCGACGGCGGTGGTGGGCTCGCTCCTCGAATGGGTCGAGAACGGCGACCTCTGGTACCACGGACAGTTCACCCTGCTGGCGACCTTCCTCGGCTACGTCACCGGGTCGCTGGCGGCGATCGCCCTGGCGTGGCCGCTGGGCCTCATGCCGCGCGCATATCGGATCAGCGAGCCCTATTTTCTCGTCGCCTATTCCGTCCCTGCGGTTGCCATGGGACCGGTCTTCATCCTGTGTTTCGGGCTGGGGCTGACGCCGAAGGTGGTCCTCGCCGCCTATTTCGTCTTCTTCATCGTTTTCGTGAACACGGTGACCGGCTTCCAGCAGGTGCCGGCGGGGATGCTCAACGTGACCCGCGTGCTGGGCGCGTCTCGATTCGCCCTGCTCAAGATGGTGATCTTGCCGAGCGCCCTCCCGTACATCCTGGCCGCGCTGCGAGTGACGCTGCCGGCCGCAATGATCGGCGCGGTGGTGGGCGAGTTCATCGCCTCCAACCGCGGGCTGGGCTACCTGACCCGCGCCGCCGCCGCCGAATATTCCACCTCCGGCGTGATTGCCGGAGTCGTCGTCATGAGCGCCATCGTCCTATCGATGACGCTCCTCCTGCGCCCGCTGGGCCATGCCCTGCGCTGGCAACAGGAGGTCAAGGTCAACCGAGGCACGGTGTAAACGAAAATATCAGGAGGAGAGTCGTGGTGCGAAACCGAAACAGAATGATCGGGTTGCCGATCGTGGCATTGCTGCTGGCCGCGTGCGGCGGTGGTACGGGTGGCGAGAGCGCCGGTGACGGCGAACTGCCGACGATCCAGATCGCATCGGCGCCCAACGTGTTCCTGTCGGCGCTCTATGTGGCGCAGGACAAGGGCTACTTCGCGGAGGAAGGCGTCAACGTCGAAGTCGTCGAGATCGAAGCCGGCACCGATAGCGTCGCCGCGCTGGTGTCGGGCAATGCCCAGGTGGCGGACGTCGGCTTCGACGACCTGCTGGAGCTCGCGAGCGAGGGCGAGGAGGGCCTGATCATGGTCCAGAACATCCTCAACCGCGTGACCCTCACCATGGTCATGAACCCGGACCTTGCCACCGAGTTGGGGGTGAGCCGCGAGTCATCGCTCGAGGAGCGGTTCGCGGCGCTCGAGGGGTTGCGCATCGGCATCACCTCGCCGGGTGCGCCGACCGACAAGTACATGCGCTACTACCTCCGTCAGGCCGGGCTGGATCCCGACCAGGATGCCGAGATCATCGCCATCGGCGGCGGCTCGTCGCTGCTGGCGGCGCTCGAGTCGGACCAGATCGACGTCTTCCACCTTTCGCCGCCGTCGCCATACGTAGCCGAAGCAGGGGGCTTCGGGACGGTGCTCATCGATGGACCGGCGGGCGACGTGGAAGAGTTCTCGAACTTCCTGTACACCGCCTGGGCGGCGAACAAGGAATGGGCCGAGGCCAACCCGGATGCGATGACCGCGTTCAATGCCGCACTCGACCGGGCGATGGAGGACATCGACGCGGATCCCGCGGCAGTGGTTCCGGCGATCATGGAGGCCATTGCCTCCGATGACGACGCGATCACGCAGCGCACGCTGGAGGCGCTGCTGCCGGCGATGTCGACCGATGGATGCTTCAGCGAGGAGACCGTTCGCTCGTCGCTCGACATCATGTTCGACACGGAGATCATCGAGGAGGAGGGCGACTCCGCCGCAGGGGTCTTCTGGACGAACGACTACAACGGCTGCTGAGGCGCCGTACTGATCGGGGTCGTGGACGGGGTAGCTCGGGCCCCCTCCACGGCCCACCTTTCTTGAAGCAAAGGGAGTTTCATGAGGATCGTTCGCTACCGCGGGACCGATGGACCGGCGTGGGGTGTGCTTGGCGACGACGACCGCGTTCGCGCGACGACCGGCACGCCGTTCGACAACCTTGCCGCCGGTAACGACGCGGGCGCCCTCTCAGACCTGGAGCTCCTGGCCCCTGCCATGCCCAGCAAGGTGATCTGCGTGGGGCGCAACTACCGCGAGCACGCCGCCGAGTTCAACAACCCGGTGCCGGAGGAGCCACTCCTGTTCATGAAGCCACCGTCGTCGGTCATCGGTCCCGGCGCCGAGATCCA
>JBDSGF010000063.1:0-8298 GCA_039919135.1 Candidatus Limnocylindria bacterium | reverse complement strand
CCGAACGGCGTGAGCTTGGCGCTACGATGCAGCATGAGAGCCCTCCCTCGGTGTGGAGCTTCAACAACCCCTAACCGAGCACGAGGGCTCTCTATCTGTCAACAACGTAAGTGGGAACGACAACTAGTCACCGGAGTGGTCGATTGACACCCCGGAAAACGCAGGTCGCAGGACCGCCTTCTGAGCGTGGAATACCCGGCTGAGGACCCTGATCCACTCGGTTAACTCTGGATCAGGAGATCGAAGGTTCGAATCCTTCCTCCCCAGCCAACCTTCGCGAATTCCACGACTTGTCGTAGTCGGGCGGTTCTAAACCTCTTGGTCCGCGTGCGGTTCAGCCGTTATAGGCGGACATGATCCGGTCCTTGGCGCCGGATTGGTGCTCCGGATCGGTCTCGTGCGTGGTCGTCTCCCCCGGTGTGGGCACGGCGGAAGCGATGTCGATTCCCTCGTCGGCGAGCAGCGCGTTCACCGCATTGACGTAGGCCGCCACGCTGGCCTGGAGGACGTTCTCGTCCACCGTGGTCCCAGGGTAGAGCGTTCCGCTCTCGTCTTCGCGGCGCCTGACTGTGACGCTGATGGAAGCCTTGGCCTCGTGGCCGGCGCCGGTGGCGTGAACGTCGTACGTCACCAGCACCACGCCTTCGCCGAGGAGCGGCGCGGTCGCGTTGTCGACCGCGCGCATGAGCGCGTCGATGGCGCCGTTGCCGTCGGCGTTGGCGCGCCAGCGGTGACCGCCGCCTGCCAGGACCAGGTTGGCCCGGCTGGCGCGCTCGCTGCCGCTGGTGGCGGACCAACGCTCGAGCCTGAGGCCGGGATCGGTGCCGGGGCCGGCGTCGGCGGGGGACAGGGTCATCGCGGGGATCTCCTTGGTTCTTTACGAGGCGCGTGGCTTCAACACGGGGTGAGCCAGTTGGCGTAGCGCGGATCGGTACCACGCACGGCGGCGAAATAGCGGCGCTGGATGTCCAGGGATACGGGGAATCCGGCCGAGCCGACCGGGCGGTCGTCAATGCTCGCGATCGGTGCCACCTGGGCACCGGTGCCGGTTAGGAAGACCTCATCGGCCAGGTACAGCTCTGAGCGGTCGATGCGCCGTTCCACCACCGAGTAGCCGGCATCGCGCGCGATCCCGATGACGGCGGCACGCGTGATACCCGGGAGCACGTCATCCACCAGCGGCGGCGTGGCCACCTCGCGGCCAGCGACCACGAAGACATTGGCGGCGGATGCCTCGGCCACGTGGCCGTCGGCGGTGAGCAGGATGGCGTCGTCGTAGCCGGCGGCGTGGGCGTCCTCGCTGGCGAATGCGGCGTTCACATACGAGCCGGCAATCTTGCCGCGCGCGGGGATGGCGTTGTCGTTGACGCGCTGCCAGCTCGAGACCGCGACACGGATGCCCCCGGTGGGCAGGTAGTCGCCAAGCGGCATGGTGAAGATGCCGATGCGGTCGCCCAGACCGCTGAGCTGTACGCGAATTGACGGCGCCGACTTGTAGATGAGAGGACGGATGTACGCGTCGCCGATGTGCTCGTTGCGGCGCAGCAGGTCGCGCGTGATCTCGACCAGATCGTCCGCCGTCTCCGGCACCGATGCGCGCAGCAGGCGCGCGTTGCGCAGCAACCGCTCGTAGTGCTCTCTCCCGAACAGGAGGGCGGTCGAATCGTCGTCCTGTCGGTAGGCGCGGATGCCCTCGAAGACCGATGTCCCGTAGTTGAAGGCATGGGTGGCGATGCTCACCGTCGCCTGCCCGACCGGCACCACGGCGCCCTCGAAGTAGGCCCATGCGCCGAGGTCGGCGGGGACCGATGCAGGTCGCGGCTCGACCGCGGTCATGACGCCTCTCCCGCCGCCAAGCGGGTGCGGGCGTGTGCAGCGTGGGACGAGGTGCGTTCGTCGCGCCGCTCCGGCTGCGCGTCGAGCCGCCAGATGGCGTACTCGAGCGAGTCGTGCAGCGCGGCCAGCGACGCGGCGATGATGTTGGCATCGGCCCCGGCGGTGAGCCATGTCCCGCTCTCGTGGCCGGTCTCGATGATGACCCGCGTGCGGGCGCCGGTCGCCGCTTCGCCGTCGATGATGCGGACCTTGTAATCGACCAGGTGCACGCCGTCGAGCGCAGGATAGAAGGCGCCCAGCGCCTTGCGCAGCGCCAGGTCGAGCGCATTCACCGGGCCGTTGCCGTCCGCCGCGGTGTGGAGCACCTCGCCGTCGACCTCGACCTTGACGCTGGCCTCCGCGCGAGGCGACGCGCCGTTGCGCCGCTCCACGATGACCGTGAAGTCGACGATGCGGAATGGCGCCCGGTAGTCGTCTCGACGCCGCCGGACCAGGAGCTCGAAGGACGCATCCGCCCCCTCGAAGCTGGCTCCTTCGGACTCGAGCTGCTTCACCAGGCGCGAGAGCTCAGCCGGGTCCATGCCCTCCGATACCAGTTGGCCGAGCTGACGAATGCGCCAAGCGGCGTTGGCCTTGCCGCCCAGCTCGCTCACGACCAGCCGCGACTGACCACCGACGACCGAGGGATCGACGTGCTGGTAGGCCTGCTCGACGCGCGCCGTGGCAGCACCGTGGACGCCGCCCTTGTGTGCGAAGGCGCTGGTGCCGACATATGGCGCGTGGGCATCGGGCGCGATATTCGCGACCTCGGCCACGAAATGCGAAAGCTCGGCCAGCCGCGTGAGATCGCTTCCGTCGGGGACGGTCGGATGGCCGACCTTCATGGCCAGGTTGGCCCAGATGGTGACGAGGTTCGCGTTGCCGCAGCGCTCGCCGTAGCCGTTGATGGTGCCCTGGACGTGGCGCACGCCGGCCTGGACCGCGGCGAGGGAGTTGGCCACCGCCAGTCCGGCATCGTCGTGGACGTGAATGCCGAGCGTCGTCCCCATTCCGAGCTCGGCAACCACTTCCCGCGTCATGGCCGCCACCGCATCGGTCAGGCAGCCGCCATTGGTGTCGCACAGGACCACCGTCGTGGCGCCGGCCGCGATCGCCGCGCGCAACGTGGCCATGGCATAGGCCGCATCGGCCTTGTAGCCGTCAAAGAAATGCTCCGCGTCGTACACCACCTCGCGCCCGACGGCGCGCAGGTGAGCCACCGAGTCGCCGATCATGGCCAGGTTCTCCTCCGCGGTCGCGCCCAGCACCTCGGTGACGTGGAGCAGCCAGCTTTTGCCGAAGATGGTGGTGACCGGCGTGGCGGCTTCGACTAGCGCGCGCAGGTTCGGATCGGTCTCGACCGAGTGCGACCGATGACGCGTCGAGCCGAAGGCAGCGAGCTTCGCGTGACGGAAGGTCATGCCGCGCGCGGCCGAAAAGAACTCCTCGTCCTTCGGGTTCGAGCCGGGCCAGCCGCCTTCGATGTACGGGAAGCCGGCCTCGTCCAGGCGTCGCGCGATCTTCAGCTTGTCGGCGAGCGAGAGCACCAGCCCCTCGCGTTGGGTGCCGTCGCGCAGGGTGGTGTCGTACAGGAGGATGGGCGCGGTCATGGTGTTGCCCCGACCGGTGCCGCCAGCGCCGTCAGGAGGAAGGCGGCCACCGCCTGGGTACCTGCCTGGCCGCCGAGGTCTGCGGTTCGTGGTCCGCGCTCGATGGCGCTGTCCACGGCCTCCTCCAGCGCATCCGCCGCATTCATCTCCCCCAGCGACAGGCGCAGCATCATCGCCGCCGATGCGACCGTCGCCAGCGGATTCGCCACGCCCCGGCCGGCGATGTGCGGCGCACTGCCATGCACCGGCTCATACAGGCCGAAGCGGCTGTGTGCCGTGGCCTGGGTCCCGAGCGATGCCGACGGCAGGAGGCCAAGCGAACCGGCAATGGCAGCGGCCTCATCCGACAGGATGTCGCCGAACAGGTTCTCGGTCACGATCACGTCGAAGCGGCGGGGATCGGCCATCAACAGGTACGCCGTCGAGTCGACCAGCGCGTGCTCGACAGTCACCGATGGATGCCGGGGGGCGACCTCGTCGACCACCTCCCGCCAGAGGCGGCTGCTGGCCAGCACATTGGCCTTGTCGACGCTGGTCAGGTGTCCGCGACGGTCGGCGGCCAGCACGAAGGCCAGCTCCACGATGCGTTCGATCTCGGTGCGGGTGTAACGCAGCGTGTCGACCGCCGACTCGACGCCGTCGTGCTCCTCACGGCCCTGTGGCCGCCCGAAGTACAGGCCGCCGGTCAGCTCGCGCACGATCAGCACATCGGCATCCGCGCGTACCTCGGCCCGCAGCGGGGACGCCGACGCCAGCGCCGCGTGCGCGCGGACCGGTCGCAGGTTGGCGAACAGCTCCAGCTCCGATCGCAGGCCGAGGAGCGCATCCTCGGGACGCGACGAGGCGGCCGGGTTGTCCCAGGCCGGTCCGCCGACGGCGCCGAGCAGCACCGCATCGGCCTCGCGACAGGCGTCGAGGGTCACCGACGGAAGCGGGTTCCCGACCGCGTCGATCGCCACCCCTCCGACCAACTGCTCATCCCAGGTGACCCCGAAGCCGAAGCGGTCGCCCGCGGCGTTCACGCAGTCACGCGCGACGGCGCAGACCTCAGGGCCGATCCCGTCGCCGGCCAGGTACGCGACCCGGTGCTGCCTCACGTCACGCGCCCGGCCGGAGCCAACGGTTCGACCTTCGGTGCCTGGCGTTCCCGTGCCGCCGCCATGGCGTCAGCGGCCAGCGGGTGCTCGGCGATCAGCTTGTTCACCGCCGCAAGGTAGGCCCGCAGCGATGACTCCACGACGTTCGTCGAGAGCCCGTGACCGGTGAAGATCTGCGGCACGTCGTCCTCACTCGCGGGCGCGGCGATCTTCACGGTTGCCTCACCCTGGGCATCCTCGCCGGAGCCGATGCTGCGCACCCCGTAGTCGACCAGCTGGGGACGCCCGCCGATGATCTGCTCCAGCGCGTTGTCGACCGCGGTGAGCAGCGCATCGACCGGTCCGTTGCCGCCGGCGAAGGCACGGAACGTCCTGCCCTCGTAGAAGAGCGACACGTTGCCGCTGCTGGACTCTCCCTGCCGGCTGGCGGTCGCCCAGTGCTCGATCTCGATGAGCTGCGGAACAGGGTCGGCGTGCAGCTCCGCCAGCGCCAGCAGGTCCGCATCGGTCACCTGCTTCTTGCGGTCCGCCAGGCTGATGGCCTCGGCGTAGAGCGCGTCCAGGGCCTCCGGCTCGACGTGGATGCCCAGTCGCCGCAGCCGCTCGTCGAAGCCGGCACGCCCGGACAGCTTGCCCAGGGTCAGCGTGGATCCTGACAGGCCCACCGACTCCGGGGTCATGATCTCGTAGGTGAGCGGGTTCTTCAGGAAGCCGTCCTGGTGGATGCCCGACTCGTGCGCGAAGGCGTTCGCGCCCACGACGCTCTTGTTGGGCTGGACGGCGATGCCGGTCAGGAAGCTGACCAGGCGGCTGGTCGCGGTGAGCTGCTCTGTGGCGACGTTGGTGGTGACGTTGCCGAACTGGCCCGGACGGGTGCGCAGGGCCATCACGACCTCCTCCAGCGAGGCGTTCCCGGCGCGCTCGCCCAGGCCGTTGACGGTGACCTCCACCTGTCGGGCCCCGGCCTGGATGGCGGCCAGGGTGTTCGCGGTGGCGAGCCCCAGGTCGTTGTGGCAGTGGGTGCTCACGATCGCGCGCCTGCCGACCAGGCGGACCACCTGCTTGACGACCGCGGCGTACTCCTTGGGCTCCGTGTAGCCGACGGTGTCAGGCACATTGATGACCGATGCGCCCGCGGTGACGGCGGCCTCGTAGGCCTCCAGCAGGAAGGGCAGCTCCGAGCGCGAGGCGTCCTCCGCACTGAATTCCACGTCGTGGTCGGGACCGACCATGCGGCGCGCCTGCGCGACACAGGTGCGAATACGCTCCAGCACGTCTTCGCGGGTTGTGCGCAGCTTGTGGGTGATGTGGATGTCGGACGTGGCGATGAAGACGTGGAGCTGCTTCTTCCTCGCCGGGTCGAGTGCCGCGGCGGCGACGGTCACGTCGGCCGGGACGCAGCGTGCCAGCGCCGCGATGGCCGGTGCGTCGTCCGCGGCGCCGACCTCGGCCGAGATGCGTCGCACCGCCTCCGCCTCGCCCGGCGAGGCGGCCGGGAAGCCGGCCTCGATGATGTCGACGCGCAGCCGTGCCAGTTGCTTCGCGACGGTGACCTTCTCGTCAACGGTGAGCGCGGCGCCGGGCGTCTGCTCGCCGTCGCGCAGGGTGGTGTCGAAGACGCGGATGCGCGGCGGCATCAGGCCACGCCCTCGCCCGGGAAGGACTCGGCCTTCTCGCGGCCACCATCGGCCCAGCCGTCCGGCGCACTCCTGGGATCGATGAAGGCCATGTGGCTGCGCAGCTCGGCGCCGACCTCCTCGATCCGGGCGTTCGCGTTCTCCGCGCGCAGGCGTTTGAACTCTGGCGCGCCCTTGCGGCCCTCGGCGATCCAGCGTTTCGCGAAGCTGCCGTCCTGGATCTCGGTCAGGATCTGCTTCATCTCGGCTCGAATGCGGTCGTCGATGATGCGTGGGCCGGACACGTAGTCGCCGTACTCGGCCGTGTCGCTGATGCTGTAGCGCATGTACTGGAGGCCGCCCTGGTACATGAGGTCGACGATGAGCTTGAGCTCGTGCATCGTCTCGAAGTAGGCGAGTTCGGGCTGGTAGCCGGCATCGACCAGCGTTTCGAAGCCGGCCTGCACCAGAGACGTGACGCCGCCGCACAGGACTGCCTGCTCGCCGAAGAGGTCGGTCTCGGTCTCCTCCGCGAAGGTCGTCTCGAGCACCCCGGCGCGAGACGCCCCGATGCCGCGCGCGTAGGCCAGCGTTCGCTGGCGGGCGGTGCCGGTCGCGTCGCGATGGACGGCAAAGAGCGCTGGCACGCCGCCGCCTTCTTCGTATAGCCGCCGCACCAGGTGGCCGGGCCCCTTCGGCGCCACCATGCCGACGTCGACTCCGCCCGGCGGGTCGATCTCGCCGAAGTGGATGTTGAAGCCGTGCGCGAACATGAGCAGCGCACCATCGGTCAGGTTGGGCTCGATCTCGGCGTGATAGACCGATGGGGCCGCCGTGTCCGGCACGAGCACCATGACCACGTTCGCCGCCGCCGTCGCGGAGGCCGCATCGGTCACTTCCAGGCCCGCTTCGCGCGCGCGCGCCGCCGAACTTGAGTCAGGACGGAGGCCAACGACGACCGTGACGCCTGATTCGGCGAGGTTCCGGGCGTGCGCCTCGCCCTGGCTGCCATAGCCGATGACCGCCACGGTCTGCCCGTCGAGGGCCGAGCCGTCGATATCGGCGTCATAGATGAGCTTGGTCATGCCTGGGTCGCTCCGTTCTCGTTGTCCTGTGCGGTGGATGAGCTCGTGGCCATGGCCACGGCGCCGGCCCGGACGAGGTTGCGCAGGCCGTGGCCGCGCAGCGCCTCGAGGGCTCGATCGATCTCGTCGGGCGACGCGGTGAGGCGTGCCCGCCACACTGCGCCATCGGTGGAGAGGAACTCGCCGCCGGCTGCCGCGAGCGCAGCTCTGATGGTTCGCTCCTCAGCGGGGCTCGTGGGTGGCTCGATCTCGACCAGCGCCAGCTCCAGCTCGAGGCGCGGGGCCGTCGACAGATCGGTGACCTCGAGGACGTCGATGAGCCGCTCGAGCTGGGCGAGCACCTGGCGCAGATGCCCGTCGTCGCCGCGAATGGCGATTGTCATGCGGGACTTCCCGGGCTCATGGGTCGTGCCCACCGTCAGCGACTCGATGTTGAAGCTGCGGGCGCGGAGAAGGCCCGAAACGCGGTTCAGCGTCCCGGGACGGTCGATGACCAGGGCGCTCACCACGTGCCGGCGGTGGACCGAATCGGCCTCGCCGGCCGGAAGGGTCTGGCGTGGCGCTGCCATGGCGCTCACTCGCTGGCCCCGGTGACCATGTCGGAGAGGCCCTTGCCGGGCAGCATCATGGGGTACACGTTCTGCGCCTCGTCGAGCTGAAAGTCGATCAGTGCCGGCCCGGGAGCCTTGCGCGCCTCGGCGATGACCTGCGCCACCTCGTCCGGCCGCGTGGCTCGCCAGGCTGGGATACCGTAGGCCTCGCACAGGCGAACGAGATCCGGGCCGAGCAGCTCCGCGGAGTGATAGTTCTCGTCGTAGATGATCTCCTGCCACTGCCGGATCATTCCGAGCCGATGGTTGTTGAGGACCGCGATGCGCACCGGGATCTGGTCCTGCACCAGCGTCGCCAGCTCCTGCATCGTCATCTGGAAGCCGCCGTCGCCGACGATCGCCCACGTCTCGCGCTCCGGCGCGCCGAGCGCCGCCCCCATCGCGGCAGGGACGGAGTAGCCCAT
>JBDSGF010000062.1:0-20151 GCA_039919135.1 Candidatus Limnocylindria bacterium | reverse complement strand
AGCATGAGCGGGATGCCGGTGAACATCGAGCTCGCCTCTGCCGTGCTCAGCAACGTCATGTACAACCCGCGCAAGAAGTCGATCACGCCGCAGCGCATCGTGCGCGCCGTGGCCGATTACTACGGGGTCAACCTCGACCAGCTGCGCTCCAGCAAGCGCGACCGCGTCATCGTGGTCCCGCGCCAGATCGCGATGTTCCTCATCCGCGAGGAGACCGACATCAGCCTGTTGCGCATCGGCGCTGAGCTGGGCGGGCGCGACCACTCGACCGTGCTCCATGCCTGCGACAAGATCGCGCGAGAGCTGAGCGAGAACGAGGAGATGCGGCGCGAGATCAGTGCGGTGCGGGAGATGATCTACTCCGAGTGATCCGGTGGCAGCCGGCACCGCAAATGACGCTCTTTGGTGGATAAGTGGCCCGATCTGGTGGATATCTCGGGGGGAGTGTGGACAATCGGCGCGCCAGCCGGACCGGGTGAGTAGGCTTCATCCACAGACATCGGTGGATCGTCCCCCGTCCATGCGCAGCCGGGGCAGGATCATCCACCGTCAGTGGTCACTTATCCGCAGAGGCTCGGCGCGCTCCGTTGAGATCGGCAATGAGGCTCCCGTCCACACCGTCCACACGCCTACTAGGGACGACGACGGGTGAGTATCCTTACAGAGAACCGATAGAGATCGAGAGGATCCGTGGATAACGGATGAGCAGATGAGGTTGGCATGAATGTCTCGGTGATGCAGGAGAACTTGGCGCGCGGGCTCCAGACGGTCAGTCGTGCGGTGAGCAGCCGTGCCACCCTGCCGGTGCTGGCAAACGTGCTGCTCAAGACAGAGAGTTCCGGCCTCAAGCTGACAGCCACCAACCTGGAGATCGGCATCAACTGCTGGGTACCGGGCAAGGTCGCCGAGGAGGGCGAGATAACCGTGCCAGCCAAGCTGCTGACCGACCTCGTCACCTCGCTGCCGAACCAGAGGATCGACCTGGTCCTCTCAGCGAAGGACCGTACGCTGAAGTTGACCTGCGGCAACAACCGCTCGAGCATCAAGGGCATCGAGGCCGATGAGTTCCCCGTGGTCGCGGCCATCGGCGAGCCGCCGGCGACGAGCGTGGATGCGCGCGTTCTGCGCGAGGCGCTGGGCGAGGTCGTCTTCGCAGCAGCCTCGGACGAGAGCCGGCCGATCCTGACGGGGGTACTGACCAGGCTGAACGGCGACACCATGACCCTGGCCGCCGCGGACAACTACCGGATCGCGGTGCGTACGGTGAAACTCGACAAGCCGGTCTCGCCGGAGATGGTGATCGTGGTGCCCGGCCGATCGTACGCCGAGCTCATACGGGTCCTGCCCGACGCGGAGGCTCCCATCGAGATAACGGTCACCCCGAACAAGAGCCAGGTCCTGTTCCACATCGAGGGGATCGATCTCGTGAGCCGCCTGATCGAGGGCCAGTTCCCGAACTACGAGCCGGTCATCCCGACCTCGCACAGCTCGCGTGCCGTCATCGACCGCGAATCGTTCCTGGCCGGCACGCGACGGGCCAGCATCTTCGCGCGCGACAGCGCCAACATCGTCAAGATCGAGCTGGGCGGCGAAAATGGGGATGCCACCGGCGTGGCCATCACAGCTCATGCCGCCGACGTCGGCGACAACGCGGATACGGTCGAAGCCGCCATCGAGGGCTCGCCGACCTCGATCGCCTTCAACGCCCGCTACCTGATCGACGTGCTCAGTGCGCTCAGCGCGGACGAGGCCGTCCTCGAGCTCTCCGGCCCGCTGGCGCCGGGCGTCATCCGCGGCATCGGCAAGGACGACTACGTCCACGTCATCATGCCGGTGCGCACCGCGTCCTAGGTTGACCATGGCGCTGCGCGCCGCCGCGATCCTCGCCGCGGGCGCCACGATGGAGCTGACGCGGCTCACACTCACCGACTTCCGCAGCTACGCGGCCGCCGAGCTGCTTCCCGATCCCGGCTTGACCATCGTCGTGGCTCCGAACGGGATGGGCAAGACGAACCTGCTGGAAGCGGTCCACGTCTCGATCACCGGCCATTCGCACCGTGCGGCGCTCGAGGCCGACCTGGTGAAGCACGGCGCGAGCTTCGGGCGTGTCCGACTGGAGCTGGGGGGAGGCACGGCGGCGGGCGGAGCGACGCTCGAGCTCGTGCTGCCGGGAGCGCTGCCCGAGGCTGGTATCCGCAAGCGCCTGACCGTCAACGGAGTGCCACGCCGACCGTCGACAGTTGCCGAGACTGCTCGCTCGGTGCTCTTCCGGCCGGAGGAGATGCTGCTCCTCGTCGGATCGCCCTCGGACCGGCGCCGCTTCCTTGACGGCATCGGGGCCCAGCGCGATCGCCGCGCGGCGCGGGACCTGGTCGAGGTGACTCGCATCCTTGCCCAGCGCAACGCGCTGCTGCGTGCGATCCGTGCGGAGGAGGCGTCGCTCGACAGTCTCGCCTTCTGGGACGAGCAGTTGGCGCAGGTAGGCGCGCGAGTGATGCGCGCGCGGCTGGAGGTCGTGCGCGATCTCGGGGCGCGCATCGGCCCGCTGCATGACGCGGTCGCCGTGCCCGCCGAGCGCGGCGCCTCGGTCACCCTCACGTACGCCGACGGCCTCAAGGAGGCATGGCCGCAGCGGGTCGCACCGTCCGAGCGAGTGCCGACCGACGTCGAGCTAGGAGAGGCCTACCGCCGCCGGATCGCCGAGGTTCGCCAGCGCGAGGCCTGGAATGGCCTGAGCCTGGTCGGGCCGCAGCGCGACGACCTGCGCGCCGGCCTCGCCGGGCGCGACGTCGCGGCGCATGCCAGCCGGGGGCAGCAGCGCACGATTATCCTCGCCATGAAGCTGGCCGAGACCGATCTGCTGGGCGTCGACGGGCCACGGCCGATCGTGCTCCTCGACGATGTCTTCAGCGAACTCGACCCCGAACGCGCGGCACGGCTGTCGGATCTGCTGGTCGGCCGTGGCCAGGTGATCGTGACCACCGCGGACCCCGCGGCTCTGGAACCCGCCCGACTTCGTGAGGCCGACGTCTGGCGCATCGCGGACGGTCGCCTGGAACGCGCCCCGTGAGCGGCCGGGACAAGGCGGGAACGGTCGTCCAGAAGGCCCTCGCGGACTCTATGGGCCCCGGCGCCGCGGAGCAGCTGGCGCTGGCGCAGGTGCGGCTGGCGTGGACCGAGGTGATGACCGAAGGACGCCTCGAGCGCGGACCCTTCAGCAGCCGGGTGACGCGTGTCACGGGAGGCACGGCCCACGTCGATGCCTCGGATGCGATGCTGGCGCAGGAGCTCACCCTGCGCGGCGAGGCGCTGGTCTGGGCCGTGAACCAGCGTATGAAGGGTCGGCCGGGGGCGACCATTGAGTTGCGGGCAATGGCCGTATCGGTGGGTCGAGGAGCGGCCTGAGCCGAACCTATAATCGGGTGCGCACTACGCAACACCCGCTATCCCGGGCCCCGCCACATGACGAACCGCTTCGCGACCAGGATCGGACTGCCGTCCGCCGAGGAGCGGCCAGCCGATGCATTCGACGTGGTTGCGTTCCACGAGCCGGCGGTCGGCGCCCAGGCTCGAACGAAGGGCAGCCTCTTCCTGCTGGCGCAGCTCACCGGTGGCAACCCGCGCCTCGCCAGGGCCGCAACCGAGGTGCTCGAGGCGATCCGGACCGACTACTACTACGACCTATCGGCCGGTGTGCTCGTCGCCCTCTCGAAGGCGCTCTCCGCCGGCAACCGTCGCCTCTACCACCAACGTCGCCGGCTGGCCATTCCGCGCCGCTCGGGCGTCAGCATCGTGGCCCTGGTCGTGCGCGGGCGAGAGGCGCACGTGGCCAAGCTTGGCCCGGCCAGCGCGGTGGTCGTCCGCGACGGCCGGATGTACGAGGTGCCGCCGCCGCCCGCGGTCACGGAGGAGGATCCACGCATTCGACGCCGGCGAGTGGCCGCCAGCCTGGGAGAGGCGCTGGAGGTCGAGCCCTACACTTGGCATGGTGCGCTGACCGCGAGCGACCGCATCGGACTCGTGAGCCGTCATTTCGCGCAGACCGTCGGGGTCGAGGAGCTCAAACGATCCCTGGCGGAGATGCGCCCATCACAGGCTGTCGAGCACCTCCAGCAGGTCTTTGCCATCCGCGGTGGCACTGGGTCGGACGGCATGCTGGCGATCGAGATTGACCAGTTGGCCGCCACCGCGAGTACGCACCATCTCGAGCCGGTGCGCCCCGCAGAGCCGTTCGCCGGCCTTCCCGACCAGAGCCCCGTGCCCCTGGCCGATGCCATCGGACGCGGGTTGCATCATGCCGGCGACGCAGCGGAGGGGGCCAGGGCCGCCATCGGGCGCGGCGTCCTGACGCTCCTCTCCTGGATCCTGGCCTTTGTGCCGCGCCGCCACGCGGAGTACCCGCGCAGCATCCCGCGGACCGCGGACCTCGAGCACGGCCGCCGTCGACGCCTGGGACTCGTGGGAATGGTCGTGGTCGCCGCGCTCACGGCCGTCGGTGCAACGGTGGCGGCGCTGCCATCGGCGCGCCCGACCGACGCCATTCCGCGCGCGACCATCGCGCGCGAGGCGATTGCCGGGGCCGCCGCGCTGGTGCGCGAGGTCGAGGATCGGATTGACGGCGCCGACCTCGTCGATCGGGATCCTGAACGGGCGACCGGTCTCCTGGCCGATGCCCACGACGCCGTGCAGCGAGCTTCGGGGGCCGGGGTGGCGGACGATCAACTGGAGTCGCTGCGCGGGCGGATCGAACGGCGCCTGGATGCCCTCTACCGCGTGGCGCGCGTCGCCCAGGCAGGCACCGTAGTCGACCTCGTCGCGGCCTTCGAGGACGTGGAACCGGCCGACATGGTGGCGGCCAGCGACGGGTCTCTCTGGATCCTCGAGAACGGTCGCGGGCGGATCATTCGCCTCGATCCCGCGGACGGCACGACCAGCATCATCTACCGCGCCGGACAGGCCCTCGAATCCGCCGACGTGCCCGGCGACCCATGGCTGATCGCCACCGCCGCTACCGACGTCGTGATCATCGACCGTGAGCGCGTGGCGTGGAGGATCGATCTGGCCGAACGCATCCCGCGACGCATGGAGCTCAGCGGCGCGGCGGCGCTGAGCTCGGGGACGACGCTCATCGGCGCCCTCCAGCACCGTCCGCCGCTCGAGATTTTCAACCTTTACCTGGTGGACGGCGAGACTGGGGAGATCCGGCGCTGGACGCCTCCGGCCATCATCCCGGTCAACTATCCTGATCCGGCCGAGCTCTTCATGACCGATGCACCCGACCTGGACCCGCGCGATGCGCGCGACCTGCGAGTCGACGTCAACGCCTGGCTGCTGCACGCCGATACGGTGACCCGCGTCGATTTCGGCTCGCCGCGCGACCAGGCCGACTACTCGCTCGATCCGCCCCCGGACGCGCAGGTGCGCCCACGGCTCGACTACCGGATCCTCGACGGCGCCACCGTCGGCGACCGCGAGTTTCTCTACGTGTACGACGCGGCGAACGCGCGGATCATCGGTTTCCAGCGTGCCGACGGGGCATTCGTGCGGCAGTGGATGGCGCCGCTGTCAGGGGACCGGGCCGGTGTCCTGGACGATGTGCGGGCCCTGTCAGTGACCTCCGTCGCCGATGGTCCGCCGGTCGCCTACCTGCTCACTGCCGACGGCGTCCTGCGGCTCGTTCTCGACTAGACGCCGCTAGAATCGGTCCATGGCGGAGCAGCCGTTCGGCCGGGTCCGGCTCATCGAGATGGTGGTCGAGAGCGTGCGCGTGCACATGCTCTCCAGCCAGCACGTCGTCATCCTCAAGCAGTCCGAGCGGGATCGGTATCTTCCGATCTGGATCGGTCCGTCCGAGGCCAACGCCATCGCTATGCGCCTCCAGGGACTCAGCGCCGACCGGCCACTCACCCACGACCTGCTCGTCAGCGTCCTGGGAGCGCTCGGCTCGAGCATCAGCCGCGTCGTCGTGACGCACGTCGTCGAGGGCACCTACCACGCACGGCTCTACGTCGAGACGGCGAGCGGCGACGAAACGGAGGTCGACTCGCGCACCTCGGATGCCATCGCCGTGGCCGTCCGCACGGGCTCGCCCATCTACGTCGACGAGCGCGTGCTCGACGAGGTTGGCGTCGAGCCGGACAGCACGGAGGAGGGCACGGCCGAGGAGGAGGAGCGGCTTGCCGTCTTCCGCGAGTTCGTCAACTCGCTCGACGTCGATCTGCCCGGAAAGGGCGAGGCGGGCGCGACCTCCGAGGAGTCCTAGCTACCGGCGCGGCAACCCCAGAACCTCAGAACGACGCGTCCAGAGCGCCCAGCGCAGCCTTCCGATGTCGCGGAAGGTGCGGAGGATCTTGCGAAAGCTGGCGCCGGTGTTCGTGCCCGCCGCTCGCGGGTAATGGTTCACTCCGACCTGCGCGATCCGCTCGCCCCGGGCACGCAGCTTGATGAGCAGCTCCGCCGACAGGAAGGGTGAGTCGGTCTCGAGCGGCAGGCCGTCGAAGACCGCACGACGGAAAAGCTTCATGGCGCAGTCAATATCGCGCACGCGGAGGCCGAATAGCGCGGACACGATGGCGTTGTAGGTCTTGGCGATGAAGATCCGGTGCGGAGGGTCGCGACGCTTGATGCGGTACCCGATCACCGCCCCGACCGGCCGGCGTTCGTCCTCCAGGCGCTCGAGCAGGCGCGACATCTCGCGCAGGTCGAACTGGAGGTCGCCTTCGCTGAAGCCGATGAGCTCTCCGCGGGCATGGGCGAACCCGGCGCGCAGGGCTCCGCCGTAGCCACGATTCTCCTGGTGGTGGACCCGAACGCGCGGGTCGGCGGCGACCAGCGCATCGGCCAGCTCAGCCGTGCGGTCGGTGGAGCCGTCGTCGACGATCAGCACCTCGATCGAACCATCCACCAGCGCGCCGACCTCGTCGAGGGATCGCTGCACCGTCTCGGCGACGTTCTCCTCCTCGTTGTACGCGGGAAAGAAGAAGGTCATGCGCGGTCGCTCGGGATCGGTCACTGGGGCTAGCCCTCGATGAACGGCGGATCGGATGGCGCTGCGCATCCTACGGTACCGGGACCCGGCCGGCCGCAACCACGCGCCTTCCGGGACCGTCCAAAGCCCGATGTATACTCACCGCCACCTTGGCGTGCCATACGACACGGCGCGCCCCACGGGAGCGCCACACCTGATGAACCGCGACCCCGTCGGCCGACGGGGCGTGGGGATTCTCGACTCTCTGCGGCGGCTTGACGCCGGCACGATCCTCACGACGATCCTGTTGGTCGGCCTTGCCGTGCGCGTCTTCATCGCGGTCGTCTACCTGCCGTTGAGCGGCTTCGCGATCGACATCGGCGACTTCACCGACTGGGGCCAGCGCATGGCAAGCCTGGGACCAGCCCGCTTCTACGAGCAGGGCTATTTCAGCGACTACCCGCCCGGCTACCTCTACGTCCTCTGGGTGCTCGGAAGCATCGGCGGTCTGCTGGCTCCGTTGGTCGGCCAGGATGCGACGAGTGGGCTGGTGAAGATCCCGGGCATCGCGGCCGACATCGGTGTCGCCTGGCTGCTCTTCGTCATCGGGCGCCGCTGGGGCCGCGAACTCATCTCGCGCGCAAATCTCGGGCTCAGCTCGGAGACGCTGGGCCTGGCCGTCACAACGCTCTACCTGTTCAACCCCGGCACCATCTTTGATTCGGCCGTGTGGGGCCAGATCGACTCGGTCGGTACCCTGGTGCTGCTGGCCACGATCTACGCGCTGGCGCGAGGATGGACGGAGGCGGCGGCGCTCGGTGCGGTGGTCGCCATGCTGGTCAAGTTCCAGTTCGCCTTCCTCATCCCGATCGTCGCCATCGTGGGCATCAAGCGCCACCTGCTGGGGCGCTCCTCGGATGCGGCGTTGCGCGGTCGGCGAGATCCCCTGCGCGTGCTCACCTCGCTCGCCACCGGAATCGGTTCGCTGACGCTGGTGATGTGGCCGTTCGGGATGACCATCTATGCCCCGAGCGCCGATGGCGGACCATCCTGCCTGGGGTTCCTGTCGGCGTCGGATCCATCCACCAGTCTCATCGGGAAATTCTGCGAGGCTGCCGGGATCTACACAGGCCTCTCGATCAACGCGTTCAACCCGTGGCGTAACCCGTGGAGCGGCCTGGGCGACACGCTGCACTGGGGCGACGACACGGTGGTGGGTCTGTCGCTCGGGGGTCTGGCCCTGACGTGGCAGCAGGTCGGGGCGACGCTGTTCGCGCTGGTTGCCCTTTTCGCGCTGTGGCAGGTGGCGCGCCGCGATGACCTGCGCGGTGTGCTGGTCGCGTCGCTGCTGGTCGCCATCGCCTTCTTCGTCCTTCCCACCCGCGTCCACGAGCGCTACCTCTTCCCTGCGCTGGCGCTCTGCGCTCTCCTCGTCTTCTCCGCTCGCATCTGGCCGTGGATCTACGCCGGCCTTTCCGTCACCTTCTTCGCGAACATCTACTGGGTCTATACCGAGGACTGGTCTTTCGCCTCGGGCGTGATGAACCCGGGCGCGAACGGTGCGCCGATGCCCCAGAACGCCCTTCTCACCTCCACCCTGTTCACCGATGGCGGCATCTGGGTGCTGGGGTCGATGATCGTGGTGGTGCTGGGTGTGGTCGCCTGGCGCTCGCTGCGCCTTGGCTTGGCCGCGCCATGGCCCGATGCGCTCGCGGAGCCGGTTCGTCCTCCTCCCCGGCGGGCGCCGCGCATGGCGCGCGCGCCGGTAGAGGCGACCGCTCACCCGCGCTGGCTGGCTCCCAATCCAGCCGACGCCTACCTGCACGAGCCCGGGCGGCGGCTCAATCGGCGCGACGTGCTCATCCTGCTGGCGCTCGTCGCCTTCGCGCTCGTCTTCCGTCTCTGGCGCCTGGACGTGCCACGCGGCCAGCATTTCGACGAGGTCTATCACGCGCGCTCCGCGACCGAGTTCCTGAGCGGCTGGCAGAACGGCTGGGACCGCGATGTCTACGAGTGGACGCACCCGATGCTGGCGAAGTACCTCATCGCGGCCGGGATCGTGGTCGCCGACCCGAACACCGTGGTCGGCAGCCAGCCGCTCGAAGCTCCGGTGCCCAGCCTGGCGGTTGCTCCGCGGCGCTCATCGACCGGCCAGGACCGCTCGATCGCCTTCACCACCGACGGCGGCCCGCTGATCGTGGCATCGGACGCCGCGACCGGCGAGGAGCTCGGCCGCTGGAACGTGGGAGGACCAATCGCGACCCTCGCGTACGACGCCAACGCGACGCGACTTCTCGTCGGCCGTGCCGACGGCGGAACCCTCGAGACGTACGAGCTGGCCGGGATGCTCGCGTCACCCGACGGTAGGGCACCTCCCGCCGGGCCGCCCATCGCGTCGGGACTCGACGTTGTCAGTCATATCTTCGTGCCGGACAGCGCGGACGACCCGATCCTGCTGCGCGGGGCGGGCGGCATCGTCGTGGTGGAGCCCGAGACCGATGCCGTCCGCGCGACGGCCGAGGGCGCGTACGCGGGAATCGGCTACGTGCACGGCGTCGAGGCCGAGGACGCCGATTGGGTGGTCGTCACCGATCCGGCGCGCAACGCGGTGGTGTACCTGGATTCAACGACCCTCGAGGCGCGTGCCGACGATGAGATCGAGACGGTCGACGCCCCGCTCATCGGTCCGCTGCTGGTGCGAGGCAGCGGCGACGATCAGATTCTCATGGCGCTCACCGGCGCCCTGGCTGCAACCGCGGAGCATCCGGCGACGGCCGGCGGTGTGGCGGTCGTCGATGCCGACGGCAGCAACGGCCGCTGTTCGGGCGATCCCTGCATCCTGGGGCTCGTGCCGCTGCCGGGCGCGCCGCTTCTGATCGAGGACCAGCGCGTGGCCGGGCTCGTCTACGTCGCCGGTGCCACGCCCTCCGGCCAGGCGCAGGCCTGGCCCCTGGAGCCGCACGTTGAAGCCCGCGGTGACGGAACGATTGGCCTTGCCGTCTTCGATGCCACCGATCTGCCGGGGACGCCGCTGGCCATGGCCTTCGACATCGCGACGACCGGGCAGGGCGACGACCACGGCCGGCTTCTGATCAGCACCGCCGATGCGGAGGGCGCCGCGAACCTGGTACGCGTCGACGCCGGCAGCAACGCTTTCGCCTGGCGCCTGGCGGGCGTCGTCTTCGGATCAATCCTGGTGGGCCTCATCTACCTCCTGGCCGCGACGATGTTCGGCAGGCGCCGTATCGCGGTCCTGGCCGCCGCCTTCGTGGCCATCGACCCCATGAGCTACGTGATGAGCCGGATCTCCATGAACGACATCTTCGTCGCCGTCTTCATCACCGCCGGCTACCTCGTCTTCTGGCAGATCTGGTCGGGCCGATGGGCGCGCAGCGCGTGGTGGGCGCTCCCGCTGGTCGGGGTCCTCATCGGTCTGGCGGCCGCCACCAAGTGGGTCGGCTTCTACGCCCTGGCCGGCCTGTGGGTGCTCATCCTGGCGCGCTCCGACCTGGGCCGGCTGCTGCTCGTGGCGCTGGTGGCCCTCGCTACAGTCATCGGCGCCATTGGTGCACCGTGGCCGTTCGGTGTCGTGATGCTGGCGCTGCTGGCGCTCGCGCTGGCCATCAGCTGGGTGCGGCCGATCCGCCTTGACCTTTCGGATGCGCTCACCGCCCTCCCGGCCAGCGCGGCCGTGCTCGCGGGCATCGCCCTCGCCTTCGTGCTTGCCTTCAACTCGGTCGATGGCCGCACCCCAGGCGGTGCCATTGAGTATGTCTTCGGCCTCCTGGCGCGAGGCGCGCAGGCCGGCTGGCCCGCTTTGCTGATGCTCGGTGTCGCCGGGCTGCTGCTCGCCTGGCGGGCGTGGCGCTCGTTGCGCCATCCTCGCTCCGATGCCCACTGGTACCGGCCGGGCGAGATGGGCGGCTTCGCCTGGTCATGGGTCGGCGCCTGCCTCATCGTCATCCCCCTGACCGTCTACGCGCTCACCTACATCCCGTATCTCCAGCTGGGCCACGACTGGGCTCTCGCGGGTGGTCCGGGCTACGGCTGGTCGCTCGACGAGCTGCACGCCCAAATGTTCGGGTACCACTACAACCTGAAAGCCGGCCACGACAGCGCCTCGCCGTGGTGGAGCTGGCCGCTGGCGCTCAAGCCAACCTGGTTCTTCAGCGGCAGCTACGACGCCGAGCAGATCGCGGCCATCTACAACGGTGGCAACCCGATCCTGTTGTGGGCCGGCATCCCGGCCCTGGCCGCCTGCACCGTCCTCGCCTGGAAGCGCCGATCCATGGCCCTGGTGCTAGTTGTCGGCGCGTTCGCCTTCCAGTTCGTGCCCTGGATCCGGATCGAGCGTGCCACCTTCGCGTACCACTACCTGACGGCGGTGATCTTCGCCATGATCGCGGTGGCCTACCTCATTGACGAGCTGCTGCGGCGGCACGCCTGGCGCGACCTGGCCATCGGTTACCTGGCGCTGGTGGTCGTGGTGGGCGTGCTCATCTTCCCGCTCGGCTCCGCCCTGCCCATGCCGGATTGGTACATCAATGCGGCCCGCGCCCTTCCGCCGTGGAACTTCGGCTTCCAGTTCCCCGATCCTCCACAGGGCACGCGCGAGGAGCTCCTCTCGCTGGGAGCGGCGAAGGTCGTGGCCGGGCTGCTGGTCGCCGGCGTCGCGGCTGCATTCGCGGTGGCGGGTCGCTCGTGGTGGCAGCGGTGGACCTTACGACGGGAAGTTCCACCGAAACCGATGCCCGAGGGCGGCTGACCCGCCGCCGGTCCGCCGATCTATCGCCGTCCGGCGTCAAGGGCGGCTGACGCCAACCGTTCGGACCGATCGATCGGCGGAATTGAGCCCGAAAGGCGGTTCGGGCCCGGATAGAGCGATACATCGATTCAGCACGAGCCTGACCAGCGCCGAGAGGCGCCGGCTGTGCGACACCCGGGCCGATGTGTCGGCCCAACCGACTCCGAACGGCGCTTCAGGCGCGAATCGACCGATTTGTCGGTTCTCAGCGCTCGCGGCGGCGGATGGAGCTCACCAGGATGAGCACGCCGATGCCGACGATGACAAGCGGCCAGACGAGGCTCCAATCGAAGTCGGGCAGGTATTCGCGCAGCAGGAACCACACGCCGATGAGCACCAGGCCGACACCGACCACGACACCGGCTCGACCGTCGGATGGCCGCGCTACCGGCTCGGGCGGCGTCCAGGAGGACGAGTCCGCGACGGGCTCGACGGGTGCCCCGGTGACCGGATCGGTGGCGGGCGCGGCGGCCGGCGGAGGGCCACCCTCCGGCGCCTCGGGCACCACGATCCAGGCGACGATGTACGCGATGAGGGCCGCCCCACCGGTGACCGGCACCAGGATTGCCCAGGCGATGCGCACGAGCGCCGGATCGGTGTTCAGGTACGACGCCAAACCAGCGGCCACACCACCAACGATCGTGTCGGTGCGGGATCGAACGAGCCTGCGGTTCATGAGCACCCTCCGTCGGGATTGAGCGAGAAGCTGGCAGCGTTGCCATTGACGTCAAGGGTCACCGCAGCCGTGCCGCCGCCGCTGCGCCAGGTGTCGCCCTGCCGAGTCAGGCCGCTCTCGTCCAGGTTATGGCTGAAGGTGATGTTGTCATCGCTGATCGTGATCGCGACCGCCCCTCCTTCCGGCACGCACAGCTCGAGCGAGCCCGCGTTCATCTCGACCGATCCGGTGAGGGTGGTCGAGGCATCGGTCTCGATCGAGATGGAGCCGGCGTTGGCGTCGACCGAGAGGTCGTCGACCGACGCACCTGGCAGTCCGATCTGGACCTCGCCGGCGTTGGCGTCTATCTGGAGGCGCGTCAGGCTGGCGCCGTCGAGGGCAAGGTCGCTCGAGGCGGCGTTGGCGTCGATACTCAGGTCGAGCTCGACGTCAGTTGGCAGGACGACGTCCCACGCCTGGCGGCTGTCGTCGAAGCCGGGAAAGCCGCCGCCCCGTGTCCTGACGTGCAGAGAGCCCGCATCGGAGGTGATCTCCGGCTCGACATCGGCGTAGCGTGCAGCCACGCTCCAGGCTGTCTCGTCCCCGGTTGACACGGCCAGATCCCCGCAGTTGAGGTCGAGGGCCACCTCGCCGCGAGACTCGAAGCCGCCTTCAGCCGTGACCGAGTCCGGCGTCTCGCCCCCACACCCGAGGCTGAGGCCGTCCGGCCAGCCGCTGACCAGGGTGCCGGCCATGCCGCCCACCACGAGTCCGGCAGCCAGGGTGGCGACCATGGCCAGCGGCGTCCGCGCGGCGATAACCGCCAGGCCGATGACGATGAGAACCACGGGCCAGAAGCGCCACAGCTCTCGAGCGCTATCGCCGTCGATGGCTCCGGATTGGATCGCCAGCGCCATGGCGCCGGCAGTGATGAGGGCCACGCCCCAGAAGACGAGGCCTCGGTTGATCTGCACGTTGTCAAGACTCCTGCTCGGGTCCGAACGATAGCGGAGGAAGTCATCCCGGCACAGCCGTCAAACGACCCGAGACAAATGACGCAATCGCTTGACACGCTCCGAACGGCGGTCGTAGACTCCGCCGGCACTACCGACTGCAGCCGACGCTGCGCGGCGATGTCCGCCGACCAAGCAACTATTGAAGCAAGGAGCGATCCGACGGCAATGAATCTCCACATCTGCGCGATCACGCGCGTGAACGCACCGCCCGTCGTGGGTGGTGACGGGAGATCTGTGCCCTGGTCGAGGTAGACGCGTAGGCGGCAGGGCCGCCGAAGCAGACACCAGAGCCGTGGGCCGGATCGGGTCCACGGTTTTTTGTTGCCCGCACCCGGGCGAGCCAAGAGCCGCGGACCGAGCCAACGGGACGCGGCTCTTGAGCATGTCCCCCCACCAACGAACCGAGCGGGACACCAACGATGATCGAGGTCATGAAGGAACCGAAGAGCACACCCATGCCGGCAGAGGCTCGTCAGCCGCTGCGTCGGGTTGGCCCGCCGCCGGCCGGCGAGCTGCCGGCGCTGCTCATCGAGCACGCCACGAAGCGATTCGTGGTGGGCCGCAAGAAGAAGGCCGTGGTGGCCGTCAATGACGTGAGCATGTCCATCCGGCGCGGCGAGATCTACGGGATCCTCGGCGCCAACGGGTCGGGCAAGAGCACGCTCATCCGGCTGGTCAGCACGCTGCTGACGCTGGAGGGCGGGCGCGTCGAGGTCTTCGGCCACGACGTCGAGCGCGACGAGATGGCCGTCAAGCAGCTCATCAACCGGGTGAGCGTTGATGCGGCCTTCTTCAAGAAGCTCTCGCCGCACGAGAACCTGGCCTACGCGGCCCGGCTGTACGGCCTGGATGCCAGGTCCGCGCGAGCGGAGGCGATCCAGATCCTTGCCCGCCTGGGCATCGGCGAGAAGCGCCTGAGCCGCCCCCTGGAGCAGATGAGCCGGGGAATGCAGCAGAAGGTCGCCATCGCGCGGGCGCTGCTGACCAGCCCGACGGTGCTGCTGCTGGATGAGCCGACGACCGGGCTCGACCCGCGCTCAAAGCTCGACGTGCAGACGTTCATCGAGGAGGTGCGCGACACGCACGACGCGACAATCGTGCTGACGACGCACGACCTAGCCGAGGCTGAGCGGCTGTGTGACCGCATCGCGCTCATCAACGACGGGCGCCTCGTGGCCGAGGGGACGCCTGGTGAGCTGATGACGATGGTCGAACGCGACTACGGCAAGGAGCCGACGCTGGAGAGCGTGTTCATGACGTTCACCGGCAAGAGCCTCGACGACGATGTCGACGAGGATAAAGAAGACGACGACTGAGTGAAAGAGATGAACCGATGACGATCGCAACGCGCGAGCTGCGGGCGAGCTTCGCCTTCGTGGAGCGCAACTTCAACCTGACCAAGCGGTACTGGGGCTGGGAAGTGGCCTGGCTTGTGTACTCGATCGCGGCTGCCCTGGCGGTCGCGTTCATCGGCATTGCCCAGGACGACCCCGGACTGCTCCAGGTGCTGGTGATCGGCACCATCTTCTGGAACTACCTCTCCATCGTATTCGGGTTCATCGGCGAGACCGTGACCTGGGAGCGCTGGGAGGGAACGCTCGAGTACACGTTCATGGCGCCCATCAGGCGCTACACCCAACTGGTGGGCTCGACCTTCTTCGCCGTTGCGTACGCCCTGATCCAGATGCTGATCATCCTGGTGGTGATGATCCTCTTCTTCGACCTCGAGTTCACCGGCGGCAACTTCGTGACCGCCGGCATCTTCATCCTGCTGGGCTCGCTGAGCTTCGTGGGGGTGGGGATGATGGCGGCCATTCTGCCGCTGCTCTACGTGGAGCGAGGCGACCAGATGGTATTTGTGATCCAGTCGATCATCCTGCTCTTCAGCGGGGTCTACTACACCACCGACGTGCTGCCCGAGTGGATGCAGTTCGTGTCGCAGTTCAGCCCCGGGACGTACGTCCTCGACGGGATACGCGCCGGCCTGGTCGACGGGACGCCCATCACGGCCCTGGTCCACGACATCTGGCCGCTGGTGGTCATGGGCATCGTGCTCATCCCGCTCGGCGTCTACGTGTTCGGCATCGCTGAGCACTATGCGAAGCGCACCGGCAAGCTCAAGCGAGTCGGCTGATGAAGGGAGGAACCTCAATGCAGACCGATGCGGCCGCTCCGGCGGCCGAGGTCCCGGGCCTCGTCATTTGGCCGTATGCCGGCGAGGCCGACCTTGCCGAGATCGTGCGTCTCACCAACGCCGATCTCGCCCATGACGGCGTCCGTGAGCGCGTCACGATGGACGACCTCGCGGTTACGTTCCGCCACGCGTCCGACGGGTTCGATGCGATGTGCGACGTCCTGATGGGGGAGGTTGACGGACGGGTGGTTGGCACCGTCCGCGTCGACTGGATCGACGCCACCGACGGGACACGCGAGCATCGCTCCCGCGGGGCGGTCGATCCCGCCTACCGTCGCCGGGGTATCGGACGCCGCCTGCTGGCGGCGGCCCAGAACCTGATCCGCAGCAACGACGCCCGCCACATGACAGATCGTCCGCGCGTCCTCGGGATGTTCGTCGACGAGGACCAGGTCGCGCGGGCCGCGCTGGCCCGGGGCGACGGCTACGAGCCAGTGCGCTGGTTCTTCGAGATGGAGCGCGCCGCCATCGACGTGGACCGGCCCGAGCTGCTGCCCCTCCCGGACGGCCTCGACGTCCGCCCGGCGTCGCGCGACCAGGCGCGGGCCATCTGGGAGGCCAACCACGAGGCGTTCCAGGATCATTGGGGCGGATGGGACACGTCGGAGGCCAGCTTCCTGCGCTGGGTCGAGTCGTCCGAGTTCCAGCCCGACCTGTTCATCGTCGCCTGGGACGGCGACGAGGTCGCCGGCGCCGTGCTGAACGCGATCTACGCCGAGGAGAACGAGCAGCTCGGGCTGCGTCGCGGATGGCTCGACAGCGTCTTCACGCGCCGCGCCTGGCGTGGTCGTGGGCTGGCGCGGGTCCTCATCGGCCGGAGCATCCACCTCTTGGCCGAGCGCGGACTGGACACCGCGGCATTGGGGGTCGATGCGGACAACCCGTCCGGCGCGCTGGGCCTGTACGAGTCGTGCGGGTTCGTCGTGATCGACCGCGCGGCGGCCTGGCGCAGGCCACTGGACGACGGATCGTGATGGTCACCGGGCTGAAATTGCGACCGTATGCCGGCGAGGACGACGTGCCGGAGCTCGTCCGCGTCATGAACGCCGAGAACGAGGCCGATGGCCTCGACGAGCGCGATGCGGTCAACGGCCTGCGTGATTGGCTGTCCCATCCGTCGGAGCAGTTCGACCCCGGCCGCGATCTGGCGGAAGCCGGATGCACGGAGGACCGTCCACATGATTGACGTGGCTCACGCCGAAGCACCGGCCGTGCCGGGCCTTCGCTTCCGACACTACCGCGGGGAGGAGGACCTGCCCGCCATGCTTCGCGTCTACACCGCGGCGCATGAAGCCGACGGCCTCGAGGAGGTGACGACCCTTGACCAGCTCAAGCTCAATTACGCGACGCTAGTCAACTGCGTTCCGGCACGCGACATCGTGCTCGCCGAGGTCGATGGCTCCGTGGTGGCCTATGCGCGCGTCTTCTGGACCGATCTGGTGGAGGGGGGCCGCTCCTACGAGAACTTCGGCTTCGTCCATCCCGAGTGGCGTCGCCAGGGAATCGGCAGCGCACTGCTCCGGCACAACGAGGAGCGCCTGCGCGAGATTGCGGCGGAGCACGCCGGGGTGGCACCGAAGTTGTTCGGGTCGGAAGGCATCGACACCGATGCCGGCAACGTGGCGCTCCTGTTGGCCAATAGCTACGGGGCGGTGCGCTTCTTCTACGACATGGTCGCGCCCGCGCTCGATGGGATCGAGGTGCCGCCCATGCCCGAGGGGATTGAACAACGGCCGGTGATCCGTGAGCAGTACCGGTCCATCTGGGACGCTTCCGCGGAGGCGTTTCGCGACCACTGGGGCGAGACGGAGTGGGTCGAGAAGGACTGGGAGCGGTTCATCGGCGACCCCGACAATGCCGACCCGCGCTTCTGGCGCGTCGGGTGGGACGGCGATCAGGTCGCCGGCGTGATCATCACCACGGTGCGGGTCGAAGAGAACGCGCGGTACGGCCGCGTTCGCGTATACGTCGCGCAGGTATCGGTCCGGCGTCCGTGGCGTCGACGCGGCCTGGCTCGTGCGCTGCTGGCGTCGTCGCTGGTGGCGGCGCGCGACGAGGGCTTCACGTCAGCCAGCCTCGGTGTCGACACGGACAGCCCGACCGGTGCCAACAGCCTCTACGAATCGCTCGGCTTCGCTCCGGAGAAGACCTTCACCTCCTACCGCAAGCCCCTCGGGGATGAGCCGATGCCCGAATGACCGTCGGAGCTGCCGATACAGGAATCGATCTCCCACCGAAGCGTCCCGATTCACATGACATGACCATTGGGCGCGCAACTGGCCAGTTGAAGCGTCCCAATGCACGCCAAGCGTGAATCCGGACTGTCAAATGGCGGTCAAGCTCGTTCATTGCACACCTCATGTGAATCCGGACGGTTCGGGGCAGAGGCACGACCAATCTATCGGCCCGTGGCAAGGACGCGCTCGCGGACCTCGTAGTAGTAGTCCACGATCCGTTCGGTCACGCGGTCCCAGGTGAACTCGGGGGCGCGCACGCGGCCGGCGTCGCCCATCTCGTGGCGCAGGTCGGGATCGCGCGCCAGCGCGTACAGCGCGGCCGCCAGCGCCCGTGGGTTGCGGGGCTCCACCAGCAACCCTTGTACGTTCCGCTCCACCACGCGCTTGAAGCCATGGATATCGGAGGCCACGATCGGGACGCCGGCGGCCATCGCCTCCAGCAGTACGATGCCGAACGACTCCTGGCCGGTGTTCGGCGCGCAATAGATATCGGCGCTGGCAAAGTACCGGACCTTCTCGGCGTCCGACACGCGCCCCAGAAACTCGACGTCGCGGATGCCGCGCAGGCCCACGAAGCGCTTGTACTCGCGCAGCTTCGGCCCGGCGCCGACCACCAGCAGCCGGGCGTCGACCTTGCGCTTGCGCAGCCGGTGGTAGGCCTTGAGCAGGTGAATGAGCCCCTTGCGAGCCTCCAGCCGCCCGACGAACAGGATGTTGAGCGTGCGCCCGTCGCGGAGTTCCTCGAACGGCTGGGCACTGGTGAATCGGTCCATGTCCACGCCGTTCGGGATGATCTCGTAGTCGCCGGGGAAATAGCGGCCGATGAAATGGCGAGCCGCGCCCGATACGGCGATCCGACCGTCCAGCTTCGAAGCGAGATGCCCGCCGAAGCGCCTGCCGATCCAGTACGACGGGCTGAAGCCGCCGAAGGCGTGGAAGGTGGCGATGTTCACCGTCGTCGACTGGTCGAGCACCGTGGGTGACAGGAACGGGACGAACGGCTCGTGGAAATGGAGGATGTCGAACGCGTGCTCCTCCAGGACCTCGCGCGCATGCTTCTTGAACCGCAGCCCCAGGGTGACGCGCCCGACCGAACCGTTAGCCGGCGCGGCCCATCCCGTGCCGAGTCGGATGATGTGGCCTTCGCTCTCCCGCTCGTGTCCGTACTTCGAGGTGATGATCCAGACGTCGTGGCCCATGCGGGTCATGGCCTCGTACGTGAAGCGCACGTGCTCGTTGACCCCTCCCGGGTGCGGATACCCGTATGGGCTCACGATGCCGATCTTGAGCGGGCCACGCCCCGCGCGAGGGATGTCGACCGATGGCGCCGTCACCGCCGGCGCGGGCTGGACCGATGTCACCGCCACTCTCCCGTTGGCCGCAGAGTATGGCGCAGGTGCCTGGCCTTGGCGATGAGCTGCCGGCGGTACACGTCGACGTTGTGGAGGTTGCTCCAGAACTGACCGTCGGGACGCGTCGTGCGCGCCTCGACGGCGGCACGGTAGTCGGCGGCAGACACCCCCGGAAACCAAGTCCACGCCGAGCCCACCCCGTCCAGCACGTGGGCGTCCGAATTGCCCACCGCCGCCAGGTGCAGGGTCTCGTGGTTGAGGCGTTCGCGTGCCCCCCGTCGAGCGCGACCCGCGGCCGATGGGTTCATGAGCTCGATGGCGTCGAGATGGTGGCGCGCGTCGCCGGCGCTCTGCGTGGCCACGAGCGAGCGTCGGCCCAGCGACGGGGTGAGCGGCGCCATGGGATGGGCGGCAACGGCGATGCCACCCTGGTCGTGGATCCGCTCGAGCGTCTCGGGCAGCGGCCGCAGCGCCGGGACGCGTTCGCTGATGAAGAGCGCCAGGACGTGCCCGCGACGGGTGGTGATCTCCTCGCCAAGCACCAGCTCGAACGAGTAGTCAGCGGCGGCATGCAGCTCCCGCGCACGCAGGGCGCCGTCGATCCGCTCATGATCAGTGATGGCAACCAGGTCGAGATCGGTCCGCTGCTCGATGTGGTCCATCAGCGCCTGGACCGATGCGGTGCCGTCCGAGTAGAGCGTGTGGAGATGCATGTCCGCCTTGCCGAGCCGGCCGCCCGCGCGGGTCACGATGTCAGATCCGGCCAGTACGGCTGGAAAGCGCCCCACCATTGCTCCGGCGCCTCACCGATGTCGCGCTCGAAGCGCGCCGCCATGCGCTCCGCCAGCATTGCGATGTCGGCGCGGCGGTCGCCCGTATGCGGCACCTCGAGCAGCTCGCCGTCGGCCCGGAAGCGGTTGGGCCCG
>JBDSGF010000061.1:0-14000 GCA_039919135.1 Candidatus Limnocylindria bacterium | reverse complement strand
CGACGCCTACCGAAGCGCGTGGCTGGAGCTGGGCCTGACCTGCGCCGCGTTCATTCCGTTCGGCTCGCACGGCGTGACGCACGGGCTGATCGTGGCCGGCACGACCGCGCCCCTCGGTTCTGCGGGTGTCGCGCGCTGGCTGCCCAGCCTGGCCGAGTTCAGCACCATCGCCGCGGCGCTCCTCGCTCCCGAGCTCAGCACCAGGCGTGAGCTGGAGGGAGCGCGCGCGGAGATCCATCGGATGATCGCCGAGCAGGATCTCGCCACGGTATTCCAGCCCATCGTGCGGCTCCGCGACAGCTCGGTCATCGGCTACGAGGCGCTCACTCGCTTCGCCGACGGCAGGCTGCCCGACCATGGCTTTGCCATTGCCGAGTCGGTGGGGGCCGGACGAGAGCTCGAGCGCGCCGCGGTCGTCGTGGCATTGCGCGAGGCACGGCGTCTCCCGGGCGGCCGGTGGGTCAGCGTCAACCTGTCGCCCTCGCGCCTCACCGAGCCGGGAATCATCGAGCTCCTGCGCGCTCACCGCGGGCGCCACTTGGTGGTCGAGGTGACCGAACGGTTGGCGATCGATGACTACGACGCGGTTCGGGCGGCACTCGACGGGCTGGGCGGGAGCGTCGAGGTGGCTGTCGACGATGCCGGTGCCGGCTTCGCCAGCCTCAGACATATCCTCGAGCTGCGTCCCAGCTACGTGAAGCTCGACATGAAGCTCGTTCGTGGTGTCGAGGCGGACCCGGCCCGCCAGGCTCTCATCGCCGGGATGGTCTATTTTGCGCGCCAATCTGGATGCCATCTCATTGCGGAGGGCATCGAGACCGAGGCGGAGCGCGTCGCGCTGCGCGGGCTTGGCGTCCCGTTCGGGCAGGGCTTCCGGTTCGGTTATCCGGCCCCGGCCTCGGAGATCGCCGCCGCCGAACGTGCCGCCGCCGAACGTGCCGCCGCCGAACGCGCTGCGCGCCCATCTGCCAGGCGCCGGACGGCCAAGGTCGCCAGCGCCTAGGAGGTTTCTCCGCGCAGCTCGACCGTCTCGAGCCGCCGCACGGCCAGCACGATCGCGCCCAACGTCACCACGGCGCTGACCGCGACCGCGAAGCCAAAGGCAAGCTCCGCGTCGCCCGCGCCCGCGCCGCCGAAGGACTCCGCCACGGCCAATGCATGCTGTCGCACGCTCACCGCCCGCGTGCCGCTGAAGAGACCGGCGACGACGCCCTCCCAGACCACCACGTAGGCGAGGCCGATGATGAGCGCGCGTGACGTGACCAGCGAGAGCGCGATGAAGATGGCGGTGTACTCGAGCGCGCCGACAATCGAGGCCACCGCATAGCCCATGGCCAACTGCGGGTCGTCTTGACCGATGACGCCCGCGAGCAGAATGGCCGGCGCCACCAGCACGCAGGTGACCAGCCAGGCAACGACGAGCTTGACGAGCACGATCCGCCAGCGCGCCACCGGCTTGGCCAGCAGGTAGACGATGGTGCCGTCGTCGAGTTCCGATCCGAGCGCCGAAGTGCCGACGATGACCGCCACCAGCGGCAGAAGTACGCCGATCCCGAAGTTGGCCAGCAGGCGGCGCGTGACGTCCAACGACTCAGCCGCGGTCGGATTGCCCAGCCGATAGAGGACCGCGACCAGGACCAGGAGCGCGCCGAGCAGCGCGAGCAGCAGGGTCCGTCGGCGGTTGAGCAGCGCGCGCAGGGTGATCGAGACGAGCGCGGCGGTCATCGGCGCACCAGGTAGCTGAAGACCGATTCGAGTGACTCGTCGGCGGGACGCATCTCCAGGATCGAGACGCCGGCGCGTTGAGCGGCCGGCGCGACCGCGCGGGTCAGGGCGCCGAAGTCACCGGTGCGCACCGTGAGCATGCCGTCGCGCAGCTCGACGGCATCCACCTCGGCGCTGGCCAGCAGCTCGCGGGCGAGGCGCCGGTCGTCGCTCGAGCGCAGCGTGAAGCGGTGCGGTCGATCGGTCATGAGGCGCCGGATCTTTCGGAAGTCACCCGAGGCGGCGAGTCGACCGGCGATGATCACCAGCACCCGATCCGAGAGGCGCTCGACCTCCTCGAGGATGTGGCTCGAGAACAGGATGGTCCGACCATCGGCCGCCATGGCGCGCAGCAGGTCCATCATGTGCAGCCGCTGCCGCGGGTCCATGCCGTTGAACGGCTCATCCAGGATGAGCACCTTCGGGTCGTGGACGAGCGCCGCCGCCACCTTCGCGCGCTGGCGCATGCCCTTCGAATAGCCGCCGATGGCGCGGTCGGCGGCGTTCCCCAGGTCGACCATCTCGATCGCCCGGCTCGCGGCGGCATCCGCGTCGTCCACGTCCTGGAGCCGGGCCGATGCGGCCACGAACTGGCGGGCCGTCAGGAACGGATAGACGGCCTCCCGCTCGGGGACGAAGCCGATGGCTCGGTAGACCTCCGCATGGCGCCAGGTCGGCGTCTCATCGAGGCGCACCGCGCCCGCCGAGGGTGCCAGGAAGCCGGCCATCATGTGCAGCAGCGTCGTCTTGCCGGCACCGTTCGGCCCCAGGAGGCCGGTGATCCCCGGGCCGACCTCGAAGCTGACGTCGTTGACGGCCACGATGTTGCCGTACCAGCGCGAGATTGCCTCCAGCTTGAGGGTGCTCACACGGTGATCCGCCGATAGCGGAATGCCAGCACCGCCCATGAGCCGAAGGTGACGACGAGCGTGGCGAGGCTAAAGAGGGCCAGCGGGACGTCCGCCGCGCCCACCGGCGATTCGGCAACGCTGCCGCCGAAAAGCCACTGGCGCGTGCCGTCCAGGATGGCGAGGGGGCTGAGGAATGGCGCGATATCGGCAAATCCGCCGGCCTCGGCGAGGACCTCGCTCACCACGCTGCCGATGAGGAAGACGGCCAGCACCGCTCCGGCCGCATAGGCGCGCCGAGCCGCGAGAGAGCAGATCGCCAGGCCCAGGCCCGCCAGCACAACTCCATGCAGCAGGCCGCTGCCGATGATCGCCGGCAGGGCGCCCGCCTCGTCGCCGATCGCGCCGACCACGTCCTCGGCGGCGAGCACGCGACCGACGAAAAGGACCAGGACGGGGAGCAGCGTTAGGGAAAGCAGAGCCAGTGACAGCGCGCCCAGCTTGGCGGCGACGTAGTCGAATCGGCTCATGGGCCTGCTGAAATAGAGCGGCAGGACCCGGTGGCGGATGTCGTTCACGACCAGCTCGGGAGCCTGGGCTGCCACGAAGATCGGCAGCAGAGCACCGATCTGCCACAGGTAGCTGTCGTAGCCATAGAGGTCGATCAGGTCGCCCGCAAGGACCCTGATCGCAACCGCCACGATGGCCGGCATCGTGGCCAGGATGAGCGCGCCCCAGGGGATCACCTTCGAGCGGCCGGACCGACCCAGGCCGAAGATGGCCCGCAGGCCGGCACCCACCACGGCGGTGACGGCGCCTCGGCGACCGAGCCGCAGGCCGTCGTAATGCCGGTAGCCGATGTCGTAGATGGCGCCGGCGGCCTCAGGCGACGGGTGCATCGGTCCCTCCAGCCCGGAACAGATCCTCCAGCTGGTGCCGCCGGTGCTCGATGCGCACCAGCGCCATGTTGAGCGCCACCGACTCATCGCGGACCGCGTCGTACACCGCGTACTCGCCGTACACGGCGTACTCGCCGTGATCGCCTTCGCCGGCGGATGCGATGTCCACGATGACCGTCCGCCCGTCGGCTACCGCCTGCATCCCACGCCCCACCAGCCGTTGCGCCAGCGGCTCGGCGGCCTCCTCGGTCTCGACCAGCAGTTGGCCGGTGCGCTCGGTGAAGCTGGCCAGCGGCGCGGTGCGCAGGAGCCGCCCGGCATCGATGGCCACGAGCCAGTCCGCCACGCGCTCGATCTCGCCCAGCAGGTGGCTGGCGACGATGGCGGTCATCCCGAAGTCGCGGCCGATGCGCTCGATGAGCGCCAGCATCTCGTCCCGGCCGGCCGGGTCCAGGCCGTTCGTCGGCTCGTCCAGGAGGAGGACCTTCGGATCGTGGACGAGCGCCTGCGCCAGCTTGACGCGCTGCTTCATGCCGGTCGAGTAGCCGCCCATCGGCCGGTAGCGCTCCTCGTACAGCCCCACGTGCCTGAGGATATCGGCCGTGCGTTCTCGTGCGGCGCCCGACGGGAGGCCGGACACGCGCGCCATATGGCTGACGAACTCGGTGGCCGAAACGTCCGGCGGCAGGCAGTCGTGCTCCGGCATGTACCCGACCAGCTCCCGGATGCGGGCGCCGTGGGTGGCGGTGTCCAGGTCCAGGACGGTGGCCTCGCCTTCCGTGGCGGGCAACAGGCCGAGGAGGATCTTGATGAGCGTGCTCTTCCCGGCCCCGTTGGCGCCAACGAGACCGATGATGCCCTCACCGATCTCGACGGTCAGTCCATCGAGCGCGGTGACGCCGCCGGAATAGCGCTTCGTCAGCGCTCGGGTACTGATGAGGGGCATGCGCCGATCAGTCTACGTGCCCTTTGGCCACGTCCGATTTTCCCTGGTGCCCAACACGCTATCCGGCCCGCCGCTCACAACCGCTCAGCGGCGCTAGCAACGAAGGGCGGCGGGAGGCTGCGCTGTCAGTCGCGCCCAGCGTCGCCCAGCGGCGGACACCGCGAATCCAGCACCGGAATTCACCGAAGGAAGGGTATGGCAGCGCCCGTTCCCGCGCTCCGTTCAAGGATGACGCCGTTCAGCGGCGCTTCAAAATGAGGGACCCTCGCGGCCAGACCAGGGGCTCTTCGGGCCGACGGCCGCTTACATGCGCGGCTGATACCCCGCCTGGAGGAACTTCGCCGGCTCGTCATCGAAATCGAGCTTGCAGCCCTTGCCGCAGAAGTAGTAGATCGCGCCTTCGTGCTCGCTGCTCAGCTCCTGGGCCGCGGCGATCTCCGGGTTGACGTCCATGCCGCAGACCGGGTCCTTGGCCATCGGTGCCATCGAGAGGTCGTTCATCGGTTCTCCATTCGTATGTGGTTCTACGTGACGCGGAAGGCCCGCAGCCGCAGGGAGTTGGCGACGACGCTGACGCTGGAGAGCGCCATGGCGCCGGCCGCCAGGGCGGGATTCAGCAGGAGGCCTGCCAGCGGGAAGAGCACGCCGGCGGCGACCGGGATGAGCAGCACGTTGTAGCCGAACGCCCAGACTAGGTTCTGGCGGATGGTGCGCATGGTGGCCCGCGAGAGCCGCACCGCGGTCGGCACGCCACCAAGGTCGTCGCCGACCAGGGTGATATCGGAGGCCTCCAGGGCCACGTCCGCCCCGGTGCCGATCGAGATGCCGAGGTCCGCCTGCGCCAGCGCCGGCGCGTCGTTGATGCCGTCGCCGACCATGGCCACGCGGGCGCCCGCCGCCTGGAGCTGCTCGACCTTGGCCACCTTGTCGGCCGGCATGACCTCGGCCAGGATGCGCTCCGGACCGATGCCGACCTGTGCACCGATGGCATCCGCCGTCGCGCGGCGGTCGCCGGTGATCATCCACACATCCAGGCCCGCGCGTTGAAGTCGCCCCACGGCCTCCGCAGAGGCCGGCTTCACCGTGTCGGCGAGGCCGATGAGACCGATGAGCTCGCCGTCGCGGGCCGCGAATACCGGAGATGCCGCTCCGATGTCGGCCGTGTCCAAAGGCGCGGTCAGGACGCCGGCATCGGCCAGGAACGGAGCGGTGCCGACGAGCACGGTGGAGCCGTCCACGGTGGCGCGCACGCCGCGGCCGGCGGTCGCCTCGAAGGCGGTGGCCTCTGCGTGCTCGATGCCCAGGGAGTCCGCGTGGCGCACGATCGCCTCCGCCAGCGGATGCTCGCTGCCGCGCTCGGCGGCGGCCACCAGGTGGAGGAGTGATCGCTCATCCGTTCCTGGCATCGGCTTCACCAGCGTCACCGAGGGCTGGCCGCGGGTGATGGTGCCAGTCTTGTCGAGCACGACGGCGGTGATGCGCTGCGCGCGCTCCAGCGCGGCGCCGTCTCGGATGAGGATGCCGTTCTCGGCCCCCTTGCCGGTGCCGACCATGATCGCCGTGGGCGTGGCGAGGCCCATGGCGCACGGGCAGGCGATGATGAGCACGGCGATCGCGCTCGTCAGCCCGAAGGTCAGCTTCGGCTCAGGTCCAAAGACCATCCACGCCAGGAAGGTGAGGGCCGCGATGCCGATGACGGCCGGCACGAACCAGCCGGTGACACGGTCGGCCACGCGCTGGATCGGTGCCTTGGAGCCCTGCGCATGCTCGACGAGCGTCACGATCTGCGACAGCATTGTGTCGCGTCCGACGCGCTCCGCGCGCATTACGAACGAGCCGCTGGCATTGATGGTCGCCCCGAGGGCCTTGTCGCCGACGACCTTCTCCACGGGCAGCGACTCGCCGGTGAGCATCGACTCGTCGATGGCCGAGGCACCCTCGATCAACACGCCGTCCACCGGCACGCGGTCGCCCGGGCGCACGCGCACGAGGTCGCCGACCACCACCTGGTCGACCGGGATCTCGCGCTCGCCGCCCTCGCGCAGGACGCGAGCGGTGTCGGGCCGGAGCTTCAGGAGGGCCTTGACGGCGCCGGCCGCCTGGCCCTTGGCCCGAGCCTCCAGCCATCGGCCGAAGAGGATGAGACCGATGATCACGGCGGCGGAGTCGAAGTAGGTCTCGTGCCCGAGGCCCGCGGCCATGACCGTCTCCGGCAGGAGGGTGACGAAGAGCGAGTAGCCGTAGGCGGCCATGGTGCCCATCGCCACGAGCGTGTTCATGTTCGCCTCCCCGTGGCGCGCCCCGCGCAGTGCGGCGACCAGGAAGCGGCGGCCGTAGACGAACTGCACGATGGTGGCGGGTACCAGCATCCAGCGGTTGATGTCGATCATGGGCCAGGGCGGGCCGCCGGGTGCGAACACGATGGCCATCATCACCAGGCCGATCGAGAGCGATACGATGGCGCCGGTCAGCAGCTCCCGCCGCTCGGCGGCACGCTCGGCCTCGTCGGCGGCTTCGGCCTCGCCGGTGTTGGCACCGGCCACGGCTTCGCGCCCGACCTCGTAGCCGGAGGCCTCGATGGTGGCCACGATGCCGGCTCGGTCGATGAGTGCCGGGTCGAAGCGCACGGTGGCACGCTCGGTGGCGAGATTGACGTTGGCCTCCACGATGCCGTCGGCGCGGTTCAGGAAGCGCTCGATGCGGTTCACGCAACTGGCGCAGGTCATGCCCACGACGGGCAGGTTCAGCTCCGCGTCGGATCGGGCAGTGGAGGTCGGTGTTTCGGTGCTCATGGCGGCCTACAGGATACTACAGGGGAGTATGCCTGTCACCGGCGCGCTTGCCTGCCGAGTGGGCCGGGCACGGGCATTGCATTACCGGGCACGACGGAACTATGAATATTCCCCACAGAATGAAGCATCCCCCCGATCAGGAACGAGCCGACGCCCCGGTTCTGTTCGTGGTGGACGACGACGCCTCGATCCGGGCGCTCATTGGCGACATCGCCCAGGATTCGGGCTGGATCGTCCATGGCTTCGCCCGCCTGCGCGACCTCCGTGAGCGTCTCTCAGACGAGGCACGTCCAACCCTCCTGATCCTGGACGACGACCTACCCGATGGTAGTGGCGGTGACCTCGCGCGTCACCTGCGCGCGGATCCACGCATGAAGGATGTCCCGCTCCTGGTCTGCACCGCCGCGCATCCCGTGCGCCAGGCGGAGATCGGCGGGTGGGCGCCGGTCGTTTCCAAGCCGTTCACCATGCACGAGATCGTGCGCGCCCTCGACGCCGCGGCGTACCGTCGTTTCGCTCGCTTCCACCCGGCGGCCGGGTAGTCTGAGCGCGTGCGCGCGCTCATCCTCACCAACGAATTCCCGCCGGAGATCTACGGCGGGGCCGGCGTCCACGTCGACGAGCTCACCCGTCACCTGCGTGAGCTGATCGAGCTCGACATCCGCACGTTCGGATCCGCGTCCGCGGAAGCCGATGGTTGGCGGGTCCGCGGCTATCTGCCAACCGGGGACACCGCCGCCACGGACGAGCGGCTACGGCCGATGCTCGCGGCATTCTCGCGCGACCTTGGCATGCTGGCGGATCCGGTCCAGGCCGATGTGGTGCACGTCCACACCTGGTACACGCACCTCGCCGGCATTCTCGTGCGGCTTGCATACGGCATCCCCCTGGCGCTTACGGTTCACTCGCTGGAGCCGCTGCGCCCGTGGAAGCGCGAGCAGCTGGGCGGCGGCTACGACGTCAGCTCCTGGGTGGAGCGCACAGCGATCGAGTCCGCCGATGCGGTGATCGCCGTTAGCCGTGGAACCCGCGAGGACATCCTGCGCCTGTTCGAAGTCCCTCCGGAACGGGTGCATGTCATCCACAACGGGATCGATCCTGAGTTCTACCGGCCGGATCCCGGGACCGATGCGCTGGCGCGGCGCGGGGTTGACCCCTCGGTTCCCTACGTCCTCTTCGTCGGCCGGATCACGCGCCAAAAGGGGATCGTGCACCTCGTTCGGGCGATCCGTCATCTCGATCCCGGAATCGGTGTGGTGCTGTGCGCCGGCCAGCCGGACACGCCGGAGATCGCGCGCGAGGTGGAGGTTGGCGTGCGCGAGGCCCAGGCCGAGCGGTCGAACGTGGTCTGGATCGGCGAGATGGTCAGCCGCGAAGAGGTGCGACAGCTCTACTCGCATGCGGCGGTCTTCTGCTGTCCATCGGTCTATGAGCCGTTCGGAATCATCAACCTGGAGGCGGCTGCCTGCGAGACGCCCGTGGTTGCCTCAGCGGTGGGTGGCATCCCGGAGGTGGTGGTCGACGGCGAGACCGGGCTTCTCGTCCCGGTGGAGCTCTCGCTCGACGACCCCATGCGGCCGGTGGACCCCGATCGCTTCGAACTCAATCTCGCCGGCGCCATCAACGCCCTCATGGCCGATGCATCCGCGCGCGAGGCGATGGGTCGTGCCGGCCGCCGCCGCGCCGTGGAGCACTTCAGCTGGGACTCCATCGCGCGCCAGACCGCCGACCTGTACCGCACGCTCTTGGGTTGAGCTGCGGGTCGCACGGCGCCGCTCGTCCTTGCGGTGGGTTGGTTCGCGGCGATCGCCCGCTGGCTCTGGCCGGCACCGTCCTGGCGGCCCACGTCGGAATGGACCGATCCTCGGCTACGGACTGAAGCTTCCCACTGACTTCAAGGACACCCACCTAGGACGAATCGGCCGATAATGGACCGATGCACGCGCATCCGGCTCCGATCAGCCGCCGAAGGTTGCTCCAGCTGGGTGCGGCCGCGACCGCGGCGGGGCTGGCTGCATGCACCCCGCCGATCCCGTCGCTGACGCCACGGCCTTCGGCGAACCTGAGTGAAGTCGCGACCGGGGGGCCGACGCCCCGCCCCACCCCGACCCCGACGCCGACAACGGCACCGACCGCGCAGCCGGCCACCGGCCGCACGCTCTACCGCGACGGCGCGCTGGCGGATGGACGCTCGCCCTCGCTCCAGCGCAACATCAGCATCCTGGTCGAGGACGGCCGAATCGCCTGGATCCGACCGACCGGCGGCGAGGAGGATGCCGGCGATGCCACGGTCATCGACTGCGCCGGCGCGACCTTCGTGCCCGGCATGGTCGACTGCCACAGCCATGTCACAGGGCCGGGCGGCGCGAACTGGATCGAGCGCTTCAACGACCCGCCGGAGACGCTCCTGGCGGTGGCGGAGCACAACGGGCGCATCGGCCTGGCAGCGGGGGTGCGCTGGATGCGGGATGTGGGCTCGCCCATTGGCGTCGATCCGACCGACGGTCGCGAGCGGGCGCTGGCGCTCGGCGTGCGCGACCGATGGGCGGGCCGGGCCGATCGGCCGTACCTGCGCGCCGCCGGATCGTGGCTGTTCAAGCGCGGTGTCAATCCCATGCGCTCGGCCATCGAGGCTGAGACCGCGGACGAGCTGCTCGCGGGAGCTATCGGCCAGTTGGATGCCGGCGCCGATCTCGTCAAGCTCTACATGGACGGGCCGGACGTGAACGTCTCGCCCTGGACGGCGAACGAGGTGGCGCGTGTGGTCGAGGCCGCACACGGACGCGGTGCACGGGCGGCCGCGCATTCCGGACGCCTCAGCGGTGCACGAGAGGCGGTGCTCGGCGGGGTCGACTCGATCGAACATGGCTTCGACCTAGATGCCACGGTGGCCGCCGAGATGGTCGCGCGCGGCACGACCCTGGTCAGCACGCTGGCCGTGATGCGCTCATGGCTGAGCTTCGGCGACACGACGACCATGGAGCGTTTCGCGGGCGCTGCCGGCCGATCGGCGGTGCAGGCTCGGCTGGAGCAGGGGGAGGCATCGGTGCGGATCGCCCGCGACGCCGGCGTGGCGATCGCCACCGGCAGTGACTTCGGCGGCGGCTCGCTGCGCGCCAACCAGCTCGCATGGGAGGTGGCGAGCCTGGTGGCCGCCGGTCTTGAACCGATGGATGCGCTCGCGGCTGCCACCTGGCGCGGCGGCGAGCTCATCGGCGAAGAAGAGGCGGGGGTGATCCGCGAGGGCGGCCCCGCGGACTTCTTCTGCGTGCACGGCGACCCGCTCTCGGATCCCGCGTCGCTCTGGCGCGTCTGGCGCGCCGCCTGGTCCTCCTAGACCGAAACGATTGTCGCATTCGGCGCGTGACGTCACGTCGCGCTCGACGACGACCGTGCAGCGGATAACTCCCGGGCGCGTCGCTGATCGTTCATCGGTCGAGGCTTCATCGGCTAGACGTGGTAGAGGCGGAAGGCCTCGCGCGCGAGCTCGTCGCGATAGTCGGGATGGGCGATGGCGGTTAGCGCGACGGCGCGCTCGCGGATGCTGCGCCCGAACAGCTCCGCCACCCCGTACTCGGTGACCACCGTCCGCACATGGGCGCGGCTGGTGACCACGCCGGCGCCCTCCGCCAGGACCGCCACGATGCGTGAGATCCTGCCGCCGGCCGCGGTCGATGGCAGGGCGATGATGGCCCGGCCCTCGGGTGCCAGGGCGGCGCCGCGCATGAAGTCCATCTGGCCGCCGACGCCCGAGTAGAAGCGGGTGCCGATCGAGTCGGCACTGACCTGCCCGGTGAGGTCGATCGACAGGGCCGAGTTGATGGCCACCATGCGCCGGAAGCGACGGATGACCGACGTGTCGTTGGTGTAGTCGACCGGCCGCATCTCAATCATTGGGTTGTCGTCCACGAATTCGTATAGCCGCTGGCTGCCCATGAGGAAGGCCGAGACGATCTTGCCGCGATTGATCTCCTTCGCCTCGCCGGTGACCGCGCCGGCCTCCACGAGGTCGAGCACCGCATCGGTGAACAGCTCGGTGTGCACGCCGAGGTGGCGCTTGTCGCGCAGCGCCAGGCCGACCGCCGCGGGGATCGAGCCGATCCCCATCTGAAGCGTTGCGCGGTCCGGCACCAGCTCCGCCACGAACTCACCGATCCGACGCTCCACCTCACCGATGGCCGATGCGACATGCTCGTGCGGCGGCTGGTCAACCTCGACGGCCAGGTCGATCTCGTCGACGTGTACGAACGAGTCACCGAGCGTCCGCGGCATGGAGCGGTTGAGCTGGGCGATCACCGATTTCGCGGCGTGGGTGGCAGCGAGCGTGGCGTCGACGCTTGTACCCAGCGAGCAGAAGCCGTGCGCATCCGGGGGCGAGACGTTGATCAGCACGGCGTCCAAGGGCAGAACCCCGCAGCTGAAGAGCTCGGGCACGTCCGACAGGAAGATCGGGACGTAGTCGGCCCGTCCCTCGTTGACTGCGGCGCGCGCGTTGGGGCCGATGAACAGCGCGCGGTGTCGAAAGCTGTCGGCCATCGCAGGTTCCAGGTGAGGCGCCGGCCCCTCGATGTGGAAGTGGATGATGCCGACGCTCCGTAGCTCCGCGGCGCGCCCAGCAAGCGCCTGGAGCAGCCTCGTCGGCGACGCAGCGCCGCCATGGACGAAGACCTGCTGCCCGGATTGAATGCCGGCGACGGCCTCCTCGGCGGTGACGATGCGCATGCCCGGAGTATGCGGTGCACGGCCGGATGCCGCCCCGTGTCATCGGTCCCGCCGCATCGGTCCGAATGGCACTTCCTCGATGCCCACCTGCCGCGCGACGATGTCGCCAGCATGCACGGCCCGATGCAGTGAATTGGAGGCAACGAAATGATGAACGGCGCCGGATGGGCCATGGGCCCCGGTGACTGGCTCTGGATGATCCTGGTGATTGCGGCAGGCGTCGCAGTCCTCGTGACGGTGTTGTGGTTGGCCGTGTCGGCCAGCTCGAGTCGGCAGTCCCCGACGACCCAGGAGGCTACCCACAGCCTCAAGGCGCGCTTCGCGCGTGGCGAGATCTCCGCGTACGAATACGAACAAGGGCGGCGACTCCTCGGCGTCAGCTGAGCCGAAGGTCATGCACGTCGAGGTTCACGTGCCAAACGGCAGCGGAACGGGGGCCGGAGGGCTCTTGCCGCGGCCTGTGGACCCCAGCAGGCTGGCGGCATGGGCAAGAGCCTGAACAGCACGCAGGGCCAAGTGGAGGAGGCGCCGATGCCCGTCGAGAGGGGTTTCGCCCTCGTGTGGATCGACAGCAAGCATGCAAGGATCCTGCGCTGGCGGAGCCGGGTCGTCGCTGAGAAGCTCGTCTCGGACGTCCCGCCCCACGTGCGCAGTACCGCCCACGTACGCCACGACCCGAGCGTCCGACACGGTGGCTCGGGCCGGGGGCAGGACGACGCGGAGCGCCGGCGGAACGAGCACCTGCGCACGTTCCTGAAAGCCGTTGCGGATCGACTCCACGATGACGACCACATCGAGATCCTCGGTACCGGGACAGTCGGCGAACGACTGGCCGCCCTGCTCAGGCGGCAGACGGCTCGACGGCATACACCAACAACGGTCGTAGCCATTCACTCCATGCCGCTCACGCCGCTCCAGCTGGCAGCCCACCTGCGACGGCGCCTGGGTATCCACCCCCGCCGCCGGACCGTCGGCGCCTACCGTTGGAGCGGCGATCTGCCGCACACGCCGTCGGGGGCGATCACCGGGCCGCGCAAGGTGCTCGAGAAGGCGCCGAGCCGTGAGCGAGAACGCCGCGAGCCTGAGTAGGGCGGGTCCCACCGGCCGCACCCGATCCAGGCGCGGCATCGGGCGAGCTGCTTGAGGCGGCGGGCGGGAGCCGAAGATCCTTCCGGTACGGGCCGCTCGGCACTGGCTCCTGCCCTTGCGGTCGGGTTATCGTTTGTGAGCGCGCGCGAGCGCGCAGATGGAGGCCGACGATGCGGAACATGGGCGCGAGCGCGGATAAGGCGGCTGGCGTCAGGCCCCGAGAGGGCGAGGCGTGGGTGTCCGAGAAGGGTCTGCCCCGCATCTGTCGAGACCCGATCGTCAACCACCTGGGACGCAGGATCCTGGTCGCATGAGCACGCCAACCACCCCGCCGACCGATCGGGCCAGCGACATCCTCGGCGTCGCGCACCAGCCTCTCGAAGCAATCTTCGCGCCGCGCTCGGTGGCCGTCATCGGGGCGAGCGAGCGGCCGGGCAGCGTGGGGCGGACGCTGCTCTGGAACCTCATCAGCAGTCCTTTCGGCGGCACGGTCTATCCGGTCCACCCGGAGCGAACGAGCGTGCTCGGCATCAAGACCCACCCGACGATCGGCAGCCTGCCCGAAGCGGTCGATCTGGCCGTCATCGCGACCCCGGCGACCACCGTGCCCGCCATCGTGGAGGAGTGTGTGGAGGCGGGGGCGAAGGCCGCCGTGATCGTCTCAGCCGGGTTCAGGGAAACCGGCTCGGCCGGCGCCGAGCTGGAGCATCAGATCCTCGAGCGAGCGCGAGCGGGGCGCATGCGCCTGGTCGGCCCGAACTGTCTCGGCGTGATGAACCCGACCACGGGCCTGAACGCGACCTTCGCCGCCCGCATGGCGCGTCCCGGCTCGGTGGGACTGGTCAGCCAGAGCGGCGCATTGTTGACGGCGGTACTGGACTGGGCCGACGATGAGGCGCTCGGGTTCAGCGCCGTGGTATCGCTCGGCTCGATGCTCGAC
>JBDSGF010000060.1:0-14209 GCA_039919135.1 Candidatus Limnocylindria bacterium | reverse complement strand
ACCGACCTGTTCACCCGCATCGACGACGCGCGGGATGCCATCGGTGCCATGCGCTCGCGGCGCGAGCTCGACCTGCGGCGCTGCGCCGTCATCGGGCACGGTGAGGGTGCGACCGTGGCCATCAGCGTCGCCGTCGGCGATCCGGCAATCGGAGCGGTGGGGCTCATCGGTCCTTCAGCGCGTTCGTTCCGCGACGTCCTGCGTCGTGGGGTTGCCGAGCGGACACGCACCGGCGTCGACCGTGGGCATCCGGTGGTCGCGGCGCTCGACCGATCGGCCGAGGAGCTGATCGAGCATGCCGAGCGGCACCAGGCGAGGATGCCGATCCGCATCGGTGAGGAGGTGGTCAATCTCGGGCTGGCCGGATGGGAGCAGGCCTTCCACACCCCGGTCCTGGCGCTTGCCACCATGCTTCACCGCAACGTCGTCATTGCCCACGGGACGGCCGACGCATGGGCCGATGCGGACGAGTCGCGCCTCCTCGACGCCATCCTGCGCGAGGCCGGCAACCAGCCGGTGCTCCAGGAGATCGGGGGAGCAGGGCACGACCTGGCCGAAGTCAGCGAGGCCCAGATCGTTGCATTCGCCGATGCGCTGGTGGCGCGCATGGAGCCGCGCGAGCTGCCGCCGGTGCTGGTCGCCATCGAGCAGATGGGCGCCGAAGGCTAGACTCCGCCCATGACCAGACTCAGCGCCGGCGACCCGGCCCCAGAATTCGAGATGACCGCCGACGACGGCAGCGTGGTGTCCACCGAGTCCCTGCGCGAATCACGCTACGTCCTGTATTTCTATCCCAAGGACGACACGCCCGGCTGCACCGCCCAGGCGTGCGGTCTGCGCGACAGTTGGTCGCGCGTCACCGATACGGGCATCCAACTCTTCGGCGTCTCGGCGGACAGCGTGAAGCGCCATGTGAAGTTCCGCGAAAAGTACGCGCTGCCCTTTCGGCTCCTGTCCGACGAGGGTCATCGCGTGTCTGAGGCCTTCGGCGTCTGGATCGAGAAGAAGTTCGCCGGCCGCGCGTACATGGGCATCGAGCGCAGCACCTTCGTGGTGGGAGCCGATGGGCGCATCGAGCATGTGCTGGCCCAGGTGAAGGCGGCCGAGCACGTCGACCAGCTGATGGATGCACTCGCCGCGTGAAGGGGGATCGCACCGTGCTGCTGGCAAGCGTCGTGGTCGCATCGGTCCTGCTGTTGGTGGTGCTTGGTGTGCTCGGCCTCTCCGCACTCCTGGACCCGATCCCATGATCTGGATCCTGACCGCGGTTGTCCTGGTCCTGTGGCTCGCTGGCGTCATCCTGCGCCTGGGCCAATGGGTGAACCTGTTCCTGCTGGCGGCCGCCGTGCTGCTCGTTTACCAGGTCATCGAAGAGCGTCGCACGCCGGGCGACTGAGCGCTCGGATGCATGGCTGGCACGCAAACTGCGATATCGTGGGGGCATGCGAGGCCTCTCGGCTTCGTATGGAGGGAACGGAACCGATTGAGGAGAATCCCATGCTCTGGACGATCGTCGTCATCCTGCTGGTCCTGTGGCTTCTGGGCCTGATCGGCAACATCGGCGGCGGCCTGATCTGGCTGCTGCTCGTGATCGCAGCCATCGTGCTCGTGTTCCAGGTGCTCAGCGGACGACGCAGCGTCTGACACGCCTGTCAGCGTCGGTCGCAACGATCCCCGTGATCGTCATGGGGGGAAGCGACCGATCTGGCTCCTGAGACAGACCGGATGCGGCCTGCCTCGCGACCGATGAGCTGTCACGCCCATCGGCTACGCTTGGCGGGCCGTGTCGTCTATCGAGCCATTTCGCTTCCTGCACACCGGTGACCTTCATCTAGACAGTCCCGTCACCGGGCTGACCTCGGAGGCACCCCCCGAGGTCCTGGGCGTCCTCCGCAATGCCACCACCAATGCATGGCGCGCTGTGGTGCGCACCGCGCTCACCGAGCGCGTCGACTTCGTGGTCGTGGCCGGGGACGTGTTCGAGGTGGCCAGCCCCACCCTCCTTGGCCAGACGCGGTTCCGTGATGGGCTTGCCGAGCTGGCACATGCGGGGATCCGCAGCTTCGTGGTCCACGGCAACCACGACCCGCTCGACGGGCGCAGTTGGGCACCGTCTCTGGCCTTTCCGCCTGCGGTCCACCGATTCGGCACGGCTCCCGACGAGTCCGTGTCCGTCCTGCGCGACGGGCGGGAGATCGCGCGCATCCACGGTCGCTCCTATCCACGCGCGGCGGTCACGGAGAACTACGCCGCCGGCTTCAGGACCGATCCGGACGCGCCGTTCTCGATTGGCTTGCTGCATGCGAACGTCGGCGACCGGCCCGGTCATGCCAACTACGCGCCCTGCTCGGTCGAGGACCTCCGAGCCTCGGGCATGGGCTACTGGGCGCTGGGCCACATCCACCAGCCGGGCCAGGTGCTCGCCGATCCACCCGCCGTCTACTGCGGCATTCCGCAGGGCCGTGATCCGGGTGAGCTCGGCGCGCGCGGCTGCTACGTGGTGGAGGTGGACGCCGCGGGTCGCGTGACGCCGAGATTCGTGGCGACCGATGTCGTGCGCTGGCATTCGCTCGAGGTCTCCCTCGCCGAACTTGCCGATGACGAGGCGCTGGGTCGTGCCTGCCGCGAGGCCATCGGCGTGGCGATCGACGGCGCCGGCGGGCGCTCGCTCATCATTCGGCTGCGCATCGCGGGGCGAGGTCCTTTGCACGCGCACCTGGCGCGTCCCGGCTACCGCGAGGACCTCCGCCAACTGCTGAGCGAGGACGGCGCTGGCGCCTCGCCTTTCGCCTGGGTCGAGTCGGTCGCCGACGCCACCCGGCCCGATGTCGACCTGGACCTCCGCCGCGAGACGCCCGACTTCATTGGTGACTTCCTGCGCACGGCCGCATCGGCCCGTCGCAGTGCGTACACCACCGATCCCGAAGAGCACGACCGCTGGACCGCGCTGCTGCGCGCCGCCGTGGCGCCCGTGTTCGACGAATCGCAGAAGGGGAGGCGCTACCTTCGCGACGCCCGTCCGGACGACGACGAGCTCAGCGGCGAGCTCCTCGACCACGCCGAGGCGCTGGCCATCGACCTCCTGCTGGCCGCGGAAGAGGAGCGCTGATGCGCATCGAGCGCATCGAGCTGGACGGCTTCGGCCGCTTCCGCGAGGCGGCCTGGCCGCTGGAGGACGGCATGACGGTGCTCGTCGGTGCCAACGAGGCCGGCAAGACGACGCTCCTCAACGGACTTCGGGCTCTCCTCTTCGGCTTTGAGCCAACCCGCGACGGGCGCACCTGGTATCCGGCGTTGGCCGGTGGACGCCGCGGTGGACGGCTGGTGCTGCGCACCGCGGGCGGCGAGCGCTGGACCATCGAGCGTCACGGAGACAAGGGAGGCGCCGGCTCGCTGGCAGTCCGCGCGCCGAACGGCAACCAGGGCGGCCAGGAGACGCTGGACCGGCTGCTGCGGGGAGCCGATCGGGACCTCTTCAATAACATCTTCGCCTTCGGCCTGGGTGAGCTCCAGACCCTCGCCAGCCTCAACGCCGATGGCGTGCGGGGCCGGATCTACGGGGCCGGCACTGGCCTGGGCGGGACGAGCGCGGTCGATCTCGAGCGACGCCTGCGCCAGCAATTGGACGCGACCTTCCTGCCGCGCGGTAGCCAGAAGCCGCTCAACGCGCTGCTCGGCCGGATCGACGATATCCGCCGCGAGATCGCCGACCTCGTGCGCCAGCCCGAGGAGCACGAGGACGCGCATCGTGAGCGTGAGGAACATCGCGCGCGGGTCGAGTCGTTGCGCAACGACATTCGTGAGCGACGCGAGCTTTCCGCCCGGTACGGCCGTCTGCGCGCGGCGGGACCGATCGCCGCCGAGCTCGCCGGCGTCCAAGCCGAGCTCGACACCGGTGACGCCGCCCTGGACGCCGTACCGGAGGACGTGGTCGCCGTCCTGGACCGCCGATCGGGCGAGCTGGCGGAGGCGCGTGCCACGCTCGCCGCGCTCGACGAGCAGTTGACCGAGGCGCGGGGCTCTCGCGAGGGCCTCGAGATCGACGAGCGCCTGCTGGGCATGGCGGACGAGTTGACGGCCATCGTGGAGGAGCACGCGACGCGCGCGGCGACCGGTGGGCAGCGGCGCGACCTGGATGCCGCCGAAGCGCGCAGCGGCGCCGCCGTCGCCGAGCAGCTCTCGCGGGCCGGCGGCTGGACGGAGGAGCGGCTACTGGCGCTCGACGATTCGATCCCGGCGGTGGAGGCGACGCGAACTCACGAGCAAGACCTCCAGGCGACGCGGGCCGCTGCCGCGGAGGCGGAACAGCGACGGCGTTCGGCGGCGGACGAGCTGGAGCTCCGTGAGCGGGAGGGCGGGCTGGAGAGCGAGGCCGATGATGCCGCGCTCGAGGAGCGCGCGGACGCGTTGCGCAAGCTGGACGCGCTCCGAATTCGAACCGCCGCTGCGGAGGCCGTCGCCGCTCGCGGCGGCCCCCGAATTCGGCTGTCACCCGTGGTCGTCATGGTCGCGGCCGGGGGACTCTTATTGGGCGGCTGGCTGGTCGGAACGCTTCTGACGGCCACGCTGCCAGGACTTGTGGTGGGTGCCCTCGCCGGCGCAGTGCTCATCCTGCTGGCGCGCGGAACCGGCGCCAGCGGCACCGACCTCGCCGGCCTCGACGTCGAGCGCCGGGCGCTCCTGGGCGTGCTCGGGCTGGACCCGCACGCATCGGATGCCGAGATCCATGCGAGGCGCGAGGCGCTTGCCGGCGTCCGGGCGCGACGCCAGGTGGCACAAGAGCAGCACTCGAGCCTTGAGGCACGCCGTGTCGAGGTCGAGCGGCGCACCCGGGACGCGTCGGCCGCGGAGAAGCAGGCCGCGGAGGCCGGCGCCGCGTGGGCCGCGAGGCTCGAACAGCACGGACTGTCTGACGGGCTGACGCCCGATGCCGCGCGTCAATTGCTCGCGGCGGCCGGGATGGCCCGCAGGACGGCGCTTGAGCGCGACGGCCACCGAATCCGCCTGGCACAGCTGGCGACGGCCGATGCGGCGTATGCCGCCCGCGCCGATGCGCTGCTCACCTCCGCGGGAACGGCCTCGCCTGGCGACGCCGCCCGCCGCGACGCCCTGGTGATTGGCCTGGGCACCAAGCTCGATTCTGCCCGCGAGCAGCGTCGTCGAGCCGGGGAGCTGGACGCAACCATCGCGCGGCTTTCCATTCGCCGCGCCCCGGCGCTGAAGAACGTGACCGAGCGCGAGGCGGCCGTCGCCGCGCACCTCGTGGCGCAGGGCTGCGAGGATCCCGACGGCCTTCGTCGCCGCGCAGCAGAGGCGGCGTTGCGCCGCGAGCTCCAGGGTCGCGCCCGTGAGCTGCGCGCACGAATGGCCGGCATCGCTGGCGGCCCCGACGCGATCGGCCCCCTGCTCGCCGACAGCGCAAGCACCGACCCCGACCGGCTCGAGGCGGATCGTGCCGAAGCCGAGGAGGACCTCGAACGGCTCGAGACTGAGGATCGCGACGCGCTCAACCGCATCGGGGCGCTCGACGCGCGCATCGCGCAGTTGGAGGCGACCGAGGATCTTGGAACCCGGCGCCAGGAGCTCGCCGTGCTCGAGGGCCAGGCGGCGGCCATGGCTCGCGAATGGGCGGTTCGGGCGCTTGCCCTGCGATTGCTGGAAGAGACCCGCTCGCGCTACGAGCGGGAGCGGCAGCCGGACGTGGTCCGCGCCGCCGAGCAGCACTTCGAGCGCATCACCGGCGGCCGATACGCGCGGATCGTGGCGCCGCCCGGCGACGCCAGCGTGCGGGTCGAGACGGAGGGCGGCGAGGGCCGAATCACCGACGAGCTGTCGCGCGGGACGGCCGAGCAGCTCTACCTGGCGCTGCGATTCGGCCTGATCGAGGAGTTCGCCCGCCACGCCGAGCCGCTCCCGGTCGTGATGGACGACATCCTCGTCAACTTCGACGCCGATCGCGCCGCGCGCGCGGCCGCCGCCATCCGCGACCTCGCCGCGCGCCACCAGGTGCTCTATTTCACCTGCCATCCGTGGACGGCCGAGCTGCTCGACCCCGGCGGAGGCCGGACCCTGACACTGGACTGACTGCTAGGATCAGCACGCCGCGATGCCTGACGACAAGCTGCCCACACCCGAACGCGTCCTGGTGGTGGCCGCGCATCCCGACGACATCGAGTTCGGCGCCGCCGGCACCATCGCCCGTTGGGTGGAAGAGGGCGCAATCGTGCGCTACCTGCTCGTCACCCGCGGCGACAAGGGCAGCGACGATCCGCACGCGGACGTCGAGGCGCTCGTCGGACTGCGCGAGCGCGAGCAGCGTGCCGCGGCGGCCGAGATCGGCGTCGAGAGTGTCGACTTCCTCGACGAGCCCGACGGCCAGGTCGAGCCGTCGTTGCGCCTGCGGGAGCGGATCACGCATGCCATCCGCGCCTTTCGTCCCGAAGCGGTGATGACCCACGACCCGACCGTCCTGTTCGTCAACAACGAGTGGGTCAACCATCCCGACCATCGCGCCGTGGGCCAGGTGACGGTGGATGCGGTCTTTCCCACCGCCCGCGACCCGCTCAATTTCCCCGAGCACCTCGACGCCGGCCTGGAGGCGTGGAAGGTGGCGGAGCTGTTCCTATGGAGCACGAACGAGGCGAACCAGGTCGTGGACATCGGCGCGACGCTGGAGCGCAAGGTCGCCGCGTTAGGACACCACGCCAGCCAGTTCCGCTCGTTCGACGACATCGCACGCTGGGTGCGCCGTCGCAGCGAGGAGCTGGGTGAGCGAGCCGGTTACCGCGCGGCTGAAGGCTTCCGCCGGGTGACCCTGGCCCGATGAGGCTGCGGCTCCTTTCGGTCGCGGCGCTGGCCGTCCTGGCCGCTTGCGGCACGGAGCCGACGCCCGATCCGACCCCCGTTCCGACGACCTACCCGGTTGCCGCGCCGGGCGCCGCCGTTGCCCTGGCGACGAGCTACCTCAGCGCGTGGGCCGCCGGTGATTACGCCTCGATGTACGAGACCCTCGACCCCGCGCTGCGCGACCTCTACCCTCTGGAGCGATTCACTGAGCTGCACGCCGCTTTCGCCGACATGGCGCGCGTCGAGACCCTGGACGGAGCGGCTGGTGCGCCGATGGTGATCGGCCTTCCCGCCGAGGCACGCCCATCCGAGTTCCCGGGGCCGGAGCCCACGCCAGTCCCGACGCAGGACCCGTCGGCCTCCCCCGACCCATCGGCGACGCCGGTCCCCACGCCCGCGGCCCCCATCGATCCCACGCTGCTACTGGACGGACCGGTGCCCGGACTCTCGGTGCCGATCGACGTGGCGGTGGCGTCCGAGCGTTTCGGCGACCTGGAGCTGGGGCGGGAGCTGACGCTCGTCCAGGGCCGCGACGGGTGGCTCCTGCGCTGGAGCCCTGCGCTGCTCTTCCCGGAGCTGGGCACCGCGGGGACGCTGCGCCTCGACCGGGAACTCGGCCGCCGCGGCCGCATCATCGGCGCCCCAGACGTCGTCTGGGCCGAGACGCGAGACGACGGTACCCGCGTCTATCCGCAGGAGGCGCTTGGGGGCCAGGTCATCGGCTATGTGAGCGAGGTGACGGCGGAGGACCTCGTGACGCTGGCATCGGTGGGGTATCGGTCCGGCGATTTCGTGGGTCGTTCCGGGCTTGAGAGCGGCGCGGAGGGGCTGCTGCGCGGCACGCCAGGCTGGAGCCTGGTGGCCGTGGCGGAGGACGGCACCGAATCGGTCCTCCAGCAGACGGAGATGGTGCCCGGCGCCGATATCGCGATCACATTGCGACCAGCGGTGCAGTTGGCGGCGCAGCAGGCGCTGGCGCCCTACGCGCAGGCGGCGACCGCCGTGGTCGATCCGCGCTCCGGCGCCGTATGGGCGCTGGCCAGCGCGCCGGCCTTCAACCCGAACGCCATGACGCTGGGCACCACACTGGCCGGCGAGCCGCTCACGCCGGCGGATTCCGCCCAGGTCTTCAACAAGGCGGTGCTGGGCGCCTACCCGGCGGGCTCGTCCTTCAAGCCGTTCACGCTGGCAGTGGCCCTCCAGACCGGCGTGGTGACCCCGGCCAGCACCCGCACCTGCCCGCCGACCTGGCAATACGGCAGCATCACGTTCCGCAACTACATGGACCATTCGTTGCCGGGCCAGGTTGGCCTGGCCGAGGCGATGGCCTTCAGTTGCAACACGACCTACATGCCGCTCAGCCTCGAGGTCCTTGAGGTCGACGAAACGGCGTTGACCGACCTGCTCTTCGAGTTCGGCTTTGGGGCTCCGACCGGCATCGGCTACCTGGTGGAGGAGACCGGGATCGTGCCCGATGGCGCGTGGCTGGCGGAGAACGGCCGGGGCGGCTACTCGGCCTTCGAGCAGATCCAACTCTCCATCGGCCAGGGCGCATTCCTGGGCACGCCGCTCCAGGTGGCGAACGCGTACGCCGCCATCGGCAACGGCGGCACCCTTTGGCAGCCGCGAATCGTGACCACCGCCACCCTGCCCGATGGCACCACCGTCGCGGAGGTTGGCCCGACGGTGGCCGCCGACATCTCGGTGAGCCCCGAAGACCTTGCTTTCGTGACCGATACGCTCCTGGCCGTGACGACCCTGTCGTACGGCACGGGCACCGCCGCCTTCGCTGGCTTCGGCATCCCGGTCGCCGGCAAGTCGGGCACCGCCGAGACGGGTACGTCCGACCCGCACGCCTGGTTCCCCGCCTACGCCCCCGCGGACGATCCGACCGTCAGCGTCGCCACCGTCCTGCCGAACATCGCGCTCGGCACCGGCGGAACCGATGCGGCCCCACTCGTCCGTGCCGTGATGGCCGCCCATTTCGCCAACTGACCGCCTTGCGCCGCATGCTCCTGAACGGGTAGCATCGGTCTCGCCGCTCCTTACAGCCCCATGGTCCATTCATGCTCGGAGAGCGACCACGACGCCGTGATCTCAGATACCGCGATTCCGCTGAGGTTCCAGACCGCCGAGGTAGGCGTGGACTGGCTTCAGTGCAACATCGAGTGCCAGGAAGGCTGCCCGGTCAATACGAATTGCCGCGGCTACCTGATGCTGGCCGCCGAGGGTCGATTCGAGGAGGGCTACATCCTGGCCCGCGATCCGAACCCGGTCGCCGCCATCTGCGGCTACGTGTGCAGCGCTCCCTGCGAGAAGGCCTGCCGCCGCGCCGACATCGACAAGCCGCTCGCCATCCGGGCCATGAAGCGCTTCCTGGTCGACTGGCACTACAGCAACAACATGCCCGACAACGTCGTGGTCGATGCGCCGACCGGGCGCAGCGTGGCTGTCATCGGTGCCGGACCCGCCGGCCTGGCGGCCGCCAAGGAACTCGGCGGGTGGGGCCACGAAGTGCACGTTTACGAGGCTCTCCCATCAGGCGGCGGGACGACCCTCATCGGTGTCCCGGCCTTCAGGCTCCCGCGAGATGTCATCGAGCTTGACGTGAACTGGGTCGCCAAGCACGGCGTCGAGTTCCACTACAACGTTGAGATCGGCCGCGACATCACCCTGGAGCAGTTGCGCGAGAAGCACGACGCCGTCGTGGTCGCGACGGGGTGCATGTATCCCGTCGCCATGAACACGCCGGGCGAGGAACTCGACGGCGTCATCTATGGCGTCGATTTCCTGAAGCGCGCGAACCTCGGCCAGTCGCAATGGGTCGGCCAGAACATCGTGATCATCGGCGGCGGCTACACCGCCATGGACTCCTCGCGCACGGCCCTGCGCCTGGGCGCCAAGACCTCGATCATCGCGTATCGCCGCGGCCCAGATGAGATGGTGGTGGACGAGGAGGAGCAGCACGAGACTCGCTTCGAAGGCGTGCAGTTCGAGTTCTTCGCCTCGCCTGTCGAGGTGCTGGCCGGACCGGACGGCAAGGTCAACGGCATGCGGTTAGCACGCACGCGGCTTGGTCCGCCGGATAACAGCGGGCGTCGCAGCGCGGAGCCGATTCCGGGCAGCGAGTTCGTGATCCCCTGCGACATGGTCATCCCCTGCACCAGCCAGGCATCGGACAACAACGTCCTGGGCGAGTTCGGCGCCAAGCTGAACCGACATGTCGGCGTGACCGATACGCGCACCGTGGTCGAGGGCGGTTCCCTCTCCTCCTGGCGCACCGAGCCGCTGAACGGCACGACCCCGAAGGACGCGCAGGGCAACTCCCTCAACGACCTGAAGTTCGACTTCAGCCGCGGCAATGTGGTCACCAATGCCGACACCTTCGGGACGAGCCTCGATGGCATCTTTGCGGTCGGCGACTTCGTCACCGGCCCCGCCACCATCATCGAGGCCGCCGGCCTCGGCCTGAGGGCCGCCCGCTCGGTCGACCGCTGGCTGGCCGGCGTGCGCGGCACCGAGCTGGAGGAGCTGCCGGTCATCAACCGTGCGGTCATCACCCAGAGCCTGGAGCACGACATGCCGCGCTTCTACGAAGCCACCGAGCGCCAGCACATCCCGATGGCCCCGCCTGAGCTGCGCCGTGACTTCACCAGCCTGGTCGAGGTGGGCTACGACACGCGCGGCGCCATCGCCGAGGGGACACGCTGTCTCCAGTGCAACCACAACATCAACATCGACGGGCCTCGCTGTATCCTGTGCGGGCTCTGCGCCGACGTCTGCCCCGAGGGCGTGATCTACATGATCGACAAGGCACAGGTCGGCGGCGATGACCCGGAGCAGGGCTTCTTCCAGTCCTGGCCGCGCGGGATCGCCATGATCATCGACGAGGAGCGGTGCATCCGATGCAACCTGTGCGTCGAGCGCTGTCCCACCAACTGCATCACCATGGACCGCCTCGAGCTCGAGCGGTTCACGCCTGACGGGAAGGTTCTGTTGGAGAGCTACAAGGACAACGTGCTCGGACAGGTCGGCCAGCAGGCCGGCGCCGCGGTGGACCGATGAGCAACGGCAGCGAAGGCAACCCGATCATCAGGGCCATCAAGGAGTCGGTGGCATGGCGCAGCCTCTTCCGCCAGCCGTATCCGACTACCAGTCGCACCCGCGCGCTGGCGGTCATGAACAACGTGTTCCTGCACCTGCACCCGGTGCGGGTGAAGCGCCACGCGGTGCGCTACACGTACACCTTCTGCCTGGGCGGGATCAGCTTCTTCCTGTTCCTGAACCTGACCGTCACCGGCCTGTTCCTGATGTTCTTCTACGTTCCGTCGGTCAGCCAGGCGTACCAGGACATCCAGGCCATCGAGGCATCGGTCGCGTTCGGCGGGTTCGTGCGCAACATGCACCGATGGGCCGCGCACCTGATGGTGCTGACCGTCTTCCTGCACATGATCCGCGTCTTCTACCACGGGGCCTACAAGCCGCCGCGGGAGTTCAACTGGGTCATCGGCGTGCTCCTCCTCTTCCTCACGCTGGCCCTGAGCTTCAGCGGGTACCTGTTGCCGTGGGACCAGATCGCGTTCTGGGCCATCACGGTGGGATCGCAGATGACCACCTACTTTCCGATCGTCGCCGATGAGGCGAGCTTCTTCATCCTGGGTGGCATCCAGATTGGCCAGGGCACGCTGCTGCGCTTCTACGTGGCGCACGTGATCTTCTTCCCACTCATCACCGCCATCCTCCTGGTCGTCCACTTCTGGCGCATCCGGAAGGACGGCGGCATCAGTGGGCCGGTGTAGGCTTCAGATGGACCGATGACGATCGAGAAGCGACCCAACGCCACCGCAGACAAGAACGCGCCGACCCAGGCACCCGAGCGCGCGCCGGTCGTGAGCCCGGGCACCGGGCCGAAGCTGCCGGGTCCACCGGGGGTCGCCGGCACGGAGCGCTTCCGGCTGCTGGCCTACGTCAAGCAGGAGTCGATGGTCCGCGTCGACAAGCGACCGGACGAGACCGTGCTCACCTGGCCGCACCTCCTGCGCGCCGAGTTCGTGATGGCCATGCTCATCACCGCCCTGCTGGTGGTGACCAGCGTCTTCATCCAGGCGCCCCTGGAGGAGATGGCGAACCCGTCCGTCACCCCGCACGTCGCCAAGGCGCCGTGGTACTTCCTGGGGCTCCAGGAGCTGCTGAGCTACTTCAACGTGACGGTCGGCGGCGTGCTCGTCGTCCCCGTCTACATCGGCGGCCTGGCGCTCCTTCCCTACATCGACCGGACGCCGTACAGGGCCATCCGTGACCGCAAGCTGATCTGGGTCTTCTTCATGTGCCTGATGATCGGCGGCCTGATCGTCACCTTTATCGGCTCCTTCTTCCGCGGGCCGGGATGGAACTGGGTCTGGCCATGGGACGGACTCTTCTTCAACCTATGACACAGCATCCTTCGTACGGCGAGGTGCATGGACCTCCCACCGGCGAGATAACCCGACGCGGTTTTATGCGCCGCATGCTCGGCGTGGGCGTAGGCATCCTGTCGCTTGAGTTCCTGGGGGGTACGTTCGCGTTCCTGTGGCCGAATCTCACGGAGGGCCTCGGCGCACAGATCGCGATCGGCAGCGCCGCAGACATCAATGCCCTCGCGCCGGAGTGGGCCTCCGGATTGCCGTTCGTCTACAACCAGGCGAATCTCTTCTTCGTCAATGTGCCCGCCGCGAAGGCGCGGGTCGATGGCCAGGGAACGGTCGCGACACCGATCCCGGATCCCGGCACCAACGTCGGCGTGGAGGTTCCCGACGAGGAGAAATCGGTCCTGGCCCTCTGGCGCAAGTGTCCGCATCTGGGCTGCCAGGTACCGCAGCTGTGCGGCGAGAGCCAGTGGTTCGAATGCCTCTGCCACGGCTCCAAGTACACCGTCCTCGGCGAGAAGCGCGACGGGCCGGCCCCGCGTGGCATGGACCGCTTCGAGGTCCTGGTGGAGGACGGCGTCTACGTGGCCGATACGCGAGAGGTGGTTGGGGGGCCGCCTCCGGGCACCGTCACCTTCGACGAGCGCGCCCCGACCGACATGCCGCACTGCTCAGGCTGACCGATGCGCCTCAAGACGCTGGGGGTGATCCTCGTCACCGCCATGGCTGCGTTCACGATGCTCTACTGGGTTACGGACGACGCGCGCCGCCAGGCGATCGGCGCCGAGCACGAAGAGGAGCTGCTCCACTTCGCGGAGGTCATTTTCAGCGACGACCCGTCCGAGCCTGCCGCGGTGGGGTGCGCGCAGTGCCACGGCGCGGACGGCACCGGTGGCGACGCCGACTCAAGGGTCATCGGCCCGAACCTGCACTCGCGCAGCATTGCCGACAAGCTGCGCGTCAATCCCAACTACGTTCGCCTGGCGGTGAGCTACGGCGGCATCGTGGTTTCCGGCAACGTCAACTCGCCGATGCCGGCGTGGAGCAGCGAGGTCGGCGGTCCGCTGAACGAGCAGCAGATCGAGGCAGTTGTGACGCTCGTCGAGGGCTGGGCGGCCGAGGCGGCTGAGGAGCCACTGGAGGAGGTCCCCGACACCGTGGAGGCCGGCGCCGAGGTCTACGCGTCAGTGGGCTGCGTCACCTGCCACGGCCCCGAGCTTGAGGGTGGAATCGGTCCGAACCTTCAGACCATCGGCTCGGAGCTGGTCACGGACCTGGAGATCGAGCCGTCGGGCCTGGACCAGATGGTCGCCGACTACGAGGCCGACGCCGGCAACTTCCTCGAGCTGTGGATCCGCGACTCGGCCGGCAACTACAACGATGGCGAATCGACCGACATGCCGGCGCATCCGGAAGGCCAGCTGAGCGAAAGCGCCCTCGCGGCGCTGATCACCTTCCTCCTGGACCAGACCGCGGAGTGAGCGCCACATGAGTACCACTTCGTATCCCGTCTATCGCCCACGCGGTGGCATGAGCCGTCTGCTGGGCTGGTCGGACGACTTCATGAGCTGGTTCCTGTACGGCCACGAGACATGGCTGGTGGCCGTGCTGAAGGGCGTCCCGCTCTTCCTGTTCGTGTACTTCATGGTCTTCTACATCCCGAACTACGTGTACTACCTGGTCACCGTCGAACTCCCGTTCCTCCGTTTCAGCGCGGATTTCGGCTACCTCGTCGCGAATGGCGTGGGAGGGGGCATCTTCACGACGATCATCGCGATGGCGGTCGCGGTGCAGGCCGCGCGCGGTCGACGCGGCTTCGGCTGGTCCGCGGTTCGCATCTTCGTCCTGCTGAACTACCTGCTCACCGTGCTGCTGATCATCCCGATCCTGGCCTTCAACCTGGCCGGTGGGTCGGTATGGCCGCCGCGCTTCCCGCTGCTGGCGATCGCGTTCGGGAT
>JBDSGF010000059.1:0-8108 GCA_039919135.1 Candidatus Limnocylindria bacterium | reverse complement strand
CTGCCCGCCGACCCCGGCGAGGTACTTCTTCTCCGCCTCCGGGATGCCGAGCTTGTCGTACGTGCGCCGGATGTAGTCAGGCACGTCATCCCACGACTGGGCGGCCCCGTCTGAGTTGCCGGTGACGTAGTAGTAGATGTCCTGGAAGTCAATTCCAGTCAGGTCGGCGCCCCACTTCGGCATGGGACGCGCCTCGAAATGCCGATACGCCTTGAGGCGCAGATCGGTCATCCACTTCGGCTCGTCCTTGATGCGGCTGATCTCCGCCACGACCTCGGCGCTGATCCCCTTCTCGAACGTCGTGCGAGGCTGCTCGCTGTCGTGCCAGCCGAACTTGTAGCTGTCGGGAATCTGGGTCAGGGCTGGATTCGGAAGGGCCATGCGTTCCTCGGTTGCGAATCCCGACCGATTTAGTCGGTGTTACGTGGCTATTGTCCCGCACGGGCTCCGCGCGGTCAACCGCCAAGAACGGCTTCCAGCTCCGGCACCGATGCCCGGGCCTCCACCAGCCGGCGGGCAACGTCGGGATCGAGCGCCGAGCCGATGACCGCCAGTTGCACGACGCGCCCAGCCTCGAGATACGCCAGGACTGCACCCTCGCGCAGCCAGCGCTCGTCGTCCCAGCCGCGTGCGTCCCCGATGACGTCGAGCGTCACTCCGCCCACCTCGCTGAAGACCCACGGAGCGCGGTGCGGCGGAACCGGCAGCTCCAGCATCGAAAGTGCGGCACGCTCTCCGGCCTCCCGCGCCGCGTGCCAGTGCTCCACCCGACGCTCGCCGAAGCGTGCAGCGTCGCCGGCCGCCCAGATTGCGGGGTGGCTGGTCCGCTGCGCCGCATCGGTGCGGATGCCGTCGTCGGTCGCGAGTCCTGCGTGTTGGCCCAGCTCGACCCGCGGACGCACACCGATCCCGGCGACCGCGAACGCATGCGCCAGCCACTCATCGGTGATCCAGGCTGAATCCGCGTTGAGCCGCGTGACCGCAGCGCCATGCCGGACCGCCACGCCTGCCTCCGCCAGGCGAGCGGCGCCCCAGCCGGCCAGTTGCGTTCCGAGCAGGCCGCCCCAAAGGTGCGCTGCCATCTCGAGGATGGTGGGTCGGAGGCCGAGCGCCGCCAGCGCCGAGGCAACTTCGACACCGATGAAGCCCCCGCCGATCACCGTCACGGGGGCACCGCTGCCGGCGGCCAGCGCGGTCGCACGCAAGCGCCGCGCGTCGGCCAGGCTGCGTAGCAGGAGTGCGTGGTCAGCGCCGTCGATCGGCAGGGTGCGGGGCTCGGCGCCGGTGGCAAGCAGGCACTGACCGAACTCGATCCGCGACCCGTCCGCGAGCGTCACGGTTCGCGCCTCGGGGTCCAGTGTCTCGACAGTCGTGCCCAGCCGGACCTCGACCTTCCGGCGCGCGTAGAAGCTCTCCGGCTCCGCCAGCACCAGCTCATCGGGGAGGTCGTGGCGCAGGAGCTCCTTGCTCAGCGGCGGCCGGTTGTAGGGCAACTGCTCCTCGGCGCCAACCAGGAGGATGGAACCGTAGAAGTCGTGACGCCGAAGCGTGCGGGCACATCGAGCCGAGGCCACCCCTCCGCCGATCAGCAGCACGTCGGCTTGGTCCATCTGGGTCACGCTCCCATGCTAGTCGCGAGGCTAGACTCGACCCGATGCCGCTGCCGAACGACCTTCACATCCGCGTGGCGGGCGAGCCCGACCTGGCGCGCATGGCCGCGCTCCGCGAATCCGTGGGCTGGACGGCGCAGGACTGGGCCCTGCGCGCCGTCCTCGAGGCACCCGACGCGCGCTGCGTGGTGGTCGAGGCGCGGGACGGAATCGCGGGAGTCGGATCCGGGATCTCGTACGGCGCGCTGGGCTTCGTGGGCAACATGATCGTGACCGAGGCTCACCGCCGCCGCGGGGTCGGCACCGCCATCCTGGAGGCGATCCTCGAGTTCCTGATCGATGAGCGCGGCTCCAGCCGCCTGGAGCTCTTCGCAACGCCATCCGGGCGCCCGCTCTACAGCCGATACGGCTTCGAGCTGACCGATCCGAGCGCCACGGTCCTCCTGCCACGCTCGACCATGTTGGAGGAGGACCTCGGCGTGGAGATCGCGGAGGCCGGCGATCTCGACGAGCTCGCGGCCTACGACGCTCCCCGCTTCGGAGGCGACCGGAAGAGACTGCTCACGATGATGGCCGACGATCCGCAGCGTCCGCTCCTGGTCGCACGGCGCGCCGGGACGATCGTCGGCTACGCCTGGCTGCGCACCGATGGCCCGCGCGTGGGGCCGTTCGTGGCCGACGCTCCCGCCGTCGCCGCGACGCTGCTGGCGGAGGCATTCTGCCGCGTTCCCGAGGCGGCGGAGCTCAGCCTCAACCTGCCGACGGCGAACGGGCCCGGCACGCAATGGCTGCGCGAGCTGGGCATTGAGCTCGAACCGTGGGATGGGCGGATGGCTCGAGGACCGCAGATCCCGCGCCGTGACGAGACGATCTACGCGAACCTGGTGGGCGCGCTGGGGTGAGCATGACCCGGGGCCTGGTGCTCCGCGCCCTGTCCGGCTTCTATACGATTGCCACCGATGACGGCGACCTGGTCGAGGCCCGGCTGCGCGGGCGCATGAAGAAGATGCGGCAGGCGTCGGACATCGCCGTCATCGGCGACCGGGTCAGCGTGGAGCGTCTGCCGGACGGGACCGGCGCCATCGACGCCATTGAGCCGCGCGAGCGCCGGTTCAGTCGACGGCAACCTGGTCCGCGCGGCTCCTGGCGCGAGGACGTGATGGTCGCCAACGCGGACCTCGTGGCCATTGTCTTTTCCTGTGACCGCCCTCCTCCGAATCCGCGTCTCATCGATCGCTTTCTGGTCGTGGCCGAGTACAACGAGGTGCCCGCGCTGCTGGTCGCCAATAAGGTCGACCTGGTCGGTGGCGACGCCGCGCGCGAGCTGTTCGGCCCCTACGAGCGCATCGGCTACGACGTGGTCTACACCGCCGCCAAGGCGGACATGGGTCTGGAGGAATTGCGCGCGCGGCTGGCCGGCAGGCTGTCGATCGTGACCGGGCCGTCAGGGGTCGGAAAGTCGACCCTCCTCAATGCGCTCCAGCCGGGGCTCCAGCTCGCCACAGGCGACGTCTCCGAGGTGCTGAGCGGCAAGGGAAAGCACACGACCACGCACGCTGAGCTGCACCCGCTCACCGGCACCGACGGCGGGTACGTGGCCGACACCCCCGGCATCCGCGAGCTGGGGCTGTGGCAGATTCCGCCGACCGAGCTGGCCTGGTGCTTCCGGGAGTTTCGCGAGCACCTGGGCGCCTGCGCCTTCAACGACTGCACCCACCTCCACGAGCCGCGCTGCGGCCTGCGCATGGCCGTCGAGGCCGGCAACGTCAACGAGGAGCGATACGACTCCTATCGCCGTATGCTCACCGGCGACCTGGCCGGATAGGCGGCCGTACAATCGCGCCCACCATGGAGATCGCACCCGGCGTGCACCAGGTCAAGATGCTGGGCGCCGACGCCTTTCTCATCGCAGAGGAGCGCCTGACGCTGATCGATGCCGGCATGGTCGGGTCGCGGCTCATGCTCGAGCGCTACCTGCGCCGCATCGGCCGCCGCACCGACGAGCTGGAGCGGATCATCTGCACCCACGGCCACCCGGATCACATCGGCGGCGTCAGCGAGCTGGTACGCGACCGGGACGACGTCACCGTGCTCATCCATCCCGCCGACCTCGCCGGGCTCCGCCTTCCATTGCGCGACGCGCTGGCCCGTACTCATGATCGCGCCGTGCGTCGCGGCCGCCTCATCCAGTACCTGACCCGCACGCCCGCCGATCCGACGCCCATCGAGGACGGCGACCTGTTGCCCATGCTCGGCGGCCTGCGCGTGGTCCACACCCCGGGCCACACGCCGGGCAGCATCTGCCTCTACGCGGAGCGCCTGCGCATCCTGTTCACCGGCGACGTGCTCCAGGTCATACGTCGCCGCCTGACCTACGCCAGCGCCTTTTTCAGCCACGACCACGCCGGCGCGCGAGCATCGGTGGAGACGCTGGCGGCGCTCGACGTGGAGACCATCGCCCTGTCGCATTACCCGGCATGGACCGATGACGCCAACGGCGCGCTCCGTGAGCTCGCCACCGCGGCCGGCTGACGGAGGATACGCACATGGACACGGTGACCGATCTGCTCGCCGAGGCGACCGAGCGCTTCGACCGGCACCCGGCGTTGATCATCAAGCCAGGCTTTCGGACGCGTATCTGGCGCTACCGGGACCTCGCCTTGCAGGTGCCGCGCGTGGCGCGCGCGCTGCGCGATGCCGGGCTGGGGCCAGGCGATCGGCTGGTGATCTGGGCTGTGAATCGGCCCGAATGGGCCATCGGCTTCCTCGCCGCCGCCCACGCCGGGCTGGTCAGCGTGCCGCTCGATGTCCGCAGCACCGATGACTTCGCGGACAAGATCGCGCAGCAGACCCAGCCCAAGCTCGTCCTCGCCTCCCGCCAGACGGCGGAGGCGGCAGGCCGCCTGGGAGTCCCGGTCATCCTGATCGAGTCGCTGCCCGACGTTGCTCGCGCAACCGAACCGATGCCGGCAGTCGCCGCCGACCCGGACGACCTGCTGATGGTGATCTTCACGTCGGGCACCACCGGTGACCCAAAGGGGGTCATGCTCAGCCACCGCAACGTCGCTTCCAACGCGCGCACGCTGATCGATGTCTTCCCCTTCGGCCCAGACGAGCGGCTCCTCTCCGTGGTGCCCCTATCCCACATGTTCGGGCTCACCTGCGACCTGTTGGCGCCCCTCGCCGCGGGCAAGACGGTGGTCTACCCGATCAGCCGCCAACCGGCGGTCCTGGTCAAGACCTTCCGCGACTTCAAAGTCACCATGCTGCTCATCGTTCCGCAGGGGCTGCGCCTGCTGAGCAACGCCATCGAGCGCAAGGTGGACGCGACCGGCAAGCGCCAGACATTCGAGCGCCTCCACCGCATCGCTCGGCGGCTGCCTCGCTTCGCCCGCCGCCTGCTCTTCCGGCCGGTGCTGTCACAGTTCGGCGGACGGCTGCGCACCTTCGCCGTCGGCGCATCGGCGCTCGAGCCCGAGCTCGCGCGTCGCTGGACCACCATGGGGATCGACTGCCTCCAGGGCTACGGCGCCACCGAGATGAGCCCGGTCATCAGCTTCACTCGTCCGGGCCGCAACAAGATCGGGACCGTGGGCGAGGTGATCCCGGGCGTCGAGCTTCGCATCGCCGATGACGGCGAGGTGCTGACCCGCGGGCCGAATCGGTTCATCGGCTACTGGCAGAACCCCGAAGCGACGGCGGCGGCCATCGACCCGGAAGGCTGGTATCACAGCGGCGACATCGGCGAGCTGGACTCCGACGGCTTCCTGACCCTCCGCGGGCGGAAGAAGGACATGATCGCCCTGCCCGACGGGCAGAAGGTGTACCCCGACGACGTCGAGGCCGTCCTGGTGCGCGACGAGCGAATCCGGGACGCCTGCGTGGTCGGGCTCGAGGGAGATGGCTCTGGAGCCAGGGTGCACGCGGTGCTGCTGACAGACGACCTGGACAGCGCCGAAGCCGTGGTGCGCGATGCAAACGCGCGGCTGGCGGGCCACCAGCAGGTCCGCGGCTGGAGCGTGTGGCCGGAGGAGGACTTCCCGCGCACGCCGTCGCTGAAGGTGAAGAAGCGCCTGGTCCTCGAGCGCCTGGTCCTCGACCAGCGCGCGGAGTCGACTCATGTGCCGCAAACTGCGGCGCCGGACGGGAATGGTGCCAGCGCTCGCGGTGCGGTCGCGACCGTGGCCTCGTTGACCTCGCAGGTCGCCGGGGTCCCGTTGAGCCAGGTTCGTCCCGAATCACGACTGGAGGCCGATCTCGGACTCGACTCGCTGGGCCGCGTGGAGCTGCTCAGCGTCATCGAAGAGGAGCTTGGCGCGTTCATCGACGACGGGCAGCTCAACCAGGACGCATCCGTGGCGGACCTCGAGCGCATGGTGCAGGCCGCCGGCGACACTCGGCCGGAGACGGGGATCTACGGCTGGCCGCTCAACCCACTCGTTCGCGCGGTCGGCATGGGTCTCCAGGAGCTGTTGCTGGTGCCGTTCGTGGGTCTCTTCTATCGGGTCCGCGTTCGCGGCGAGCAGCACCTGAAGGGGCTCGAGGGACCGGTCATTTTCGTCCCCAACCATCACCTGCACACCGACAATGCGATCATCCTCACCCACCTGCCGCTCGTCTGGCGCTGGCGCCTGTCGGTGGCCGCGGCCGCCGATGACATCTTTGGCAATCGGTTGCGCGGCCTGGGCGCGGCCGTCCTGGGAAATGCGTTCCCATTGGCACGCGAGGGCGCCGTGCGGCGCTCACTGGAGCTGCTTGGCGCCCGGCTGGATCGGAGTTTCAGCGTCCTGATCTACCCCGAGGGTGAGCTGACGGTGGGCGGACCGATGAAGCCCTTCAAAGCCGGCGCCGGGCTCATCGCGGTGGAGGGCGCCACGCCGGTGGTGCCGATGAAGGTCAAGATCAACCGTCTCTCCTGGGTCGATCAGCGCGGGCCGGGCACCTCGCCGCGCGGCGATGTCGAGATCATCTTCGGCGAGCCCATCCACTTCGCCGCCGGGACCGATGCGACCGTCGCCACGGAGCAGCTGCAAGAAGCCGTCGCCGCCCTCTAGGTCAGGAACGCGATAGCGCGCCTCGGTACAGGTCCAAGAGGCGCGAGCTCAGCCCGGGGCCGGAGCCCACCAGCTCGCCGAAGGCCTGGGCATCGAGGGCGTACAGCACGCTCGGCGTGGTCGCCGTGACCGTCGCCGTGCGCGGAATGCTCTTTAGCAGGCCGATCTCGCCGAAGACCTCGCCCGGCCCAAGCTCCCGAAGGACAGCCTCGTCACCGTGCGCCTCCTGCGTCACCCGCAGCGTGCCCGAGTCGATGACGTAGAAGCGATCCGCCGGCTCTCCCTGGCGCACGACCACCTCGCCCGAGTCGACGGGGACCGAGGCGAGCTGTCGGGCGGCGCTCTCGAGGCGACCCGGGGGCAGTCCGGCGAAGATGGGGTGATCAAGCAGGCGCAGGCGGACGGCGTCAACCGCCTCGGTCTCCGCCTGACCGCTGCTGAACAGCAGCGCCAGCACCGCGCCAGCGGTCATCACCACCGCAGCACCGATGAGAACGGGCGCGACGCCGATGGCATCGGCGATGAGTGGCATCGCGAACGCGCCAAGCGCGTACATGACCGCTGAGCTGGTCTGGAGCACGCCCATCGCTCGTCCACGCAGGGCATCGGGCACGATGCGCTGAATGAGCGTCGTGTTCACCACGTCGAGCAGCAACATCCCGGCCACGGCGATGCCGATGGCCAGCATGGCCGTCAGCAGGTCGCCGGTCAGGGCCAGCCAGGCCAGGCCAATGCCGCCGGCAATGCCCCCCAGCAGGAGGGGAACGCTCAGGCGCCGAGCGAGGAGCGCACCGCCGGCAATGCCGGCGATCACCCCGCCGACGCCGACGGCAGCATTGAGATACCCCGTCCCGGCCTGGCCGGCGTTCAGCACGTCGATGGCGATCACCACCGTCAGCACGCCGACTCCGCCGCCCACCAGGCTGGTGGTCGAGTCGAGGATGAACGGTCCGGCCAGCGGACGGGCAAGCCCACGCCACTGGGTCGCGTTCGACTCGGATGTGATTTCCCGCCCTTTGCCGCCGTCGTCGCGCGCAGGGATGGGCAGCCTCCACAGCACGACCGCCACGACCGCGAACGAGACGGCGTTGAGCAGAAACGCAAACTCGAGCCCTCCGCTGGCCAGCAGGATGCCCGCCACGGCCGGCCCAATGATGAAGGCAACGTTGTCCAGCGTGGCCCACGCGCTGTTCGCCACGCCGAGGTCGCGCTCCTCGACCAGCGTCGGGATGAGCGCCCCGATGGCCGGCCCGAAGAAGGTGGAGAAGCACGCCGCCAAGATCGAGATACCGACGATGACGAGCGTCGGCGCATCGAGGACCACCGCCGCCACCAGGCCCAGCATGAGCACCCCGCGCGCGACATCCGTGACGAGCAGCACCATGCGCCGGTCGAACCGATCCGCCACGATGCCGGCAGGGACGGAGAGCAGCACGTACGGCAG
>JBDSGF010000058.1:0-18257 GCA_039919135.1 Candidatus Limnocylindria bacterium | reverse complement strand
AAGATCGGCGGGGGTCAGGGCCTTGACCGTGGCCTGGGTGCCGACCGGCATGAACTGCGGCGTGTCAATCGGTCCATGAGGCGTCATGATTCGACCCAGACGTGCGCGTCCGGTCGAGGTCGGTTCGAAGAAGTAGGCGATTGGGGCGGGCGTTGACACCGCGGGAGAGGATAGGCTACGTGCACTACGGAGAGGTGACCGCAGGGTGCGACTGACTGAATGGCCGCGAATGCCGTTCCTGAACGACGAGGTGAAGGACTGGATCGTGATGGAGCTTCAGAGCCTTGGCGTCGACGACTTGGCCGTGTATGCCCTGGAGGCCGGCACGGAGGGCGATGAACGGCGGGTGATGGTGGCCACCGAGGTGGGCCTCCTGGATCACCGGTACGCTCCTTTCGGGTCATCGGCCCGATATCGCCTGGCCATGCTCATGTACCCGTGGCAGGTCCTGCGCGGCGTCGAGCTCCGGGCCGATACGTTCCGTCTCTGGGCCCGCGAGCACCGCACCCGCTGGTCGTTCCGCCTGCACCATCCCCATTTCGAGGCCGCCACCGAGTCGCCCGACCTGGGCCAGGCGCTGTGCGACCTCGCTCGTGTGTGCGCCGTGATGGCAGAGCCGTTCGGCGTCCCGGCCGGCCGCGTCTCGTCCGACGTCCCGGGCGCCATTCCCGGCGGCCCCCGGCCGATTCCGCCAACCGTCGACTCGCCCGAAGACGACGACGAAGGCTCCGACGGGGTCGAGGCGGACGAGCCGCAGACGGCGGAGTCCAAGCCCACCGCCGTTCCCGTGGGCGAGGGCGAAGAGGTGATCGAGCTCTCAGACCAGGAGCGCGCCGCGGTTCCGAGCCGCTCCGACGACCAGGGCTGAGGGCCTATCGCAGGTAGTTGCCCCGGAACGGAGCTAGCGGCCAACTTCGGCCCGGATTGGCCTCGGAGATGGCCGTCAGTTGCCAACCGACGCAATTTGAGGGCATGGAATCGGGCCTCAGCCACCCACGTTGGCCGTTAGTTCCGCTGTACGGCAATTCGTGGTGATGACGCTCACGGGATGAGCATGGCGTCGCCGAAGCTGAAGAACCGATAGCCCTCGACAAGCGCGGTTCGGTACGCGCCGAGCAGCGCGTCGCGCGCCTCGAACGCGCTGGCCTCCCCCATCCCCGCCTGCACGAAGGCGGTTACCAGCAGAAGGAGCGAGCTTCGCGGCAGGTGGAAGTTCGTGATGAGCGCATCGACCGCGCTGAACCGATGCTGCGGCGTGATGTACAGATCGGTCCAACCGGAAGCCCTTTCCGTATACGGGGCTGTTTCGAGCACGCGCACCGTCGTGGTGCCGACGGCCACGACCCGATCCGCGGCAGCGATCGCCTGGCGTGTCGCGGCCGGTATCTCGTACCACTCGCGGTGGATGTGGTGCTCATCGATGAACTCGCCCTCCAGCGGCCTGAAGGTGTCGAGCCCGACGTGCAGGGTGACCGACGCGCGCGGAATGCCACGCGCCTCCAGGGAGCCCAACAACTCCGGCGTGAAGTGAAGGCCGGCGGTCGGCGCCGCGGCCGATCCGGGCGGCTGCGCGTAGACGGTCTGGTAGCGCTCCGGCGGCGCGGATCGGTCATGGATGTAGGGCGGCAGCGGCATCTCGCCGGCGGCGGCCATGATGGCGTGCGCGTCGCCATCGAAGCGGACCGCTCGGGTCCCGTCGCCGAGACGCTCCCCAACCTCGATTTGATCGCCGCTGCGCAACGTCATGACATCGCCGACGGCGATGCGCCGCGAGGGCCGGACCAGCGCCTCCCAGCGCTCTGCATCGTCGGAGAGCGGTCGCAGGACGAGGATCTCTGCCACGCCGCCGGTCGAACGCACGCCCGGTAGGCGCGCCGGGATCACCCGCGAGTCGTTGACGACGAGAAGATCGCCGGCCTGCAGCCACTCCCCGATCTCGTGGAAGTGTGCGTGCTCCCGGCGCCCGCTGGATCGGTCCAGCACCAGGAGCCGCGAGGAATCCCTCGGCTCCGCCGGAGTTTGGGCGATGGCCTCGGTGGGCAGGTCATAGTCGAAATCATCGACGCGCAGCCGCGGGATAGTCACGGTTGAAAGCGTAGCGCCCGGTCGGACGGACCGACCGGGCGCATCGGTTCAGGGATCTACAGCAGCGTGTTGAGCCAGCCCTGGGCAAAGTAGATGACGAAGGCGATGGCCACCACCCACATCAGCGGGTGGATCTCCGCGAACTTGCCGCGCACCGCCTTGATCAGCACCCAGGTCACGAATGCGGCACCAATGCCGACCGTGATGCTGAACGTGATCGGCATGAGGATGATGCCCAGCAGCGCCGGGAAGCCCTCCTCGACGTCCACGAAGTCGATGTCCTTGATGAGCGTCGCCATCAGGTACCCGACGATGATGAGAACCGGTGCGGTCGCCGTAAACGGCACCAACGTCGCCAGCGGCGTCACCAGCACGGCAACCAGGAAGAGGAGGCCGGTCACGACGGAGGTCAGGCCGGTGCGACCGCCTTCGGCCACGCCGGCGGCGCTCTCGATGTAGCTGGTGTTCGAGCTGATCCCGGCGGCTCCGCCGGCGGCCGCCCCGATGGAATCGACGAGCAGGACGCGTCCGATGCCGGGAACCTTGCCGTCGGGTGTCGTCAGGCCCGCCTGCTCCGTTATGGCGGTGGCCGTACCCATGGTGTCGAAGAAGTCGGTGAGCATGATCGTGAAGATCGTGAGGACCGCGGCCAGGGCGCCCAGGGTCCAGACGTTGGTCACGTCGAACTGGCCGAGCGTCGAGAAGTCGGGCACGAAGCTGAGTTCCGCCGGAAGGCCCGTCCGCCCGACAAGGAACGCCACCACCGACATGATCAGGATGCTCAGCAGCAGCGCGGCGGGCACCCGCATGACGAACAGGACGATGGTGAGGCCAAGGCCAAGCAGTGTGAGCCATGCGTCGGGGCTGTTCGGAAAGACGAATTGCACCGGCGTCCCGGCTCCTGCGGTGATCAGGCCACCATCGAAAAAGCCGATGAACAGGATGAAGAGACCGATGCCGACGCCGATCGCGCGCTTCAGGGCGAGCGGCACCGCGTTCATGATCGCCTCGCGCAGGCCGACGAGCACGAGCACGAGGACGACCAAACCCTCGAGTACGATCACGCCCATGGCGCCCGCCGGACTCAGGCCGGCGCCAAGCACCAGGCTGAAAGCCACGATGGCGTTGATCCCCAGCCCCGCCGCAATGGCAATCGGGTAGTTCGAGAAGAGCCCCATGGCGATGGTGAGCACGCCCGCGAGGAGCGCCGTTGCCGCGGCCGCGGCCGGGATAAACGCGGTCCATTCCGGCGACTCTTGAGCGAACATGTTCGACAGGATCGCGGGGTTCAGGAAGATGATGTACGCCATCACCATGAAGGTGGTGATGCCGGCCTTCACCTCGGTCCCGACCGTTGTCCCCCGCTCCGTCAGCTTGAAGAAGCCGTCCAGGCCTGTTGGCGCCGGTGGGGCGGCCGCCGCCCGCCCCGGTCCGTCTACTACCTCTGCCTCCACTCGGGTCACCCTCCGCTCGTGTGCGCAACCGCGAGTCCGACACCATTGTCGGGCGGTGCCGTCGCGCAGCCTACTCCCGCCACCACTGCGCCGCGCAGACTTTCCGCGCGGATCGAGGTCTACGAGTCGAAGAGTCCTGGCTGAGACGATGCGCCCGACGTGGGCTTGAGGCCGAGGTGCTCCCAGCCGCCCGGCGTGAGCTGGCGGCCGCGCGACGTGCGGGCCAGCAGGCCGATCTGCATCAGGTAGGGCTCGACAACGTCCTCGATCGTTTCGATCGGCTCCGAAACGGTGGCCGCCATGGTGGCCAGGCCGACGGGGCCACCGGAGTGGTGCTCCGCCATAGCTCGGAGGAGCTGGCGATCCATGGCATCGAGGCCGCGATCATCGATCTCCAGCAATCCCAGGGCATCGGCGGCGAGCGCCTCCGTCACTCCCCCGTCTCCTCCGCCCCGGACCTGCGCGTAGTCGCGCACTCGCCTGAGCAGCCGATTCGCGATGCGCGGCGTGCCACGCGATCGGCGCGCGACGAGCGCGCCGGCGTCATCGGTCAGGGAGATGCCGAGGATCTCGGCCGAGCGCCGCAGGATTCGCTCGAGGTCGGCGTGGGTGTAGTAGTCGAGCCGGTAGGTCACGCCGAACCGATCCCGCAGCGGACCGGTGATGGAGCCCACGCGCGTGGTCGCGCCGATCACCGTGACGTGCTCGATCTGGAGCCTCACGGTCCGCGCGCCCGGCCCCTTGCCCAGCACCACGTCGAGCGCGTAGTCCTCCATGGCCGGGTAGAGGATCTCCTCCACGACATGACTGAGCCGATGGATCTCGTCGATGAACAGCACGTCGCCCTTGCCCAGGCTGGTGAGCACGGCGGCGAGATCACCTGCCCGCTCGATGGCCGGGCCGGACGTGGTCCGAATCTGGGCCCCCATTTCCGCCGCCACGATGTTCGCCAGCGTCGTCTTGCCCAGCCCCGGCGGGCCGTAGAGAAGGATGTGGTCGACCGGCTCGGACCGATGCTGCGCCGCGTCGATCAGGATCGCCAGGTTCTCTTTCACCCGCTCCTGGCCGGCGAACTCGTCCAGCCGCCGGGGGCGGACGGTCGACTCGAGCGCGAGCTCCTCGTATGCGGCATCGGCTGTCGTGATGCGCTCGATGGTCATGAGCGATTCTACCGCCGGTCGCTCAGGGCATCGGCTGCCCATCCGCGCACCAGCTCATGGTGGGACGACCACGCCTCCCACACCGATTCGGCCCATGCGCGCACGATCGCGCCGTGCTCATCGGGGGCTGTCGCCCGCAGGACGTCCAGGACGGTGAGCCGATAGGCCGATGGCGCACTCAGCCACGGCCACTCGCGCGTGTCTTTGGCCAACGCCCGCGTCAACGGCGTGAGCTGAGCCGATGTCAGGCCGTACTCAATCCAGTGGCAGAGGCCGACGAGGTGCAGCGCCACCGACTGTCGCTGCCGCCGCCCGTTGACGCCCGGATGCTGCGCGGCATAGGCGTCCACGGTGTGCCGATGGACCGCACCGTAGGCGCCATCTCCGAACTCTCGGGCCAGCAGCTCGCCGAAGACGGCCCAACATCCCGCCGATGAGCCGAGGTAGGCGTGGGTGGCCCCGTCGGGTTGGGGCGGGAAGAGCGCGAGGCAGCCGGGACACGGTGCGCCCAGGGACGCAAGGTCCTCCCGCGTGTCGATATCCGGCGCATGCTCCCGCACCTCGACGATGGTCACAAGCTCGGGATGTCGCGCGAGGATGGAGCGCAGCCCGACATCGCCTGTCGCCTCGTGAGCCAGCGCGAAGGCATCTCGACGGACCAAGACGGGCGGCCCGATCCGACCCGCTGCTGACGCAGCCACCAACGGCAGGTCGTCGCCGGCGGCGTCGAGGATCATGCGGATGGTCGCGGATGCCAGCGTCGGCTGGTCGCCGAGCAGGATGACGGCCGCGCCCACCTCCGGCGGCACCGCCGCCAGGCCCAGGCGCAGCGAGCGGCTGAGGCCGTCGGAGGGCACATCGTTGATCTGCGGCACGACCGTTGGTGGCACCGCCATGCCCGGCGGGACGACGGCGATGACCGGCTGGAGCCCTGCCTGCCGTGCAATGTCTGCGACCATCTCGAGCATGGTCCGATCGCCGATGCGGGCGAGCTGCTTCGGCGAGCCGAACCGCGTGGCGGCGCCGGCTGCGAGAATGACGGCCGCGATCTGCATCGGTCCATTCTGAACATCCATCAGACAAGGGAGAGGCGTTGAGACGAGCGATCGGCCTGGCAGCAGTGGTTCTGGTGGTTGGCGGCTGCGGGTCCCCGGCGACTCCGCCCTCAGATGCCGAATCGCCCTTGGCGAGTCCGTCCGCCACCGAGGTTCGCGAGTTGGGCGCCGCCGGCGACGACCTGGAGCCGGGCCGCTACACGCGCGCTGGGTTCGAGCCACGCATCACCTTCCAGGTCGGCGAAGGCTGGACGGCCGAGCAGGTAGGCGCCGGCCTCATCGAGGTCCAGCAGGGTGTCGGCTCACAGCACGCCATTGCCGTCGGGTTCGCGCGGCCACTCGGGTCGGCCACCGCACTGGAGGCCGCGGAAGGTCTTGCCGCGAACCCGGCCCTTTTCGTGAGCGAGCCCGAGGAGGTGACCGTCGATGGACTCGACGGCATTCGCATCGAGGTCGAGACGACCGACCCGGTCGACCTCCAGCCACCCATGTCGCGAGAGGTGCTGACTCTCACGGACGGGCGGATCTCCATCGCGTCCGGGCGGTACCTCCAGGTCACCTTGCTCGACACGCCCGATGGCGTCCTCGCCATCCTGCTCGGCGGATCGGTTGCCAACTGGCCCATCACCCTCGAAGTCGCCACGCCCGTGGTGGACTCCGTCACGATCGGCGAGTGATCCCGCATCAGTGCGAGGTCATTGGCACGCCCGTGTCGCGACGCGCGAGCCAGGCCCCAGTCTGCGATCATCCGTACCGCAATGACCGTGGCTGAGCCGATCGACTCGAATCCGCGGGCGAGCGGCGCGCGCTACGGCCACACGAACCTGATCGCTCGCGACTGGCGGGTCCTCGCGGATTTCTACGAGACCGTGTTCGGCTGCGTTCCCGTCCCGCCTGAGCGCGACTACCGGGGATTAGAACTTGAAGCCGGTACGGGGGTGCCTGATGCGGCTCTCCGCGGCGTGCATCTGAGGCTCCCGGGCGGGGGGCCGGACGGACCGACGATCGAGATCTATACCTACGAGACGCAGCCCGACACCCTGCCGCCGGCCCCCAACCGTCCGGGCTGGGGACATATCGCGTTTGTGGTGGATGACGTCCTCCAGGCACGCGCCGTAGTTCTGGCGTCGGGCGGTGGCGCGGTCGCCGAGGTCGTCACGCTCCAGACAACCGACGGCCGGCCCGTCACCTGGTGCTACATGATCGATCCCGAGGGCAACATCATCGAGCTCCAGAGCTGGGCGCCGGCGGGTTGACGGCCTATGAGCTGCTGATCGAGAACGGCACCGTCGTGGATGGCAGCGGCGATCGCGGATTCGCGGCCGCGGTCGGCGTTCGCGAGGCCCGCCTGGAACTCGTCTACGGCGAAACGGGCCAACTGCCCGCGGCACAGCGGATTGACGCGACGAACCTGGTGGTGGCGCCCGGCTTCATCGACCTGCACAGCCACTCGGGGCTGATGATCTTCGCGGATCCGCTGCATCAGCCGAAAGTGCGCCAGGGCGTGACGACCGAGGTGATCGGCGTCGACGGCCTCAGCTACGCTCCCATCCCCGACCTCGCGGACCTGGAGGCGCTGGCGCACATGAACGCCGGGCTCGACGGCCGGCCCGACATCGCGTACGACTGGTCGACGGTCGAGAGCTACCTCGCCCGCCTGGACGCTCTGCACCCATCGGTCAATTTGGCCTACCTGGTGGGCAATAGCGCGCTCCGCATCGGCGCAATGGGGTGGGAGGAGGTTGAAGCCGATGAAGGCGACGTGGCGGACATGCGTGCCATGCTGCGCGAGGCGATGGAGCAGGGCGCCATCGGTCTTTCCTCAGGCCTTGACTACCCGCCCGGCGCCTACGCCAGCACCGATGAGCTCACCCAGCTGACGGCCGAAGCCGCAAAGCACGGCGGGTTCTACCACACGCACGTTCGCTACGCGCTCGGCGACCGTTACCTGGATCCGTTTCGCGAGGCGATCGAGATCGGGCGGCGCGGCGACGGGCCGACGCACATCACCCACTTCTACCATCGGCAGACCTTCCCTGGAGGGCCTGGACCGATGCTGGCGCTGGTCGACGACGCACGCGCCGAGGGCCTCGACGTTACCTTTGATACCTATCCCTACGAATGGGCCAGCACCAGGCTCCTGATCATGATCCCGCCCTGGGTGCAGGCGGGTGGACCGATGCCGACCAAGGAACGCCTGGCGGATCCGGCCGTTCGCGACCGCATTCGGCGCGAGCTCGCGGACCGCGAGGTGCTCTTTGCCGGCCGCCGCGCCTGGGACGATGTCCGGCTGGGTGCCTTCACGACGCCGGACCTGCTGCGCTGGGAAGGTCTCACGCTGGGCGACGTGATCGCCGATCGCGGCGAGGACCCCGTGGACGTGCTGTGCGACCTCCTTTTGACGGAGGACCTACGGGTCAACCAGGTGACGCCCGGACCCTGGTCGGAGACGCTGCGCGACTTCATTCGGCACCCGGTCGGCATGATCGGCACCGATTCAACCTTCATCGGCGCCAAGCCATCCCCCCGCACGTACGGCTCCTTCCCGCGCGTCCTGGGGCAGTTCGTGCGCGAAGAGGCATTGCTCAGCCTGGAGGAGGCAGTGCGCTCGATGACCTCGGCCGCGGCGGCCCGACTGGGTCTCGCCGACCGCGGGTTGCTTCGCGACGGCTACGCGGCGGATCTCGTCGTCTTCGATCCAGAGCGAGTGCGATCGAATGCCACCTACGACGAGCCGCGGCAGTTCCCCGATGGGATCGAATGGGTCGTCATCGGGGGCGAGGTAGTGGTTGATGGCGGCGAGCACACCGGAGCCCGCCCCGGCCGCGTCCTCCGGCGCGGACGCTGAGGTCAGAAGGGCTTGACCACCATCAGCGCCAGGATGACGAAGTCATTGCGGTCAGGAACTGGCCTCCACCAGCACGCTACGATGGACCGATGGAGCGCCCGAGCCTGACCATCCGGATCCTTCCGCCGGGCGTGATCGCTCCCGACACCACACCCCTCGTCATCCCGACCGATGCGCCTGCGCCCGGACGCGCGCGACCCGCCGCCCCGCTGCGCCGCGAGGGCCCCGCCAAACTGACCGGCGAGGCGAAATACGCCGACGATCTCGTCTTCCCCGGCGCCTGGTTCGGCGCCACCATCCGCTCGACCGAGCCCCACGCGCGACTGTTGGGAGTCGAGCTTGACGACGCAATCGACTGGAAGCAGATCGTGGTTGTTACCGCGGACGACATTCCTGGCGAGAACGTCGTCAGCCTGATCGACGACGACCAGCCGGTGCTGGTGCCGGTCGGCGGCGACATCCGTCACCAGGCCGAGGCGTGCGCCCTCATCGCCGCACCGGACCGCGCCACGCTCGCGGAAGCAAAGCGACACGTCACGCTCCGCACGGAGCGCCTCCACGCAGTCTTCGACCCACTAAAGTCCGAGACCGAGTTCGCTCAATACACGCTCGACCACGGGGACGCGGCTGCCGCCATGGAGAAGGCCGCGCTGGTCATCGAGGGCGTCTACCGCGTCGGTCACCAGGAGCAGCTCTATATCGAGAACCAGGCGATGATTGCCGTGCCGCGCGAGGGCGGCGGCGTGACCGTCCACGGCTCGCTCCAATGCCCCTACTACATCCACAAGGCGATGAAGCGGGCGCTGAACATGGGCGACGAGCTGGCGGTCGTGGTACAGGCTGAGACCGGCGGCGGCTTCGGCGGCAAGGAAGAGTACCCGTCCATCCTCGCCGTCCACGCGGCCCTCCTGGCGCTCAAGTGCCACAGGCCGGTGCGCATGATCTACGACCGCCACGAGGACATCAGCGCGACCACCAAGCGCCACCCCGCGGTCATCCGCTATCGGTCAGGCGTCAGCGAGATCGGCGAGCTGATCGCTCAGGAGATCGAGGTGATCATGGACGGCGGGGCATATTGCACGCTGACGCCCGTGGTTCTGTCCCGAGGCGTCCTGCATGCCGGCGGCCCGTATCGGTGCCCGAACGTGCGCATCACCGGCCGCGCTATGGCGACCAACACCCCGCCCAACGGCGCGTTTCGCGGCTTCGGCGCCCCCCAGACCGAGTTCGCGGCCGAGATGCAGATCAACCGCATCGCGGAGGCGCTCGACGCGTCGCCCCTCGACCTGAGGCGTCGCTGGGTGTATCGCGAGGGCGACGTGACGCCGACCGGCCAGGTCCTGCGCGAGAGCGTCGGCGGGACCGATGTGCTCGAGGCGGCCGCCGACGCATCGGCCTTCGATCGCACCCATGCGCAGACCCGGTCCATGCGCGAGAGCAGGACCGATGGCGCCCGCACCGCCACCGGTATCGGCCTGGCCCTGGCCTGGCATGGCGCCGGCTTCACCGGCTCGGGTGAGGTGCGGCTTGCATCGGTGGCCAGCCTTGAGCTGACCGATGACGGCCGCATCCGGATCCTGACCGCATCGACCGAAATGGGCCAGGGCACGAAGACGATCTTTCCGCAGATCGTGGCTGATGTGCTCGGCGTCGATTACGACGAGGTCGAGATCGCGCCCCAGGACACCTCCGTCGTCCCCGACTCCGGCCCCACCGTGGCGTCCCGGACCGCCATGGTCGTGGGAGGGCTGCTCATCAAGGCCGCGGAGAAGCTGCGGGCACGAGTGGAGTCGGAGAGCGGCCGTTCGTTCGCCGAGTCCTACCGCGAGGCCGGGCCGATGCGCATCGACGAGCGCTTCGTCCCGTACCCGGGCGAACCGTTCGACGACAAGACCTACCGTGGCGATGCCTACCCGGCGTTCGGCTGGGCCTGCGCCGTGGCAAGGGTGGACGTCGACCTCGACACGGGCGAGGTCAGCGTGCGCGACTGCGTCAGCGCGAACGACATCGGCCGCGTCATCCATCCGGTGCTTGCCGAGGGTCAGGTCGAGGGCGGCACACTCCAGGCCATCGGCTACGCCACCATCGAGGAGATGAAGCTGGTGGATGGCCGGTACCTCAATGACCGGTTGGCCACCTACCTCATTCCGACCTCGCTCGACGCGCCGCGCATCCGCTCCATCCTCGTCGAGAAGCCGTTCTCAGGCGTCCCGCACGGGGCGAAGGGCATTGGCGAGCTGCCCATGGACGTCGGTGCGCCCGCGATCGTGGCCGCCATCCACGACGCCACCGGCGTCTGGATCCACGACTTGCCAGCCACGCCCGAGCGCATCCTCGCCGCGCTCACTGATGGCCCGATGCCTCCCCCGCCGGGGGTCTCGCTCGAGGAGCCGGCGCCAAGGACGCCCGTCATCGAGGACCTGCCCGCCGGCGGCGACGAGATGCCCTTCCGGGCGCCCACCGACCCTGCGGAGCCGCGGTGATGCCATTGAGTTGCTCTCCACCGGAACTAGCGGCCAACTTCGGCCCAATGCGAGGCCTCGGGGGCACGTTCCGCCTTCGTAGGTGGCGGTCCGTTGCGGCTCCGGGCAACTGTCGGGCAGGTCGCGCCGCCATCTTGGCCGTTAGTTCCACTGCGGAGCAACCGGCGCCATGAGCTTCGCGTTCACGGTCAACGGCGAGCCAGTCGAGGTCGAGGCAACCGGAACCCGTCGCCTGCTCGACGTGTTCCGCGAGGATCTCAGCCTCACCGGCACGAAGGAAGGCTGCGGCGAGGGCGAGTGCGGCGCCTGCTCCGTCCTCATCGACGGCGCCGTGGTGGACGCCTGCCTGGTGCCGCTGAGCCAGGCCGCCGGCACGCAGGTCCAGACGGTGGAAGGGTTGGCCGACAATGGCCGCCTGAACATTCTGCAGCAGGCCTTCCTTGAGACGGGCGGCGCGCAGTGCGGCATCTGTACGCCGGGCATGCTCATGGCGGGTGACGCGTTCCTGGCCTCAGGCGCGGACTCGACCGACGCCAACATCCGCGAGGCGATCGCCGGCAACCTGTGCCGCTGTACCGGCTATACGAAGATCATCGACGCCATCGCGCTGGCGGCAGAAAGGAGTTCCCCGACATGACCGATACGACCGAGGACCGCGACATCACCCTCGCCTTCACGCCGGGCCAGCTCGTGCTGCTGGTGATCGGCCTGTTCTTCCTGCTTCGCATCATTCGAGGTCTCAAGCACTAGACCGATGCCGAACGCCGTCGAGCCGCCCTCCGAATCCCCCACCCGCCTGGAGGCGGCGTATGCCCTTCTGGCCGATGCGTCCGGTGCCCCATGGCGACCGCTCGCCGGCGGCACCGATCTCATGGTCCAGATGACCGGCGAGATCGGCGAGCCGCCGGAACGCGTGCTCGACATCTGGGCGCTCGATGAGCTTCGAGGAGTCTCCGTCGAGGCCGATGCGCTCGTCATCGGTGCCCTGACCACCTACACCGAGCTGCGCCGATCTCCCGTCGTCGCCGAGTTCGTGCCTGCCCTGGTGGAGGCGGCCGCGACCATCGGCGCGGCGCAGATCCAGAACCGCGGCACCATCGGCGGCAACGTCGTCAACGCCTCCCCCGCCGGCGATACGCTGCCAGTGCTGCTGGCGCTCGGCGCCGAGATGGTCCTTGGATCCGCGGGCAGGGAGCGGACGGTGCACGCCGACGATTTCTGGCCGTCGTATCGCACGACGGCGCGGCGCGACGACGAGCTGCTGCTTCGCATCCGCATCCCGCTCGCGCGCGACCGCCAGGTACGGTTCCGCAAGATCGGCACGCGCCGCGCCCAGGCCATCAGCAAGGTGGTGATGGCCCTCGCCTGGCGGGCGCCCACCGACGACGAGCCATGGACCGATGTGCGCCTCGCCCTCGGCTCGGTGGCGGCCACCACGGTGCGGGCGCCGGCGACCGAATCGGTCCTGGAGGGCGCTCGTCCCACCCGCGAAACGGCGGAGGCCGCCGTCGCGGCGCTCACCGCCGAGCTGGAGCCGATCGACGACGTTCGCTCGACGGCCGACTATCGGCTGCTGGTCGCGGGCCGCGTCCTGCATCGGCTCATCCGCGACGAAGGTGGTTGGTGACCGATACAGAGGCGCGGCGCTCGGGAACCGTCAGCCTCGTCTTCACGGACATCGACGGCTCCACCCGTCTGCTGGAGCAGTTGGGTGATGGCTATGCGACGCTGCTGAATGACCACCATCGGATCGTGGGCGCCGCCATGGAGGCGCACGGCGGATTGCGGGTCGACGCCGCCGGCGACGGTCTCTTCTTCTCCGTTCCGACCGCGAATGGAGCCCTCGCGGCATGCATTCAGGCCCAGCGAGCAGTCGCCGACCACCAATGGCCGGAGGGCGTTGGCGTCAGCGTTCGGATGGGCCTGCACACGGGGGAGCCACTGAGCGCGGAAACGGGGTACGTCGGCATCGACGTTCATCGCGCGGCACGCATTTGCGCCGCCGGGCATGGCGGTCAGATCCTCGTCTCGGCTTCCGCCCGCAGCCTCATCGGTACCACGCTGCCCGAGGGGGTCAGACTGCGCGACCTGGGCGAGCATCGGCTGAAGGACCTGGTGACGCCAGAACGTCTCTACCAGGCGGTAGTCCCCGGCCTTCCCGCCGACTTCCCGCCGGTCCGGTCGCTCGAGACCCTGCCGAATAATCTGCCCCGACAATTGTCGAGCTTTGTCGGCAGGGTCCAGGAGATCGCGGATGTCGAAGGCCGATTGGACGGAACCTCCATCCTGACGCTGACCGGCCCGGGAGGCGTTGGCAAGACGCGACTGGCGCTCGAGGTGGGGGCGCACCTGGTCGACTCCTACCGCGACGGTGTGTGGCTTATCGAGCTCGGGGCGCTCAACGATGGTTCCTTGATCGGTGACACGATCGCATCGGCCCTGCGGCTGAAGCAGTCGTCGGGCGGGTCGATCGAGGCGCTGATCGAGGCGCTGGCCGGTCGTCGAATGCTCCTCATCCTCGACAACTGCGAGCATCTGCTGGATCCGCTCGTCGACATCGTCGACACGCTCCTGCATCACTGCGGGGACGTCCAGGTCCTGGCCACCAGCCGTGAGGCGCTCGGGATGGCCGGCGAGAGCCTGATGCCGGTCCCGTCGATGACGCTGCCAGCCCCGATTGAGCCCGGTGACGCGCACGCTCTCGAGCGCCTGACGGAGTGCGACGCGGCGCGGCTCTTCCTCGAGCGTGGGCGCGCGGTCCAGCCATCCTTCTCCCTTACCGATGAAAACGCCGAGGCGGTCGCCCAGATCTGCCGCCGTCTCGACGGCATTCCGCTCGCCGTGGAGTTGGCGGCCGCGCGCGTGCGGTCGCTCCCGCCACAACAGATCGCTGCCAGGCTGGACGACCGGTTCCGCCTGTTGACCGGCGGCAGCCGGACGGCCCTGCCACGGCACAGGACCCTGCGCGCCGCGTTCGACTGGAGCTTCGACCTCCTGTCCGAGGCCGAACGGGTGCTGCTGCGACGCCTCTCCGTCTTCGGCGGCAGCTTCTCGCTCGAGGCCGCCGAGGCGGTGTGCGGCGGCGGTACCGTTTCCACTGACGAGATGCTCGACCTGTTGAGCCGCCTGGTCGACAAGTCACTCCTCGCGCCGGAGGAGGGATCGACGGAGGCGAGATACCGGTTGCTCGAAACGATCCACGATTACGCACAGGAACGACTCTCGGAATCCGATGAGGCCTCCGACATGTACGCCAGGCATCGGGACTGGTTCGTCGCGCTGGTCGACCAGGCGCGATCCGGCTTTTTCGCGGGACCGGAGCAGGCGACCTGGCTGAAGCGACTCTCAGACGACCACGACAACCTGCGCGCCTCGCTCCAGTGGACCCACGAGGATCCCGACGGCGCCGACGCGGAGCTGACGCTCGCCTCGGGCCTGTGGCGCTTCTGGGAGATCCGCGGACACCTGGCCGAGGGGAGCACATGGCTGGAACGCGCGCTGGCCCGGACCGGCGGCGAAGTTTCGGCGCGACGGGCGAACGCGCTGACCGGGGCCGGGGTGCTGGCCGCGCTTCGTGGGGACCAGGCCGCAGCCCTGGCCGCACACGAGGCGAGCCTGGTCCTGGCGCGCGAGCTCGGCAATCCGGCCGCCGTCGCGGCCGCGTGCAGCAACGTCGCCAATGCGGCAATGGAGCAGGGCAACGTCGAACGGGCACGGGAACTCTATCGCGAGGGCATCGCGCTATCGCGGACCGCTGGGGACATGCAGGGTGCCGCCTTCGGCCTGCTCAACCTCGCAGACCTGGCGGCACGCCAGGGAGAGGCCGCCGAAGCGGACGCACTCTACGCCGAGACGATCCAGACGTTCGAAACCTTCGGCGATGTCTGGGGCATGGCCCAGGCGACCTCGCGCCTCGCACTTGTCAGCCGGCGGCGCGGCGATCTGGCCGCCGCCAGGGCGAGATACGAGGACGCGATGGGCCTCTACCGCCGCATCGGCGACCGTCGGGCGGAGGCGCGCATGCTTGCCGGGCTGGGTGACGTGACCGCACAGGAGGGTGACCATGCCGCGGCCGCGAAGGTCTATCGGGAGAGCCTGTCGCTGCGCAGCCAGCTCGGCGACCGCGCCGGCATCGCGTCGATGTTCGAGCGGCTCGCCGGCGTGGCCGAGGCGGAGCCGGAGCGCGCGGCGCGGCTCATCGGTATGGCGGCCGGCCTCCGAGAGTCGATCGGCGCGCCGCTGTCACGGGCCGCCACCGCGGAACTCGACCAGTTTCTCGCCGGACTCGGGCGCATGCTCGGTGAGGAGGCCCTTCAATCGGCGATGGCTGAGGGACGACGCGCTTCCCTGGAAGCGGCGATTGCCTACGCCACCGGGGGTTAGCGGCTCACCCGCCCTCGGTAACCTCCATCAGCCGATCGGCCAGGAGCCCGTGGGCCTCGCGATGCACGTCTTCCGCCGCCTGTGCGCTGGGGGCGTCGACCAGGCAGAACACCTTGCCGGTGGCCTCGTCGAACCAGTAGCGCAGGTAGTTGACGCCGTAGCTCGCGCCGACCTCGACGTCGCGCGCGTGCGCCTGGGCGAGGGCATCGGCCTTGAGGCCCGGGATCAGTTCGTGCTCATCCAGATACAGGGGCATGCGTCCTCCGTGAAGGATCCTTAGACTCTCGTCGTCGGGGATCATACGAGTGTGATGCAACGAGCCAGCGTCAGACGCCCGATACAGTGATTGTCCGCCACCCGTCACGAAAACGGAAGTATGACCGAAATGCCGCGGTCCCCCGCCCGGGCGCCCACGCCAACCGAGGTTGCCGTATTCCCCGCTGCGGCCGATTTTCGCACTTGGCTGGAGGTAAACCACGACAGCGCCACCGAGCTGTGGACCGGCTACTACAGGAAGGGCGTGCCGAAGACCTCGATGACGTACCCCGAGGCGGTGGAGGAGGCGCTATGTTTCGGCTGGATCGACGGCGTCGGGCGGCGAATCGACGACGAAGTGCATGCCAACCGATTTACGCCAAGGACGAAGCGGAGCACGTGGAGCGCGGTCAACGTGGCGCGTATGGGCGAGCTGATGGCGGCCGGTCGCGCGCATCCGGCCGGAATCCGAGCGTTCGAGGCGCGCACCGCGGATAACACCGGCATCTACGCCTACGAGAACCGCCCCGCGGATCTTCCGCCCGCTTCCTTGGCCCAGCTCCAGGCGAATGAAGGCGCCTGGACGTGGTGGCAGACGCAGACGCCGGGCTATCGGCGAGTCGCGACGTGGTGGGTCGTATCGGCCAAGCAGGAGGCGACGCGTCAGCGTCGGCTGGCGTCGTTGATCGAGGACAGCGCGGCGGAGCGCCTGATCAAATCCCAGCGCTACGGACTGCCGAAGGAGGGCCCAGACCGATGATCACCGCAACCGGTCTCCAGACGAATGCCATCGTCGTCGAGTGACGCCTGAGCTGCCCGAATAGGCTTCGAACGGGCAGGTTCGCATGACACCTGAGTCGCTCGACGCACATCTGTCGCCGACTCGGGCTCCGTTGCAACATAGCGTGCCGCCGCACGCACCACGCGCACCGGACTTCTCGGCCGCGGCCGCTCGACTGCGGCGACTTGCGCAGGTCGACATCGGTCTCTTCCTCTGACGGCTGCGACAATGGGCGCATGACCGATACGCCCGCCGGAGTTCAGATCAGCCGCCCGACCGATCACGCCGATGAGATCCTGACGCCGGAGGCACTGAACTTCGTCGCCGAGCTTCATCGGCATTTCAATGCCGAGCGCGAGCGCCTACTGGCCGATCGCGGCCAGCGCCAGGCACGGCTCGACGCCGGCGAGATGCCGGACTTCCTGCCGAACCCAATCGAGAGCCGCGATCCGACCTGGCGCGTCGCGCCCGCGCCGCCCGACTTCGACGATCGGCGCGTCGAGATCACCGGCCCGGCCGAGCCGAAGATGCTGATCAATGCGCTGAATTCGGGCGCATCGGTTTTCATGGCCGACTTCGAGGACAGCCTCTCCCCCACCTGGGACAACGTCGTGACCGGCCATTGGGCGGTTGGCGAAGCGGTGCGACGACGACTGACCTTCCAGACCGATGAAAAGGCGTACACCCTCAACGACACCATCGCGACGCTCTGCATCCGGCCGCGCGGCTGGCACCTGGTCGAGGCGCACGTTCTTGTTGACGGCAAACCGATCAGCGCCAGCATCTTCGACTTCGGCATCTGGTTCTTCCACAACGCCCGCGAGCTGCTGGATCGCGGCTCGGGGCCATACCTGTATCTGCCCAAGCTCGAGAGCCATCTCGAGGCGGCGCTGTGGAACAAGATCTTCATCGCGGCGCAGGAGGGGCTCGACATCCCGCAGGGTTCCATCCGCGCCACCGTGCTCATCGAGACGATCCTCGCCGCCTTCGAGATGGACGAAATCCTGTTCGAGCTGCGCGAGCATGCCGCCGGCCTCAACGCCGGCCGCTGGGACTACATCTTCAGCATCATCAAGAAGTTCCGCGGGCGGCCGGAGATGGTGCTGCCGGACCGATCGGTCGTGACGATGACGGTGCCCTTCTTACGCGCCTACACCGAGCTGCTCGTCCAGACCTGCCACAAGCGTGCCGCCCACGCCATGGGCGGCATGGCGGCATTCATCCCCTCTCGCAAGGACCCCGAGGCCAATGAGCGCGCGCTCGCCAAGGTGCGCGAGGACAAGGTTCGCGAGTCATCCGACGGCTTCGACGGCACCTGGGTCGCCCACCCCGATCTCGTGCCGGTCGCGCGCGAGGTCTTCGCCGGCGTCCTGGGTAATCGGCCCAACCAGAAGGACCGATTGCGCCCGGAGGTCAAGGTTTCACCCCGTGACCTGATCGATGTCCAGGTGCCCGGCGGCTCCGTCACGGAGCACGGCGTTCGCGCCAACATCTCGATCGGTCTCTCGTATCTCGCCAGTTGGCTTGCCGGCAACGGCGCCGCCGCCATCAACAACCTGATGGAGGATGCCGCCACCGCGGAAATCAGCCGCTCGCAGCTGTGGCAGTGGCGCACGCACGCCGTCCGGCTCGACGACGGTTCACCGATGACGGCCGAGCGCTACACCACCATCCGCGACGACGAGCTCGCCACCCTGCGCTCATCGCTCCCCGATTACCCCTGGACCGATGCCGCCGCCCTCCTCGACGAGCT
>JBDSGF010000057.1:0-4000 GCA_039919135.1 Candidatus Limnocylindria bacterium | reverse complement strand
CCAGCAACAACAGCCAGCCGTGCGCCGGCCAGCTTGGCACCAGGTCAACCTCCCCCAGCGGCAGACCAATGAGCGTGGAGAAGACCGCAGCGGACAGGGTGGCGTCGAAGAGCGGTCCGGCCGGGCGCCGGTGGTCCGCATTGGCGCGCCGCTGCACGAGGATGAAGCCCCCGTAGGCGACGCCTGTGCCGATCCCGAACAGCACTCCGAGCACCGGGTCGCGGCCGTACGCCTCTCCGCCCCCGAGCACGCCCGAGATGAGCACGACACCGATGAGCACCACCGGCACCGATGCGGCCACCCTGCCGCCCGGCCGCTCCCCGAGGAACAGCCACGCGGCGATCGGTACGATCACGACCTGCGTGTTGCCAAGCACCGTGGCCAGCCCGGCACCGACCTGCACGATGGCGTGATGCCACAGCACGAGATCGGCGGCGAAGAATGCCCCGGCAATCCAGGCCAGGCGTGCCTGGCCGGCGGCGCGTGGTCCGTATCGGCGCTGCTCGTACCAGGCCAGCAGGGCCAGGGGCGGCAGGGCGTAGGCGCAGCGGAAGATGGCGGCCGTGGCCGGCGACACGTCGGCCAGGCGCACGAAGATTGCCGAGAAAGCGATCGTCAGCGCGCCGAGGAAGGCCGTCAGGACCGGCCGGTCGCGGAGGCCACGCAGGACGAATCGCACCCGCGCAGCCTAATGGAGCGCGCCCCGAGGCGCGCATCCGGGGCCTTGCGCGAGCGGCCGCCCGAGCCGCACACTTCCCCCGCCAATGCCCGAGCTGCTTACCGGCACCGTCACGTTCCTGTTCAGCGACATCTAGGGCTCGACGCGGCTGCTCCGCGCCCAGGGGGACGCCTGGGCAGGGCAGCTCGAGCGTCACCGAGTCCTGCTGCGTGCCGCGTTCGTTGCAAACGGCGGGAATGAGGTGGGAACGGAAGGCGATTCGTTCTTCGTCGCCTTCCCTACCGCACCCGGCGCGGTCGCCGCGGCCGTTGAGGCACAGCGCGCGCTCGCTGCCGAGCCGTGGGCGCCGGGCGCCGAGATCCGGGTGCGCATCGGCCTGCATACCGGAGAGGCCAGCCTGTCGGCGAAGACCTACGTCGGTCTCCACGTCCATCGCGCCAGCCGCATCGCGGGCGTGGGGCACGGAGGGCAGGTAATGCTGTCGTCTGCCACGCGCGCGCTCCTCGACCAGGCGCTGCCGGATGGTGTCGACCTGCGCGACCTGGGCGAGCATCGGCTCAAGGATCTCGAGCACCCGGAGCACCTGTGGCAGCTCGTCATCCCGGACCTGCCCAGCGAGTTCGCGCCCATCAGCTCCCTCGATGCCACGCCCAACAACCTGCCGACGCGCCTGACGACCTTTCTCGGGCGCGAACGAGAGATCGGCGAGATCGCCGATCTGCTGGCCGAGCATCGCCTCCTGACGCTCACCGGTCCAGGTGGCACGGGAAAGACGCGCCTCAGCCTCGAGGTCGCGGGGCGGGCGCTCAGGCACTACCCCGACGGCGTGTACTTCGTGGAGCTGGCCACGATCACGGACCCTGACCTCGTGCTGCCGTCCATCGCGCAGGCGCTCAACCTTCCCGACCGCGGTGGGCGGACAGCCATGGAACGGCTCGCCGACCACATCGGCGTGAAGCGACTGTTGCTGGTGCTCGACAACTTCGAGCAGGTGATCGCCGCGGGCACATGGGTCAACCAACTCCTCAGCGCCTGTCCGATGCTGTCGGTCCTGGCCAGCAGCCGCAGCACGCTGCACGTCTCGGGTGAGCAGGAGTACCCGGTCCCGCCGCTGGGCCTGCCGGACCCGTCCAACCTGCCGCCCCTGACGCAGCTCAGCCAGTACGAGGCCGTGGCGCTCTTCATCGAGCGCGCGCGGGCCGTGAAGCCCGCCTTCGAGGTGACGAACGAGAACGCGCCTGCGGTCGCCGAGATCTGCGTGCGGCTGGACGGCCTGCCGCTGGCCATCGAGCTGGCCGCCGCGCGCATCCGAATCCTGACACCGCAGGCGATGCTCGGACGGCTCGGGGATCGGCTCGGACTGCTCGCCGGCGGCTCTCGCGACCTTCCAGAGCGCCAGCAGACGCTGCGCGGAGCCATCGCCTGGAGCCACGACATGCTCGACGATGCAGACCGCGCGCTCTTCGCGAGCCTCTCCGTCTTCGTCGGTGGTGCCGGGCTGGACGCGATCGAGCGGGTGTGTGGCGACGAGGTGACCGGCGAGCTCATCGACGCGCTCGCATCGCTCGTCGAGAAGAGCCTCGTGCGGCAGTTCGAGGGGTTCGACGGCGGGCCGCGCTTTGCGATGCTCGAGACGATCCGTGAGTTCGCCGCGGAGCGGGCGGCGCAGCGCGGTCGGCTGGAGGACCTCCGGGCAGCCCATGCGGCGTTCTTTACCGAGCTGGCAGAGACCGCCGAGTCCCGCATCATGGGCTCCGACAAGCGTGCCTGGCTCGATCGGCTGGCGGAGGACCACGACAATCTCCGCGCGGCCATCATCTGGGCGGTCGACACTGACGCGGCCAAGACTGCGCTGCGCCTCGGTGCCGCCCTGTGGCGCTTCTGGCAGATGCGCGGCCACCTGGCCGAGGGCCTGGAGCGCATCAGCCGGGCGCTGGAGCTGCCGAGCAGCCGGGACCACCCCGAGGCGCGGGCGGATGCGCTCTCCGCGGCGGCCGGGCTCGCGTATTGGATGGCCGATGCAGATCGCTCGCGAGCCCTGTACGAGGAGGAGATCGAGGCGCGGCGAGAGCTGGGGGATCGGGCCGGTCTTGCCGAGGCTCTGTACGGGATCTCCTTCACCTGGGCGATCCTCGATCTCCAGAACGTTGAGGCGGCCGGAAGGGCGGAGAGCCATGTCAACGAGGCGCTGTCGATCTTCCGCGAGCTCGACGACGCGCCGGGCATCGGCCGTTGCGAATGGGCGCTGTCGAACGTGACCTGGGGCAGCGGACAGCTCGAGCCCGCGCGCGAGCACGGGTTTCACGCGCTCGAGATCTTCGAGTCGATTGGGGACAGCTTCATGATCGGCTGGTCCAGTTACACGCTGGGCCTCGCTGCGTTGACGGAGGACCAGTTGTTGGGAGGCAGCCCCGACGCCCGAGCCGATGCGCGCAGACGATTCACGAAGGCGTTGGGGATCTTCGCCGAGGCCCAGGACGTCACCGGTTATGCGCTCGTTCTCGACGCCTTTGCGATCCTTGCCGTGCGCGATGGCGATCGCGAGCGCGCCGCGCGCCTATCGGGTGCCGTCCTTACGCTCGAGCGCACGACCGGGACCGGCCTGAACCTCTCGAATCGGTTGGTCCTCGGATTCGATCCCGACGAGATCCACAACGACCCTGCCCTGGCCGACGCGTGGGCCTCCGGCGAGGTGCTCGGCGCTGTCGATGCGGTCGCCTACGCCCTGGCCAGTTAGCCCCGATCCACCGAACATCCCGCCTGATGGGCACGTGCCAGCCGGTTCGCAGGATCTGACGGCTGCACGGCGAGGCGCAGCTCCCGGATTTGGTCGATGCCGCGCCGATGGTGGGTGGGAGACCTCAGATCCAGCCCGACTGGAGCACTGCGATCCGATGCCGCGCAGGCTGACGCCAGCCCCAGGTTTGCGCGAGGGATTCGGCCGTCAGGCCAGGATCGGGATCGCGCGCAGGCGGGCCAGGGCAGTGCTCCAGTCGATGGCCCATGGCCAGCGTGCCGGGAGGTGGAGGGTGAGCCGCCTTGCCGAGCGGGTGAGGCGCCCGACCAGGCCGAACAGCCGGCGCCGCAGCGTCTTGGTCGTGACGATCCCTGCACCCAGGCCGATGCGCGCCGTCCAGCGCGCCAGATTGTGGGCCATGACCTGCACCGCCAGCCAGGCGCCGTTGGCGGCGAACCTGCCCGACGGCAGGTGGTTGAGGGCCACGCCGTACTTGAGGTCGCGGATGGCGTTCTCGATCTCGGCGTGGCGACGATGATCGGCCTCCAGGGCCAGCGTCTCGCCGTGGTGGTCGGTGATGAAGG